>CAZQFG010000026.1:0-25720 GCA_964592515.1 uncultured Chryseobacterium sp. | reverse complement strand
CCGCACGATGGCTGTGAACGATGGCATGGTGTACCAGGTGCTGAGCCTCGGCGAACTGGCCGACGGCCTGTACATGGTGAACATCACCGCTGGCACGCAGCGTTATACCGAGCGCTTGGTGATCGCCAAGTGATCGGTTAGAAGCTCGATATCCCAATAAAAGGGCCGCCTCACATGAGGCGGCCCTTTTACTTTCAAGGTATTGCAAGCCCAGAACGTCGACCCATCAACCTACACGTCCGTCTGTTCGTCTTTCGGGATGAACTGGGTGGCCAAAAGGTCATCCAGTGTCTCACGACGACGAATGATACGGGCCACCCCATTCTCCACCAGAACCTCGGGTGGGCGCAGCCGACTGTTATAGTTACTTGCCATTGAATGGCCATATGCACCAGCATTGAGCATGGCTATAAGATCCCCCACCCTGAGTTCCGCGATCTTACGGTCCCAGCCAAATGTGTCGGTCTCGCAGATGTTGCCCACCACCGTGTAAATGTGTGGCACACCCTGAGGGTTGCTAACATTGAGGATGTGATGATAGCTGCCGTACATCATGGGCCTGACCAAGTGATTGAGACCACTGTCAACACCAGCAAAAATGGTAGCGGTGGTCTGCTTGATCTGTGTAACACGCGTCAATAGCACACCAGCCTCGCTCACCAGGAACTTGCCCGGCTCGAACCAGATCTCCAAGGGTGAATCCCTTCCCTCCACAAAGCGTTCCATGCGGGTGCATAGCCGTTGGCCCAGTTCCTCCACATCGGTAACGATATCACCATCACGATAGGCGACCTTGAAACCACTGCCCAGATCAATGAAACGGACATTCGGGAAATGCACCACGGCCTCAAGCAGCAGTTCAGCACCGCGCATGAACACCTCGGCTTCCAGGATATCACTACCCGTATGCATGTGCAGGCCATGCACATGAATGCCGTGTGAGGCCACCACACGCTCAACATGACGCAGCTGATGTATGGAGATACCGAATTTTGAGTCGATGTGACCAGTGCTGATCCGTTCATTGCCACCCGCCATGATGTGCGGATTTATCCTGATGAACAACGGCACGCTACCTCCGTACTCAGCACCGAACCGCTCCAACATGGGGATGGAGTCGATATTCACATGCACGCCAAGTTCGACCGCGCGTTGGATCTCTGAAAAAGGCACCATGTTGGGCGTGTATAGGATCTCGTCCGGCGCAAATCCGGCCTTCATGCCCAGCTCCACTTCCTGTATGGAGACTGTATCGAGCCCAACACCCTGGCCCCGGACCAAGCGCATGATATTCACGTTCGGAAGTGCCTTGCACGCGTACATGATGCGGACCGGACAGCGATCAAAGGCCAGCTTCAACCGCGTTACCTGGTGGGATATCCGTCCGGCATCATACACATACACCGGTGTTCCAGTGCGATCAACAATGTCATCCACAGGAACACCACCAATATGGCAATGTCCGTCCACGATCTGAAAAGGGCTGTTTATCATCTATCGGAATTGACCAGGCCTTGACATCACATAGGGTTCCGTAGGAACGGACCCGCGATGCAAGTTCCCGTATGTAAAACCTAATGGACCATCAGTCGTGCCATTGCAGACCGAAGACCTGATGGTTCTTCCAGCACGACCAGGTAAAGACCAGGCGGAAGATCACGCACATCCAAACAGATACGCTGTCCTTCAACACCGGCAAGGGGTCCAAATCGCTCCACCTCCTGGCCATTGGATGCAAGGACCCGGACACGAAGACCATCCCAACTGCCTGAATGAAGGACCATACAAGCACTTTCGTTGGCCGGGTTCGGCACGATGGTAAGCCCATTGTCCTCTTCCGACCCGCATGGACTTAAAGCCAGTATCGAAGCCGGTTCTGTGACACCATCGACATACTGTGCTTCCACCCGATAGTAGGTCACCACTGAGATCGGCCCGTCCTCCTGCCAATGATAATTCGCGGTGTTGGTTGATGCGGGCAGGCTTCCCAAAAGTTCCCAATCCATGCCATCGACGCTCGCAAGCACATTGAACTGCTGCACACGTTCATCCTCGACAACCTTCCATTCCAGCGCGGTCCGGCCTGCAATGCAAGCGCCCGAATAGTGAAGCCACTGCAGTGCCAAAGGGCCACAGATATCGAGGTCGACCTTCAAACTGGGAACCTGATCGTCATGCAGGCCGCCATACCGCCAGATCCCGAATGGCTGGCCATTGATCATCGTGGCAGGATGATAGCGCACCCGAACACGCCAGGCCGGGTGTGAACTGTTCAGGGACAGTATGGACAAGGGCTCCATGATGTCCACTCCACCTGTCCCACTATCGGACCAACCAGCACTAACGCCGGTGAATCCCATGCCACTGGTTATCGGCGAGCCGGAGAAGGGGGGGCCATGCCCTTTCACCTCCCATTGGAGCCGCAGTCGCGTGCGACCAAGTGGCGAGCGTGAGAACTGCCCGATCCCCCAACCACAACTACTGTTGAATGTTCTGTTACCAGTTCGGACCGGCGTTGTCATATCCTCCCGATACTGTCGTGTCCGCTGCGCGATGCCTGTTCCGCCATTCGCAAGGAACAGGGAGGCACGGCCTTCATAGGCCTGTCCGTTCGCATAGTTCGGTGCACCCACGAGGATATCCCCGAAGCCATCCCCGTTCACATCCCCTGCACCGCTAACTGCTGACCCGGATTCGGCACCGGTCTGTCCACCATTGAAGGACCAGTTTGAACCAACCGAAAGTCCGGATGGACCACCTAGGTAAATGTTGGCACGACCCTCGTTCAGGTATAACGTGCTGAACCGTTGTGCCCCGACCACGAGATCACCGTAACCATCCCCGTTCACATCGCCGGCGTAGGAAGCACTAACACCGAAACGGGCATCGACCTGGTTGCTCTCAAGCACGACCGAAGGTGTTACGGACAGCCCATTGACCGTGCCGTGATATACCCGCACGATGCCTTCTGCGGATTGTCCATTGGAGCCTTGATAGGCGGTCACGAAGGCATCGCTATAACCGTCCCCGTTCACGTCTCCTGCGTGGCCAACGCAACCGCCCGCTTGAGCCCCGCCTTGACCTCCGTAAGTGACCCATGCAGGAGCTGCCGCAAGACCACCGGGTGTGCCCAGGAACAGAAAGGCAGCACCCTCCGTGCTGTAAGTATTATCATATAAATGGGCACCAATGATCACGTCATCCAATCCGTCACCGTTCACATCGCCAGCAAGAGCCACGGCTATGCCAAAGAAGCAATTGATCTGTCCACCATCCCGGATCCATGCGGGAGCAGCAGCAAGCCCTGTGGCCGATCCCAGAAAGAGGTAACAACGCCCCTCAGCAGCTACCGTTGCATCGTACATATAGGCACCCACGATCACGTCGCTGTAGCCGTCTCCGTTCACATCGCCAGCTGAAGCAACACTCCATCCAAGTCGAGCGCCTGCCCGATCGCTCTCGAATGTCCATGCTGGCGATGTGGCCAATCCACCCGGTGAGCCCAAATACACGTAGGTCCGACCTTCATCCAACTGCCCATTGTCATAGTATGGCGCACCTACGATGACGTCCCCGTAACCGTCTCCGTTCACATCACCAGCTGAAGCCACGGCCAGTCCGTATTGGGCTTCCACCTGATCGCCTTCAACGGTCCAGGACGGTGCGGCAGTAGGGCCTGTGGCACTTCCCAAATGCATTGTCGCTCGCCCTTCGCGCAATTGCCCGTTCGTGTACCGAGGTGTACCAATGATCACATCCGCGAACCCATCACCATTCACATCACCTGCCCGTGAGAGGGCATAGCCCATCTGAGCATCCGCTTGATCGCTCTCGACCGACCACACCGCATTCAACGCTGGTGCAGCGCTGGTCCCATGGAAAACGAACGCCCTCCCTTCATCCGTTTGCCCATTATCGAATAGTGGAGCACCAATAGCGAGATCGGCCAGGCCATCCCCGTTCACATCGCCTGCCGCCGCGACCCAGGTACCCATCGCCGCGCCCACCTGTTGGCTTTCATATGACCATGACGGCGTCAAGGCCAATCCCGCAAGTGATGAGACCCCCATATAGGCCCGCACCAAGCCTTCTCCGCTCTGACCGTTGCTGTATGCAGGTAGGCCAATGGCAACATCGGCAAAGCCATCACCATTCGCATCGCCAAGCCCCGTCACGCTCGTTCCTGCCCGGGCCCCGGCTTGGCCGCCATTGGCTGTCCATGATGCGGTGGCCACGACCCCCGACGCGCTTCCGCGGTACATCAAGGCCTGGCCCTGCAGGGCAAGCGTTCCACTGAACTGTGGCGATCCGATGATGACATCCCCGAACCCGTCACTGTTCACATCGCCCGCGAACGATACGGATGCCCCGAACCGAGCATCTGCCTGGGCTCGGTACCTCGATGAATTGGGAGCAGCGGAGAGTCCCGAAGCAGAGCCATGGAAAACAAAAACACCACCCTCATCGGTCAACGTATTGTCATACAACGGCGCACCGATCACCACATCACTGTAGCCATCCCGATTGACATCGCCGGCTGAGGAAACCGCTGTGCCGAATGATGCACCCGCTTGGTCCCGTTGTAGAATGATGCTTGCAACCGGGCCCAGACCTGTTGCACTACCCATGTACACGAATACGCCTCCTTCATCGATCTGTCCACTATCGTATGCATCAGCGCCAATGACCACATCGCTGTAGCCATCGGCGTTCACATCTCCCGCTGTGGCCAAACTGATGCCTGCACGGGCGCCTACCTGCTGTCCTTCCATGGACCAGGCCGGAGTAGCGGCAGGTCCTGCGGAAGCGCCCAGGAACAGAACCGCCCTACCCTCGTCACTTTGGCCGTTGTTCCATTGAGGCACACCGACCAGTATATCGCTGAACCCGTCCCCGTTCACATCCCCGGCCGTGGCCACCGCTTGTCCACAACGTGCTGCTGGTTGACCTGCCGACCAGCTCCAGGCCGGTGCATTGGCAAGACCGGAAGCTGACCCAAGGAAGAGGAACGCTGCCCCCTCATCACCCGAACCCAGGTCGAACAAGGGAGCGCCTACCAGCAGGTCCGAGTAACCATCCCCATTAACATCACCAGCCGTGGCCGTGCACGCTCCGAATGATGCGCCGGCCTGGTCCATCTCCAACAGGCTACCGCCCGTGCTGGAAAGCGGATCGATGGTAATGGGATAGACAGCATCACGATCATCGACACTGATCACCAATTCGGTATCCTGCACTGTCATTGTAGCATGGAGCGTATCCCCATCCGCATCCCACGCCACCAGTCCGTCGTAAGTGAAAGCAGGCCCTTTGTCCCTGCCCTTGGGGTCTCGTGCCACGAAGTGCACAGCGTCCGGCGCTGCGCTCATGGCCACCAAAGGGCCGCTGACCCGGATCCGTACCTGCAATGGGTCATTACCCTCTGGCCGCTCATGGACAAGGAAATCCTGCCGCATCCCGGTACGGTCGTTCGCATACCTCACAGTGAATTTTCCGTGCTCCACCCGAAGCATTGATCCAGATGCGATCATCCGAGGATTATCGGATGGCCGCTGCGAAAAGTGTGAACGCCCGATGCTCTCCAATTCAAAGCGCATGGTCCAATCAGGATCATTCGCCCGTGGGCATAAGGTGAAGCCCAAGGCATCGAATTGGAACCGCAGGTCCTGATACCTGTTCGGTGTCTTGAAACCACCAAATCCATCCGGCCGCATGTGATACTCCTGCCGTTCAATGACCTGTTGCAGCGAAGAGACAGCTCCCCAGCTGACGGAAGATGTCGTGAACACCCCGCCCGACCGTTCAGTGTCGGCCTTCGCATGGCGTAGAGCAGGGGCGAAACCGATGACCACTGCGAGCAATACGACCGCACCCAGCCCCCAGAACAGCCACGCATAGGAACCGCGACCCGCCCAATGGCCGGGCCTGTTCGCCTCCATAATGCGTCCCTTTTCCATTGAGACTGCAAGATCCTACGAACGATGGTCTACAGGATGGTGGATGGGGCATACCGTTCAATGCGTAGCCAATGAGGACCCCAATGACATGGGTAAGCCTGATCCACACCACCTTTGTAGCGCTCCCATGCGCGTCCACACCGACCTGGCCTCCTTTGCCAACGTTCGCCGCCCTGTGCTCACCACGGGCACCTTCGATGGCGTTCACCGCGGCCACCGCACCATTCTGGACCGGCTTACTGAGCGGGCGCGCCGCGATGATGGTGAGAGCGTGCTCTTCACCTTCCACCCGCACCCCCGGATGGTGTTGTTCCCAGGGGACAATGACCTGAAGCTGCTAAGCACCCAGGACGAGAAAATCGCCTTGTTGGAAAAAGCGGGACTCGACCATTTGCTGGTGGTGCCTTTCAGCCGCCAGTTCTCACGCATGCATGCCACCGATTATGTGCGCGAAGTGCTCGTGGGCGCCATCGGGGTGCATGCCGTCGTCATTGGGTACGACCACCGTTTCGGCCGCAACCGCGAAGGCGACCTGCACCTGTTGCACCAATTGGGCGAGGTGTACGATTTCGAGGTGGAGGAAATACCGGCCCAGGAAGTGGAGCATGTGAAAGTGAGCAGCACCAAGGTGAGACAGGCCCTTATCGGGGGCGATGTGCGCATGGCCGATGACCTACTGGGCTACCCCTATCCATTGGGCGGCGTGGTGGTAAAGGGCGATCAGCTGGGCCGAACCATGGGCTACCCCACGGCCAATATCGGCGGCATCGACCCGCAGAAACTGGTACCCGGTGATGGGGTATATGCCGTTACCGTGGAACTGCCCTCGGGCAAGCACACCGGCATGCTGTATATCGGCGAGCGCCCCACCCTCTCCAACCCCGCACCGACACGCACCGTGGAGGTGAACATCTTCGATCTGGACCGCGATCTGTACGGAGAGCCCATCAACGTGCGTTTCATTGACAGGATCCGCGGCGACATGCGGTTCGATGGAATGGAACAACTGAAGGAACAACTGCACCAGGACCGCAAAGTCGCCTTGGACCTGCTGAGCCAACTGCCATGAACACTTTGGCACAACGACCCTCTACCCTATGTAAGCTTCTGCTTCTGCTGCTAATTGCCCTGCCGCAGATCACCAAGGCCCAATTGCTGCCCAGTGTGGCGTTGGACAGCATGCGCACCTACCGCAGCCTGGAGCGTGCGCTGAAGGAACCCGACCAAGTGTACCGCCTCGATCTGTCGGGCCAGAAACTGAAAGAGCTGCCCGAAGGCATCAAGCAGTTGAAGAACCTGAACTCGCTGGACCTTTCGGGCAATAAGCTGAAGGAACTGCCCGCATGGCTGGCCGAGATGGTCTATCTGCAGGAACTCCGCGTATCGCGCAACAAACTGGTGCAGTTCCCGGAAGTGATCTGCAGGCTGGAGCACCTCAAACGGCTCGACCTTAGCCGCAATGCGCTCACCGGCCTGCCAGCGTGCATGGGCAAACTGAAAGAGCTGGTCTCACTGGACCTTTGGAGCAACGACCTCGCCGACTTCCCGGAGCAGCTGGAGGGCATGACGTCCTTACGCTTCCTTGATCTCCGCGCCATCCAGTTCGAACAGCATGAGATGGACCGGATACAGGAATTGTTGCCGCGAACGAAGTTGTTCTTCAGCCAGCCCTGCAATTGCGGCATGTAGGTGCGGGCAATTCAGGGTTCGATAAGCGCTTTGGTGCAGATCACCGCTCCCCAATTCGGCTAAATGACCTTCCACTCGCCGTCCTCCGTCAGGTAGCGTTCCTGGGGCTGCGGATCTCCCAGTTCATATCCGACCACGTGCAGCATGCCGTTCTGCATGTAAATAGATCCGATGACCATGCGTCCGGGGAACGGATCAAGTGCCTTGAGCGATGTTCCGTTCCAATGGTACACTTCAGCAGCAGGACCTTTGGCCGGTGGCATCCCGGCAACATAAACCTGTCCATTGAACTCCATGGCCTGCACAGCCGATAACAGGGGGAATGTGGCAAGCACCTTTTCACCCTGCCCGTTCTTCCGGACCAAACGAAGCTTTTTTGGGGCATCAGGGCTGGTCGGGGCTTGCACTTCGACCCGGTCGCCATTCGCAAGGTCGAAGGCTGCAAGTACGCTCGGGTCCCGGATCCGCTCGAAATGATAGGTCGGCTGGATCCAGGCCAGTTCATCGATGGTGAAGCCGTGGTCCCTGGCCCAGACGGCAACCTCAAGTAGATCAATGTCATAAACATAAGCCAGGTTCATCTCCTTGCGGATCTGCTCGGCAAGCGCCTCGTGACCGCTGCCTATCATCAGCTGCCCAACAGCGCAGGCGGTACCTTGTTCGTCAATGAAGACCGGTGTGCGGCCCGGCACGGTGTTGTTCAGCGGGAACCGTCCGCGGTCGGCGTATGCCTGCAACGTATCGAGCAATGCCAAGCGACGTTGTGAAGGTCCCTCAACAAGTGTGGGCGCTGTTCGTTCGGCCAAACGATCGGCAACGCGGTGGAGGTGATCTGCGATGCGGGCTGCCTCGGAAGCGAAGGCCACGGACCGTTGATCGTTCAACACCGCCGGGTCCATGGTGCTCCATTGGCCGTTCACCACGAGCAGGTGTGTGCCGGGTGATGCGTATCGGCCCGGATGCACTTGGGCAAAGGCAGGGCCGATGGTGGGCAGGGCCAGAACAAGCAGTATGGTGCGCAGCATGGGAGCGAAGTTGACCATCCGTACACCTTCGGCGCGTTCCGGTTCGATCCGAACGGATTGAAGGCTGGCTTCTTCGTTCCTTCGCCACATGACGTTGGATCCCTGGCAGGTGCTTGAGGCGGTGGCCGCTGTGGGCAACCTGGCCTACACCGTGCTCATGCTCTATGAGAAGCGTGTGGGCTGGTTGTTCGGCATCGCCGCTTCGGCCATGGGCGTGGCCTTGTTCCTGCACCAGCATGTGTATGCCCAAGTGGGGCTGAGCGCATACTACGTGGCCATGGGTATCTATGGCTGGTGGTCGTGGGGCAAGGATGACACCGGCACGCTGGCCATCAACCGTCGGAGCGCCCGCTTCCATGCCGTAATGATCATTGGTGGTGGGGTGCTCGCTGTTGGCGGTGCCCTGCTGCTGAAGCTGTTGCCCGATGCGCGCTACACGGGGCTGGACGGCTTCGCCACCGCCTTCAGCCTATTGGCCACCTGGATGCTGGCACGCAAGGTGCTGGAGAACTGGGCCTACTGGATCGTGGCCGATACGGTGGCGATCGTGCTGTATGCGGTGCTCGGCATGTACTGGTACGCCGGGCTGTACCTGGTGTACGTGGTGATCTCGGCTTCCGCGCTCAAGCGTTGGCACGGTCAGTGGAAAGCGGCTCAGCCGAAGTAAGACCGGACCGGCGGTAGGTCGCCATGTTCGCGCTTCAACGGCCGCTCGTAGAAGGTGATGGTGAGCAATAGGAAGAACAGCAGGTACATGCTGTCCTCGATGGGAATGGTGTTGAGGCGGATGCCAAGGTTCTCGGCATTATTGTACCACACGATGGGCTCATCCAGCAGCCAGCCGGTGAGGATGCCGTTCACCAGGAAGAAGGGAATGAGGCTGACGGCATAACCCACATAGAACCGTCCGAGATAGGGGCTCTTGAGCACGAAGAGATGCAACGCCAGCATGGCCGCTGTGCACAGGAAGGTGATGGCCGTGTAGATGTGGTCGATGTACAGCACACCTACGATGAGCAGAACGGTCATCAGCACCATGCTGAAGGGCCTCGCGATGCTGCCGAGGATGTCGCGACGAACGAAGTAGCGCATCACCTCGTACAGGAACACACAGGCATACGGCACCACCAGGAAGAACAACCACTCCTCGATGGGCAGGTGAAAGAGCTTGGGCCCGGTGAGGTAGCGCGGGTTGAAGCCCCACACGCCGTTGGCGGTGAAGATGGCATCCCACACCAGGAAAACGGCCGCCATGACCGCGATTCCCACGAAGAGCCCCGGCCACTTCTTCCAGAAGGTGATGCGCGGTTCGAAACTGCGCAGCAGCGGGAAGGAAATGGTGAAGAGGTCGAGACCCAGGTAATAGTAGTGCTCCATTACGCCACGCCCAGCACTAGGTTGAGCCCGGCAAAGAAAAGCACCTGCGCGGCGAGCACATAACGGGCCACCGGATTCTCACGCCGGAGCGGGAGCAGGAAGAAGAGCGTGAAAAAGAGCGCGCTCACGAGCCCCCAGGCCACATAGTTCTGCAAAGGCACGGTGGGTTGTTCCCAGTTCCAGAAACCCAGGTGGATGGCCACCGGCTCAATGAGCAGGTCGAGTGCCACCATGGCGATGCTACCTATGAGCACCTTGGCCCATACGGGGAGCGCTGTGCGTGAGAGCGGCACACCCACGGCGAACACGAGCATGCTCCAGTTAAGTCCGATCAACAGGGGCACGTTCAGCAGCTTGAATCCGAGCACATCACCATACTGGTATTCGCCGAACACTCGGCCTGTCCATACACCAAGCACTTCCACGAAATAGCCCAGCGCACCCACCACGAAGGCGAACAACACCGTGCGCCGATCGAGCTTGGCGAACACGGCCATGGCCGCGGCCGTGACCAGCAGGTTCAACGGAGTGAGCGATATCACCCAAGGCGCTAGTGGGCTTGCCAGGGCCAGCAAGCCCACGATGTGCAGAATGAGCACCAGGCCAATGCCATGGCGATGATCGAGGCGTTGGATCAGGGTCTTCATACGTGTGCTGTCTGTTCAATTGTCTTCATGGTCGGCACCGGTGATGTGGCAATTCGTGCACTGAGCAGTGCAAGCGGAATGCCTCCGCCGGGATGCACACTGCCTCCGCAGAAATGCAGTCCTTTTATGCGAGGATGGTCGTTCGGGTGGCGCAGGAAGGCGGCCCAGGGACCATTGCTACTGGTGCCGTAGAGCGAACCCTGGTGGCTTGACGTGCGCACGGCGATGGACCGCGGATCGAGCATGCGCTCCACTTGGATCAGCGGCTCCAAATCAATGCCCAGTGTCCGACGCACTTTGCCGAGAATAGCCTTGCGCGCAAGGGCGATCGTGGCCGCATCATATTGCCCCACATCGCGCGGCGCATTGATCATGGTGAACCAGTTGGCACATCCCTTCGGCGCATCGCCCGGTGTGTACTTGCTGGTGATGTTGATATAGACCGTGGGATCATCGAACACCTCGAGCTTGCTGAACAGGTGATCGAACTCCGCCTTATAATCGTTGCTGAAGAGGATGTTGTGCAGGCCAAGTTCCGCGTGGCCCGCCTGTATTCCCCAATAGAACACCAGTGCGCTGCTGCTGCGTTCCTGGCGCAATGTGCGTTCCGGCGCCTTCACATCGGGCAACAGCCTCCGGTAAGTGGGCACCACGTCCATGTTGCTCACCACCACCTTGGCCTTGTGCTCTGCCCCGTTCACACGCACACCGGTGGCGCGTCGCCTGGTATCGTCCAGCAGAATACGCTCTACCGGTGCATTAAAGTGGAACCGTACACCAAGGTCCACCGCGAGCAGGTGCAGCGCACGCGTGATGCTGTACATTCCTGCAACTGGATAGAAGGCCCCCTGACCGTGCTCGAGGCCAGGTATCATGCGCATAAGTCCCGGTGTGCGATACGGATCACTTCCGTTGTAGGTAGCGAAGCGATCGAAGAGCTGAACGGCCTTCGGGTTGTCTCCGAACACGGAGCGGTTCATGGCATCGAGGCTGCGAAAAAGCTCACCCGCACGAACAGAGGTCAGTGCCTTCAGGAACCCACCTTGCAGCAACTCTGAAGGTCGGTGCAACGAATGTTCGAGGAAAGTGCGCCCCGTGCTCGCCAGCAATTCACTGGCACGCTTAAGGTGCTTGTTCGTGGCCTCCTGTGGAACGCCCAGTGCCTGCTCCAGCTCCAGTGCGAACCGCTGCGCATCGCACCAGCCGGTCACCCGTGTACCATCCTCCCAGAAGTAGCGGTTCGCTTCGTCCAGTTTCAGGTAGCTGAATCGACCCGCCATGTCCACGTTGGCTTCGCGGAACAACTCCTCCACCAGGTCGGGCCGCGTAAAGAGCGACGGGCCCATATCGAACCGATACCCGCCTTCCGTGAACTCGGCCAGCTTTCCGCCCGGCGTGTCGGCCGCCTCGAACACCTTCACGGCATAGCCTTTCATGGCCAACCGTATGGCCGCCGCCAGACCAGCGACCCCGGAACCGATGACAATGGCATTCGACATGGCCCGGAGAACACTTGGGGCCGCTGGATCGTTCACTACCCATGCACCGGCCCGGACGCCACGTCACGCTTTCGTTCTTCCGTTACGCAGGACGCGAACGCGTTTGGGGCATGCGCCAGATGGCCGAGATGAGGGCTCCGCTTCGGAAGGTGAACGGCCTGAACTTCTTCAAGCTGCTGGGCACCGGTGGTGGCAACGGCTATGGGTTCTGGCCCGACCTGGGCACCTATGGCCTGCTTGGCAGTTGGACGGATCGCAGCAAGGCAGAGGAATTCCACCACGCCAACCCCGCACACCAAGCATTCAAGGAACACAGCCACGAACTGTACACGTTGCATCTCACTCCCATGCTCAGCCGTGGGGCCTGGAGCGGTGTCAACCCCTTCGAGATCACGGACCGTGCCGGTGATGGACCGCTCGCCGTGCTGACCAGGGCCACCATACGACCGCGCTATGTGGTGCCCTTCTGGCGGCGCGTGGCCGGTGTTGCCCGTTCCCTGGAAGGCCGCGAGGGATTACTCTTCACCAAAGGAGTTGGTGAACTGCCGTGGGTGGAACAGGCCACGTTCAGTGTATGGCGAAGTGAACGCGATATGGCGGCATTCGCCTACGGGCGCGGCACCCCGCATGCCGAAGCCGTGGCACGCACGCGGCAGGCCAACGGCTTCAGCGAGGAGCTTTATGCGCGGTTCAGGGTCGTGGGATGCGAAGGCACCTGGCGGGGTGAACAGCCTGTGCGGCTAACGCACACCACCGATCAGGTCACGGCTTGATGAACCTGGCCGTCCACGCCCTTTCGCCGGCGGCAACACGTAGGTGGTAGGTGCCCGAGGCCAGACCGCTCACATCCAGCCGAACGCGATCACCCAAGCGGACCATGGGCACGTTCATATGCCGACCTGCAGCGTCCAATACACCGAAAGCGGCATTGGTCAGGTCGGTGCCCTGAACTTGCACGAACACTTCGGTGCTCGCCGGTTGTGGGAATACGGTCATTTGTGTCCGTGGAAGCTCATCGCGCGTGCCGGTGGCGAGGTCGAGCGTGGCCACATACGGGTGCCATCCGGAGAAGGCCCCGCCAATGATCAAGCGACCCTCACGCACGGCCACACCGTTCACAGGTTGTTCCGGTGCGGCCAGTTCAACCACCTGGTCCACTCCATCCCAGCGGCCAATGTGCGTGCCCATGACCATGATGTCCGTTGACAGGAAGAAGTTGCCACCGAAGTAGATATGGCCATCATGTGCTTCAATGCCGCGGACCTCGGCCGCACCCAGCCATGGCTGCATGTAATTCACGAGGTTGGGCATCAAGGGCTCCCACGTCTGTGCACCAGCGGCAATGCGGGCCATACCGAAGGTGGGCGCGACGTTCACAAAGGCCTGGCCGGCAGCGTAAAGCACACCATCCACAAGCAACAGATCGTTCACGGTGCCATTGACACCATCGCCTAATTGGTACCAGCCATTGTCTCCATATGCTGCCACGTGGCGCACCAGGGGCATGGGCGGACCTTCAAGTGAAGCGAACGCACCGCCGGCTACCAATTCGCCATTGTGCGACGCGAGCGCAAGTACCGGCGCATCGAACGGAACGCCCACTGGCAGCCATTGCGATCCATCCCATCGTTGCACGAACTCGGTGATGCCCGCAAAGCCGCTGATGCTGCCCGCTGCATACAGTTCTCCATTATGAACGTGCAATGCATTGATCAACGGATACTTGCCCTCGAACACACTGGTGAACGTCCATGATGCACCATCCCATTTCGCGAGGTCAGCGGGACCGTTGAGCATGGCGCCACCGATGTACAGCGCACCGTTGAACTCCACCGCAGCGTTCACCTCACCCTGTATACCACCACCAAGCGCGGTGAACGAGGTGCCATTCCAGACGGCCACACCGTTCGCGGCAACAGACCCGGCCTGCGTGAACGACCCGCACACCAGCAGATCACCATTGGCCAACTTCAGCATGGTGGTCACTTCGCCATTGGTGCCGCCACCGAGCGCGGTCCACGGCAGGTTGGGCGGATAGCCGGGTTGTATCCATGCCAGTTCATTGGCCGAGAAGCCATGCTCGGCTGCCCACGTGCCGATCTCCGGCCACTCCATGTCCAACAGGTAAGCAAGCTCCATCTCCGTGTCGATGCGGTGCGCCAGATCCCCGTGCCCACTGGCGATCATCAACTGACCTACCGCGCAGGCCGTGCCATACGGATCGATGAAGACCGGGTTGCGGAAAGGCAGTACATGGTTGCGGGGGAAAACACCGGCCTCGGCATACGCACCCAGCTCTTCGAGCAGCTGGTGCCGGGCGGTCCATTGCGCAGCACTGAGCCCTTCCGAGGTGCGTTGTTCCAATCGTTCGCGAACCATGCGCAAATGCGTGGCGATACGATCGGCCTCGTCCTGGAAGCTTACCGAACGCGAGGCGTCGGCGGGCAGGAGCCCTTGCACGGCCCATTGGGCGTTCACTTCCACCAGATGCTCGCTAAGCGGGGCCATGGTGCCCGGAGCAAGTTGTGCGTGGCCGCAGATCGTGAGCAGCCCGGTCAAAAGGATGAGGAGAGGTCGTTCCATGATGAGGGGAGTTGAGCGTGTTTCACCTTCAAGACCGAATGCCTTCGTCGATCGCTGCCCGGCCGGTGACGGAAAGTTACATTCGATGCGGAAGGCCCATGATCAAGATCGCCATTGTAGGACCCGAGAGCAGCGGCAAGAGCACGCTCTGCGCTGCGCTGGCCGAACACTACCAGGAAAAGCGTGTGGACGAATTCGCACGGCACTATCTGGAGCACCTCGGACGCACCTACGAAGAGAGAGACCTTCTGGCCATTGCCCGCGGACAATGTGCGTTGGAAGATGACATCTCGGAACACCACAACGGGCTGCTCTTCTGCGACACGGACATGATCACCATCCGGATCTGGAGCGAAGAGAAATACGGGCACTGCGCCCCGGAGTTGATGGCGTTGGCCGAACACCGGCACTACGACCATTGGCTGCTCATCACACCGGACATCCCCTGGGAGCCCGACCCCTTGCGCGAGAACCCGCACGACCGCGACCGTTTGTTCGATGTGTACCACGCCATGCTTACGGGCTTGGCCAAGCCCTTCACAGTGATCAGCGGCAGTCCGGATGAACGGCTGCGTACCGCGATCGCCGCTGTGATGCGCCTGTGAAGGAACTTTGCGGCATGCGCAACGCCATCGTTGACCTCGGCACCAACACCTTCAACCTGCTTGTCTTCGAGCAGGTGTCCGATCACTCTATGCGTATCATCGTCTCGGTGGAGCGACCGGTCTTCCTTGGCAAAGGCGGCATTGAAAAGGGCGTGATCACTGCCGATGCCTTCGAGCGCGGCATGGAAGCTCTGCGTGTACATCGCGCATCGGCGATAGAGCACGGTGCCGAACGGATCACCGGGTTCGGCACATCGGCCCTGCGGAACGCGCGCAATGGAAAGGACTTCGTGCAACGCGCATGGGACGAACTGGGTATCGCGATCACCATCGTGCCGGGCGAGGAGGAAGCAGGTCTGATCCTTGACGGTGTGCGCCAGGCCGTGCCACTGGGTACGCGCCCCACACTGATCATGGACATTGGTGGTGGCAGCACGGAGTTCATATTGGCCACCGACAAGGCCCTGATGTGGAAACAGAGCTTTGAGCTGGGTGTGACCCGCCTGCGTGAGCGTATTCCCGTGAGCGACCCCATCACATTGGAGGAAGAGGCCCGCATCGCCGAGCACTTGGACAGCCGACTGGAACCGCTGTGGGCCATCATCGATCGCCACGAACCGCACCTGTTGATCGGCAGTGCAGGCAGTTTCGATACACTGGCCCGCATGGTGGCGGCAGCCAGGCAACAGGAGCTGTCAAATGAGGCCACTACCCTGGCCTTCGATGCCTCAACATTCGATGCCCTGCGCGATAGCCTCATGCGCAAGACCCGCGCTGAACGACTGCAGGAACCAGGGCTGCCCGAGCATCGCGTGGACACCATATCCTACGCACTGATCCAGATCGAGCGCGTGCTGCTGGCCGGCGGCATCCGCGACCTGGCATGGAGCCGTTTCGCGCTGAAAGAAGGAGCAGCGGCACGCATGATGCTGACCACCTGAAGCCCGGCTATCTTGCCGCCATGAGGGGAACGCTCCGCCACCGACTTATCCGTCTACTGCCCGAACCCGCTTCCGTGCGCAACGGCGAGCGATCCTCCTATGCCCATGCCAAGCGTCTGCACAATGCACGCATCAACCTCATGCATGGTTTAAAGGATGCGCTCTTCATTGCCATCGGCGTGTGCTCGGCGGCATTCGGGCTCGAGGGCTTCCTGCTCCCGAACGGTTTTCTGGATGGTGGTGCCACTGGTATCGCACTGCTGGCCGCGCGCCTCACGGGCATGTCCTTCTCGGCACTGTTGGTGGTGATCAACCTGCCCTTCATTTTCCTCGCGTACCGCTTGGTAGGTCGGGCGTTCGCATTGCGGGCAGGGATCTCCATCGTGGCGCTGGCCACCCTCACCTCGCTGGTACACTTCCCCGATGTAACACACGACAAGTTGCTCGTTGCGGCCTTCGGCGGGTTCTTCCTTGGGGCCGGCATCGGACTGGCCGTGCGTGGCGGCAGCGTATTGGACGGCACCGAAGTGCTGGCCCTATCCCTTGGCCGGAAGATCGGCATCACGATCGGCGATGTGATCATGCTCATCAACGTGGCCGTGTTCAGTGTGGCCGCCTGGCTCATTGATCTGGAGACCGCCATGTACGCCATGATCACTTACCTCGCTGCCAGCAAAACACTGGACCTTGTGGTGGAAGGCATCGAGGAGTACACCGGCATCACCATCACCAGTCCGCACCATGCCGAGATCCGCCACATGATCGCGAACACCATGGGGCGTGGCATTACCGTTTACAGCGGTAAGCGCGGCTTCACCAAAGGCGCCGGCAGCCACGAGGTGGACATCCTCTACTGTGTGCTCACCCGCTTGGAAGTGGGCCGCTTCCTCGCCGAGATCGAAAAGATCGACCCGAACGCATTCGTGGTAATGAGCCCCGTGAAGGATGTGCGCGGCGGCATCATGCGCAAACGACGCGCCCACTAGGTGCTGGAAGGAACAAAGGCCGCCCCGGAGGACGGCCTTCGCCAAAGGGTTCCCCACATGCCTTACTTCACCACCGTGCGACGCAGCACCGTGGCATCGTCCATCCGCGCCACAAGCGTATAGGCACCTGCGCTGAAGGCGGAAAGGTCCAACACCACGCGGTCCGTGGCAGGGCGGGCGGTCAGCAACAGACGGCCATCAGCGGACCACAGCTCGATGCTCTGAACGGGCTTATCGGTGGTGAGGGTGAGCTGATCCGCGACCGGCACGGGGTACAATTGGTAGTTGCCTGTGTAGGCCTCACCGATGCCCACAGCACCACCAAAGGCAAGTTCATCCACGGCCACCCAGCTGCCGTCGACCCCGGCACCGCTACTGGAAAGAATGGCGATGCTGGCGGTATCGGGATCTGCGCTTTCGGCGTATTCGATCACTGCGGAAAAATTCGTCCAGGCAGTAACGTCAGCACTTGCCATTGCCGTACCGACACCAACCGTAACACGTTCCCCTGCAACGGCATCCCACCGGGACAGCGTCACCACCACCATGGCCTCATCGCCGGTAGCCAGGTCGGCGCGCCACTTTCCGTTCAGTGACTGTGGACGTGATGTGTACGCAAAGCCATCCACAGCTGCATCGGGGCTTCCGGAAAGCAACAGGCCAGGCAGAACGCCCAATCCGGCCAGTGTCCGGGTCGTCACTTTCACAGCATAGCTGCCAGCCGATGCCGGCGTGAATTGTTCACACGACGCCGATGCCCCCAAGCTGGAGGTAAGGATGTTCAAACTGGTCCAGCCAGCAGGGTCCTCATAGGTGCCAAAACTGGTCCACTGCTCAAAGCCTGCGTTCGGGATCTGCGCCATGGCCGTGCCAGTGGCGAGCAGTGAAAGACATGCTACAAAGCGTACGGTTCTCATCATTCCTAGGTGTTTTGTTGGTGTGTTGCGACCCGGTCAAGACCTCCTGATCCCGGGTATGGGACGCAGAGGTCATTCAAAAGTAACTGGCCTCCCAGCGGACAAACATGACGCCGCGCAGTTCGATCCCAGACGGTGTAGTGATGAACGGTACAAATCGTGACAGATATCAGGAACGGAGGCACTGACCTTCAACGTTCCAACGGTACCGCCTCGAACAGGCCGTAGTAGCTGTCGCGCAGACCGCTTTCCCGCCGGGCCACCTCGCGGATGGCAGGCACCTGCAACCAGTTCTCCATACCGTTGCGCCAGGCTTTCCAAATTGCCCCGTCGATGCGGCCACGTGTGTACCAGAAATACTCCTCGGCACACAGGTTCAGGTAGTCGATGATGATGCGGTCGGGATCGCCCTCGAAGGTGCCCTTCGCAATGGCCAGCAGATCACCGTTCAGCCGGTCGTATCGCACGTTGAATGCAGTAAAGAGGTCCTGCATCACCTTGTCGCGTTGCAGCCAGTAGTTCAGCATGCCGATGTACACCGTGGCACAGGCACCGATCATGCCCAAGGCCACCGTGCCGTTCAGATCGCCATCGAACTGGGCCCACCACAGAATGGCCATGGACACCACCAGGAAGAGCACGGTGGCGAACGTGGTACGCTGGCGGCGCAGATCGTGGACCTTGATGGCGGGCATGCCGCAAAGATGCGCCGTGAACCACGAACCCCCTCTAAGGTATCTGCCCAACCCGAACCGCCGTTGGCACCGACCCACCAATGGTCTGCAGGATGATGTCGCGGTCGTTGTTCTCGCCGGTATAGCGGATCACGCCGTCCAGATTCAGATCACCCACATGATACGCGTTGGTAACGGTACTCGTGGGGATGATGCCACCAATGGCCGTAAGGACGGGGTCACGGTCGTTAACCCCTCCCGTGTACCGTACAATGTCGTTGCGATCGGTATCCCCCGGCCATAGCATGCACATGCCGTTCACAATGGCCTGGGCATCGACACCATAAGTAGCAGTGCTTACTGAAGTCAGATCCACGGAGGTGCCTGACTGGGTGAGCACAATGGGCGTTGCCGTCGCGACACCCAAATGATTGCGGTGGCGTACGACGATGTGGTAGTTGCCCGGAGCCGCGAGGAGCTGGACCGCAGAGCCGCCATCCACGTCCACCACATCACCGTCCCGCTGAAGGAGTGCCGACCGGGAGAATACCACCGTGGCGGGAGCCTGTGCTGAGCGGAGCTCGATCACGACCCAATCCACGATCGCATCGGCCCCGACCATGGACAATGCATTGGACTGCGCTGTTTCGCCACCCCCGCCTACAAAGGAATGCCCGAGCTGGGTGTAGGGTTCCACGGAAGGCACAAGGCCTGCCACCCGCAGCGCATCGCTCATGATCCCCGTGCTGCTGTTGTAAGGGCCACTGAGTATGACCCGCATGTTCAGCATGAGCACAACGTCGGAACCAGTGCACAAGCAACTGTTATCATACTGGTCGTTCAACGTGGCCGGATCCCCATCGTCGCATGGCGCTCCTGGGTATACCGTGTCCAGCAGGTCATCGCAATCATCGTTGAGCAGGGCCCAGCCAGCGATCTCACCGCAGCGCCGTTGCCAAGGGCCTTGGGGCGAAACTCCATGCCCGTCCTGATCCTCATCGAGCCACACTTGGACATCCTGCCCTTGGGCCAGGTAGGTAAGCACATAGTTGTCGCCCGTTTGGCCGGTAAAATTGGTGGCATCCGGATAGCCGTTGGTACCTTCGCCCAGAATTGCGAGGCCGTTCGGCGTACGCAGCATGCCACGGAGGGAAGCGTTGATCGGAACGCCTTTGTCCCACAAGAGCTGGCCATTGAAGTCCGTGCGTAGGAGGTAGCTGTCATAGAGCCCTGCATTGTTCATCCCTTGGTCCACCACCTCTTCCTCCAGCACTTCGCGTGAACCGATGTAGCAGCCGCCACCCGGAGCCAAGACCATATCCTCCAACCAGATGTTGGATACGGCACCCACGGACCGGTCCCAGAGCTTTGCGCCGGAGGAGCTGATCCGCACGGCCCATGCGTCCGAGAAGCCTTGTTGCGGCGCGGTGCGGTTGCCGCTAATGCCGGATGTGGAACGGCTTACGATCAGAAGTCCATCATCGGGCGTGATCGAAGCGCGCGTATTCATGGGAGTATCGGCACCGGAACCGCCGAATGACCGATCCCATATGAACGTTCCGGAAGCGTTGAGCTTCACGATCCATGTATCAATACCGCCGAAGCTTGCCTGTGACTTGTCGCCGCTCACCGGACCATTGGACTCGCCGATCAGGTAAAAGCTGCCGTCCGCGGCCAACTGGACATCGTATAGGTAATCCTGTCCGGAACTGCCCACCATGCGGGTCCATTGGCGCACCCCGCTCGCGTTGATCTTCATCACGGCATAGTCCATGCCACCGCGATTGATGCCGTTCATATCGCCGCTGGATGAGCTCCAGGTGTAGCCGCCGAGCAGGAAGCCGCCGTCGGGCGTGGCCACCACAGCGGTCATCTTGTCCAGGTCGCTACCCCCATAGCGCCGGTTCCAAAGAGCGTTGCCATCGGCATCCAGCCGAACGACCCAGAAATCGGTATTGCCGAATGTGCCTTGGGTGATGTCACCACCGCTCGAAGAGAAGGTGAATCCACCGACCAGGAAGCCACCATCGGCCGTGGCAACGGCGCCGTCTTGGTATTCCTCGGAGGTTCCACCGTATCGCTTGTCCCATTGCTTCACGCCTGCAGCGTTCACCTTTGCCACCCAGTAATCGTACGAGCCTCTCGAATCCTGACTACGATCGCCACCAACGCCGCCGTTGGAACGACCGGTGACCAAGAAGCCACCATCGGCCGTTGGCACCACGTTCTGGGGTTGGTCGCTGCCGTTGGAACCCAGCACGATGGACCACTGCTTGCATAACTGTTCGGTAAGGGTGCCGGCACATGTGCAGCCGGAAGTGATCACGTCATCGTGCGTTAGCGGATCACCGTCATCACACGCTGTTCCGGGCTCGGGTTGCCCGCAACCGCATGTTCCGGGCGTTGTCTTCAACGGATCCAGCGGACAAAAGTCACCTGCTTGGGCGGCATAACCTACAGGCATGGGGCCGCAGGTCTCGATAACATCGTTGGGGTCGCCATAACCATCGGCATCGAGGTCGCGGGCATAGGTGGTCCAAGGCAATACCGTGACCACGACCGTAGCGTCCACCATGGGACAGGTGGACGTGGTCGGAATTTCGTAATTAACCCAGAGTGTTAGTGTATCCGTGGAAAATTGGTCGAAGGTCAATTCGCCCGTGGCGGGGTCTACCCCCGAAGTGCCGAACAAACCGGTGAACACTCCACCGGGCGTGGCGCCACCGTCCGGAAGGAAAGGCCCTTGGAGCACACTGCAGATCTCGTTCGTTCCATTGGCATACGTGATATCAGCAATGGGGGCCGGAGCAATGGTAACGGGAGTGCTGGTTTGCAATTGAGGGCAACCCGTGGTGGCGGCAACGGTGTAGGTGACCACGTAATAGCCGGGGGACGATATGCTCGGGTACAAGGCACCGGAGCCCGGCGCCACGACCAAGTTGGTGGAGTTGTCCGTGAAGATCCCATTCGTCGGCCCCGTGATGGTCGCCGGTACCGTGCTTTGGAAAAGGGTGCAATACGCGCCGGGCGGATAGGAAATGGATACCGTAGGGTTGATCACCGAGACCGATACGTTGGATGAAGCACTACTGCCGCAGCCATTGGAAATGGTCACGGTGTAGGTGCCGGCCATGGCGTTCGCAGCGCCAGGTATTGTGGGATTCTGTAGGGTTGAACTGAAGCCATTCGGTCCGGTCCACACGTAACTGAGCACTCCACTTCCGGCCGAGCCCGCACCAAGAATGATCCCGACACCTTGGCAGACGGGTGAATTGCTCGTGGCGACGACAGAGGTGATGGGTGCGGCCGGTTGCCCAGCACATTGGCAGGTGGCATTGTAGGTGTCTTCGACCGTGCATGGATCATTGTCGTTGCAGGGCGCACCAAGCACGAGCATATCATTGCAATCGGTGTTGTTCTGCACAAAGCCGGGTTGTGCTGCACAGGCCAGTACCGAGAATGACGGATCGCCAAGCCCATCGCCGTCAGCATCGCGATACCAAGGCGTGGCGGTGGACCCGTCCAACTTCAACATCCACATATCGCCGGTGCTGACCAAAGGCGCACTTCGGTCGCCACTCACGTTGCTTGATGAACCACCCATGAGGAACAAGCTACCGTCCGGAGAACTGTGCAGCGCAGTTCCTAGTTCCGAACCACTGCCACCGTAGCGCGCTTCCCATATAAGGTTGCCGGCCGTGCCCAGGCGAATGGTCCACAGGTCACCACTTCCCCGCGACGGCTGGGTGCGCTCACCCGAGGCATTGCCGCTGGTTTGGCCAACAACCTGTAACTCTCCTGAAGAAAGTACTTCGGAGGCCCAAGGAGTATCGCTGGCCGCACCCCCTAACGTTGCATCCCAAACAACGGCACCGGCAGCAGTTATCCTTAACACCCAGAAATCGTTCCCGCCGCGGCTTGGTTGGGTCTTATTCCCACCGACCCCTCCATCGGCGATCGACGAAAGGCAATAGCCACCATCAGCAGTGCGTGCGGCAGCGTTCAATTGAACGAATCCAGGCGCAGTGTAGGTGCTCTGTTGCGTGATGAGACCAATGCCCGAAGCATCGAACCGGCTAAGGTTGATCCCTGGACCGTGGAACATGGTGCAGTCCCCGTTCGGCTCTGCGATCAATTCGACCACTTGAGCCGTGTTCAATGAAGGCCAACAGCGGTTATTTATGACCGTGCCGTTCTGATCCAACACGAACGTGCGGAGGTAAAGACAGTTACTTGTGCTCCCAGCAAAGACGCCTCTCACTCGGCCGACGAGGAAGAACCTGCCATCCGCCAAAGTGGCCACCTGATCCAGGTTATCCGAGATCGAGCTACCCATCCTCTTGTCCCACAGGACCGCTCCGCTGGCGTTCACCCGGATCATCCACCAATCGGTGAGGCCCGAAGGTCCGTCGGTCACCAGCCCCCCTGCGTTCCCGTCCGTGGTGCCCACGAGCAGGAACCCACCATCACTTGTGGCGGACATATCGGTGGGCACTTCATTCCCTGGACCACCGTACCGTTTGTCCCAAAGCTTCGTTCCCTCTGCATCGAACCGGACCAGCCAGAAATCATTGCCCCCGTAGGAGGTCTCCGTGACATCACCGCCGCCCGCCTGCACCCGTGCGAGCACCGCGAAGCCGCCATCCGCCAAGGATAGCTTCTCCACGACCTCGGCACCGGACGTAGAACCGTGCCTCCTGTCCCAACTCTTGCACTGCTGCTGCGCCAACAGGAATTGCGAGGCTACCGCGAAACAACAGCTCAAGAACAGGCAGTGACGATGCATTTTCAGGTGAATTGGTGGCCGAACGGTTCATCGCCATGTATGCCCTGCACAAACCAGACGCTTAAGGTAGTGTAGGTTGCCTTCCCGCGACCAAGAACGGATGGCGATGTTCAGCATCTTTGCATCCAACACTAGCCGGACCGTAAGCCATGGCCTCCATCCTCCTCATCGACGACGAAAAAGCGATCCGTTACGCCCTGCGCGAGATCCTGGAACACGAAGGCCACAAGGTGGACGAGGCCGAGGATGGTGCCGCCGGTGTGGACAAGGCCAAGAAAGGCAAGTTCGACCTGGTGCTCTGCGACATCAAGATGCCCAAGATGGACGGCATTGAAGTGCTGGAGAAGTTACAGGCCCACGACGCCGACCTGCCCGTGGTGATGATCAGCGGCCATGGCACCATCGACACCGCCGTGGACGCGCTGAAGAAGGGGGCCTTCGACTTCATCCAGAAACCACCCGACATCAACCGGATACTGGTGAGCGTGCGCAATGCGCTTGACCGCGGCAACCTGGTGCAGGAGACCAAAGTGCTACGCACGAAGGTGGGCAAGGCCAAGGCCGGTGGCGTGCAGATGATCGGTGAGAGCAAGGCCCTTCACGAGATCCGGGAGATGATCGAGAAAGTGGCACCCAGCGATGCCCGGGTGCTGATCACCGGCGGCAACGGGGCCGGCAAGGAAGGCGTCGCCCGTACCCTGCACGAGAAGAGCCAGCGCGCCCAAGGCCCCTACATCGAGGTGAACTGCGCGGCCATCCCAGGCGAACTGATCGAGAGCGAGCTCTTCGGGCATGTGAAAGGCAGCTTCACCAGTGCCATCAAGGACCGCAAAGGCAAATTCGAACTGGCCGATGGTGGCACCCTCTTCCTGGACGAGATCGGCGATATGGCGCTGGCCGCGCAGGCCAAGGTGCTGCGCGCCCTGCAGGAGGGGCGCATTACCCCGGTGGGTGGCGACAAGGACATCAGCGTGAACGTACGGGTGATCGCCGCCACCAACAAGGACCTGAAAAAGGAGATCGCCGCAGGCAACTTCCGCGAGGACCTCTACCACCGCCTCAGCGTGATCCCCATCCACGTGCCAAGCCTCAGCGAGCGCTTGGAGGACATCCCCCTATTGGCCGACCACTTCATCAACCAGGTGTGCGCCGAACAGGGCATCACACCCAAAAAGATCGCCGACAAGGCGGTGAAGGAGCTGCAAAAGCTACCCTGGACGGGCAACGTGCGCGAATTGCGCAATGTGATCGAACGGCTGGTGATCCTCAGCGGCAAGGAGATCACCGAGGCCGATGTGAAGGCGTATGCGGTGCCGAGGGGGTGACCCCGGGCGGGAAGTGCGTTCCGGCCGATGGTCGTTCTGAACCCACCGTTGGCCGTTGTTCACATACCAAAGTGGGTAATGGGGTGCGTTCCGTAGGCAACCGCACCACCGATGGGCCGTCTTCCTAACGGAACCACCGCTTCCGGGCGGGAACTTTTGTTGAACCAATGCCTGCTGCCATGAACATCCTTCAATCACTCCTCGACGCGCACGACCACCTGTACGCCATCATGGGCAATACCCTGTATTACGCCCTGATCTTCGTTGGCATCATCGCTGTTGCGGCCCAGTGGCGGCTGTACGAAAAGGCGGGCCTGCCCGGCATAGCGGCCATCGTTCCCTTCTGGAACCTGGTGGTTTTCCTGAAAGTAGTGGGGCGCCCCGCCAGCCATGTGCTGCTGTTCTTCATCCCGCTCTACGGCCAGCTCTACTTCATGCCCAAGGTGTGGATCGAGGTGTGCCAGAGCTTCGGCAAGCGCACCACACTGGACTACGTACTGGTGATCCTGCTGAACGGTCTGTACATCCTGAACATTGGTCTCGACTACGAGACCCGCTACCTCGGCCCGGTACATGGCGCCGATGTGCCCCTTCCCCCTTCGCACAAAGTGACGCGCCAGCGCCCTCAGCTGGCGTGAGGTAGCAGAACATTCGCTTCACGTCGCCACAAGGCCCTTTCCGATGCGCTCGGAAGGGGCTTTGTTGTGTT
>CAZQFG010000025.1:9981-25860 GCA_964592515.1 uncultured Chryseobacterium sp. | reverse complement strand
GGGTGGATGCCGTGGACATCCAGGCGGCCAATGCCCAGTTCGAGACTGGCAGTGATGTGCGCAACATCATCAGCTATGCGGTCGGTATCGTGTTGCTGATCGTGGCCGGGTTCGGGATCTACAACATCCTCAATATGATGATCTATGAGAAGCTGGATGCCATCGCCATCCTCAAGGCCACCGGCTTCAGCGGACCGGACGTGCAGCGCATTTTCCTGCTCCTGAGCATGATCATTGGCCTACTGGGCGGTGCCGCCGGATTGCTCGGTGGGTTCGGCCTGCAGCGTCTCATCGACAGCATTCCCTTCGAGACCGCCGCACTGCCCACCATCACCACTTACCCGATCGACTATTCCCTGAAGTACTACATCATCGCGGTGGTCTTCGCCCTGCTCACCACCTGGATCGCGGGGTGGTTCCCGGCCAGGAAGGCCAGCCGTGTGGACCCCGTGGAGATCATCCGAGGCAAATGAACAGCTCCCCACTGGCCCTCGATGTGCGCAAGGTGAACAAGGCCTTCGACGACCCCGTGACCGTGCAGGTGCTGAAGGACGTGTCATTCTCCGTGGAACGCGGGGCCTTCGTGAGCGTTACCGGCAAGAGCGGCTGCGGGAAGAGCACCCTGCTCTACATCCTCAGCACCATGGACACCGACTATGAAGGGGATGTGGTGATCGACGGCGTGTCCACCAAGGGACTTGCGGGCGACCACCTAGCGGCCATCCGCAATGAGAAGATCGGCTTCGTGTTCCAGTTCCACTATCTGCTGCCCGAGTTCAGTGTACTGGACAACGTGATGCTGCCTGGGCTGAAGCTGGGCCGCAAATCGCGCGAGGAGGTGGAGGCCGATGCCATCGCCCGGTTGAAGGAACTGGACATGGCCGACCAGGCCCGCAAAATGGCGAACCAGCTCAGCGGCGGGCAGAAACAGCGCGTGGCCATCGCCCGAGCCCTGATCAACGATCCGCTCATCATAATGGGCGACGAGCCCACCGGCAATCTGGACAAGCGCAATGCGGAGATCGTCTTCGAGATCTTCAAGCACATTGCGGCCGAACACAAACGAAGCCTCCTCATCGTCACGCACGACCCGGACTTCGCGGCCCGAACGGACCGGAACATTGTGATGGATGACGGTCGGGTGATAGGCGGCCAGGATGGTTCGTCGAAGAAATATGGGCATTCGTCTTGACAAAAGTTTGAAACGGGGACATCTTGCGTCACTCTTCAGGGTCAACGACCGCAACCCGCTAAATGCAAACGAACCCCATGTGGCCTGTACAAACCCTGACCCTTCTGCTCTGCCTCACCGACGAGGAGCAACTCTTCGCCCAACAATTGCCGACCATCCCGGATGCGGTGCGCACGGAGGTGGCGGCGCCCGTTGAGACCCCGGCCAACGAGGAGACCGACTGCCAACCCTGGCCCGAGGCCTGATGCTTATCTGATCCGGTCACTGACCGACCGCAGCTGCACCCCGGCCCTTTGCCCAGGACCGGGGTGCACTGCGTTCAGGTGTGTGCATTTCTGTTTCACGTTTTCGCGATAGTGCTTTCTTTGAAGACCCACCACTACCCACACATGTTCTCTTCTCACGCCTATCGACTTGGTCTGCTGGGGTGCGCGTTCGCCGCGTGTCTTGGGTCACAATTGTTGTTCGCCCAATCGAAGACCGAGCGCGCGGAAGTGACCTGGGGAGATGCACGGGACATGAAAAAGCACGGGACCTTTAGTGATGTCCGGCACAACACGGCCGACAAGGTCTACATGGTCGCCTATCGCAAGGATGAGCCCTGGCTTCAAATGTGCAACACCGACCTTGTAATGCTCGGCGAGATCCCACTACCAATGAAAATGGGCCGGGTGGAGCATGATTGGGAAAAGCTCATGTTCCTCAAGGACAAGATCATCCTCTTCACCTCGGTATACAAGAAGGACAAGAAGACAACCACCCTTTTCGCCCGCACCTATGACGTCTCGGACCTGAGTCCCCTGAAGCCAGCTCAAGAACTGCTGGTCATTCCTGCGGAATCGAAAAAAGACCGTGGGGGCATCCGTGTGGAAACGGAAGCGGACAGCAGTGGGTTCATGGTATGGGCCGTAGGTGCCGGCCAGGGCGAGCACATGACGGTGATGAGCGACGTGAAGCACTATTCACCCGATATCGAACTGCTGCGCGAGGGAGAGGAATGGTACGAACGACCTTATCCGACCGACGAGTATGACATCGAGTCCTCCTACGTGGATAACGATGGCACGCGTTTCTGGGTGGTGCGCAAATACCCAGAGAAGAAGGAAACCAAGCAACGCAAGCGGGAAGGCAAGCCGACCTACAACATGGTGTTGGTGGTCTACGATAAAGGCGTGGGCAAGCCGAAACTGTACACCTTGGATGCAGGAGACCGCTTCCTACAGGACCTGCAAATGATACTGGATGAGGAGCGCAACGAGATCGTGTGTGCCGGTTTCTATGGCAACAAGGGTTCATGGAGCGTTCGGGGAGCCTACGTCATGAAGCTCGATCGCACCACAAGGGCCATCAAACATCAGAACTACAAGGAGTTCGATCGCGACTTCATCACGGCGTACATGACCGAGAAGGAAGAACGGAAGGCGACCAAACAGGCCGAGAAGAAAGGCGAGGAGCTCGAGATGTATGAGTACGACCTGGACGATATCGTGCTGCGCGATGATGGGGGTGCCGTGCTCGTGGGAGAGATGTACAACTTCTACATCACCACCACCACTTCAACGGATTCCCAAGGCAGGATGGTCACGCGGTCCGTGTACCACTACGTGTACAACGATATCATCGCAATAAGCATCGATCCCAAGGGCGATATCGATTGGGCCGTGAAGATCCCCAAACGTCAACACACCACGAACGACGGCGGGTACTACAGTTCCTATGGCATGGTCGTGAAGGGCGAAAAGATCTACTTCGTGTTCAACGACAATGGAAAGAACCTTTTCGTAAAGGACGGGGACAAGATCGAACAGTTCGACCTGAAGGGAAAGGAGGCGTTGATCACCTTGGTCACCGTGGATATTTCCGGCAGGGTTTTCCGGGAAGCGCTTTTAGCCCCGGACAAACGCGATGCGATCCTGCGCCCCAAGGAATGTGTGCAGTTGGAGGACGACCGAATGTTCATCTACGCGGAACGGAAAAAGGAGTACCGTTTCGGCACGATATCCTTCAAATAGCCAGGGAACCCTGAGATAGATCAGGTCCTGTCCCGTTGCGAGGGAGGTACTTTGTGTTTGTCCCAGTAAGGGGCTACCCATTTGCCATGGAACCCGTATCGCACAAACGCAGCGTACTGAAAGCTGCCCGCACCCATCTGGAGAACTCAGCCGCCGAAATGCGTGAGCGTATATCTGAACTTAAAGCAGTGACCATCGGCGATGAGAACGCTGAGAGCGCCAGCCAGACCGAGAGCACACGTGGCTCCGATGTGGAACTGATGAACTCATTGGGCGAGCAACTGATGCATGTACAACAGGAACTGGAGCGCATGAAGGCCGTGGAGGAGGCCGGGCCGATGAACACCGTTCAGTATGGCGCCGTGGTGCATACCGACCAACGCAATTTCCTCATTGCCACCAGTATCGACGAGTTCGATGCAGGCGGTTTCCGCTACCTCGGAGTAACGCCCAAAGCACCGGTGATCCAGGCCCTGTACGGCAAGAAGGTGGGAGAGCAGGCCACCATCAACGGCGTCACCTACGCGATCACTTCGATCTTCTGATCCTTCGTTCCATTTCCTTTGCAGGTGCAGGGTAAACTAAGGCCCTGGACCAACATGGAATTGTATGACATCAGTGTCGGGGCGCGCGTGAAGCACCCGACCATGGGCGTTGGTGTGGTGTATGACCTTGATGCACGCACCGTGCACGTTTTCTTCAAGGACCAAGGTGAACAGGCCATCAGCCGCAGCTTCGAGGGGCTGGTGGTGATTGCACCCGGCGTGGAGATCGGCCAGGAACCGCTGGACCTTGACCACGTGCGCGATGCCATCCGCGAGGTACTGGAGGAGATGCAGATGCCCCAACGCCCCGTTGCCATGCACCCGCGCTACGAAGGCGGCTTGCTGGAGATCAAGCCCAAGGACACTTCACTCAAGGGCAAGGAGATCCCCTTGGAGGACTTCTTCCACAAGATCGTCATGATCCGCGACCGTTTCCGGGTACTGGAACAGAAGATCAACGCGCACGACAAACTGAGCGAACAGGACAAGGTGGAGTTGCAGCAATACATCACGCGCTGCTACGGCTCGCTCACCACCTTCAACATCCTGTTCGAGGACAAGGATGACCATTTCGTGGGGCAGAAGGGCGATGCATGAGCCGGGTGCCATGGCTGGGACTCGTTCAATGGGGTTGGCCTGGCTGACGGTCGCCTGGTCAATAACCGGATGTTCCACTACCGCTACTCAGGATCGCACTGCTTCACCCGAATTGAACAGCACCGAACTGTTCGGCCATCGCTTCATGATAACCGGCGATGTGGATGGCGATGGGGTAGTGGACACCCTGACCGAGGTGTACTATTCAACGGAACTGGACCGAGAGGTGCCGAAATATGTGCAGGACATGCCCTATGACAGTCTGGTGGAGCGCGCCTACGACTTCGGGGCGCTCGTTATCCTGCAACGGTCGGGTGGTAAAGTGGATACGTTGGATGCTCGGGGACATGGCTTCGGGCTGGCGTTGCTGGTGAACGAAGGCGACCTGGACGGTGATGGAGGGGACGAGATCGGCTACGTGCTGGACAATGCGGACTGGTCGAACACCAACACCTACCGCGTGGCCACTTGGAAAAAGGAAGGCATTCGGGTGCTCTTCACCTTCCCGATATGGGACTGGCAATTGCCCGACCTGCCGGACGCCGAGCGGGAATATGGGCTGATCGGGCAGACCGGCCGGAACATACATGCTCCCTTGGACAGCATGCCGAACGTGGACCTCGTATCCCCCTTGAGACCCGGCGTAGCGAAGGTGATCGGCAATGTGGGCGACGCCACCTTGGACACCATGGAAGTGCGTTTCGCCGAAGGGGGCTCCGTGGAGTACATCCTCCCGGAGGTAGAGCATTGACTTTTCCACCGCCCGTTACAATGCCTGGCGATAGCCTTACTTTCGTGCCGTTGCTCCGTTCTTTCTCAGCCGTGTGCTGATCATCGTACAGCCCACACAGGCCATAAGTCTCAGAACCAACATTTCTTGCTCAGGGTCGGAAGATCCAAAGGGCAAAGGCGGGCCGCGCATCACCTTCGGGCGAAGATCCTTCGGGACAACGCGGATTACTGACCCCTTTCTGTCCGATCCGCTCATGTGATCCATGGGTTCTTTGTACTTCGGTCCTGTGTGGGCTTTTTTTGTCCTGCCGTGAACCATTCCCCCGCTGCCACCGACCCATTGAACACACTCCCCGGCCACGGGCTGCCGGTGATGGAGGCCTTCTACACCGTGCAGGGCGAAGGCCTGTTCACCGGTCAGGCCGCGTACTTCATCCGCCTGGCTGGTTGCGACGTGGGCTGCACCTGGTGCGATGTGAAGGCGAGCTGGGAAATGGACGTACACCCGCGTTACACGGTGGAAGAGCTGGTGAAAGAGGCCCAACGCTATCCGGCCCGTATCGCAGTGATCACCGGCGGCGAACCCTTGATGCACGACCTAGGCCCGCTGACCAACGCACTGCGCAAGGCCGGCTTCCGCACGCACATCGAGACCAGTGGCACACACCCCATTTCCGGCGATTGGCACCATATCTGCTTCAGCCCGAAGAAGTTCAAGGCGCCACTGCCCGGGATCTATCAGGCGGCGCACGAACTGAAGGTCATCGTCTTCAACAAGCACGATCTGCAATGGGCCGAGGAACACGCAGCGCAGGTATCATCCGAATGCTTGCTCTTCCTGCAACCCGAATGGGAGAAACGCAACGCCATGATGCCCTTGATCGTGGAACATGTGCGCACACATCCCCGTTGGAGGATATCGCTTCAGACCCACAAATACCTGGATATTCCATGACCGGTATTCGTCCCCGAGTTCTTCGTGGTCCCTTCCATGCTTTCCGGACCTGCCTTTCGTTGGTCGCCGTACTGATCGTTTGGAGCGCGGCTGCGCAGCCGGGCGGATACTCAACCACTGACAAGAAAGCGATCAAGCAATACGAGAGCGGGGTGGAGTGCATGCGCCAACAACGCGCAGCCTGTGCCAAGAGCGAGTTCACCAAGGCAGCCGCTGCCGATGAGCGGTTCGTGGAGCCACGCATCATGCTGGCCGAGATCGCCGAGCAGGAAGGTGATGATACCGCTGCGATGAAGTACTACCGCGAGGTGATGAGCATTGCGCCGCGTTTTTTCCCTGTGGCCCAGTTGCACCTGGCCGACCTCGAGTTCCGCAACGGTCAATACGCAGAGGCCGAGCGCAACTACAAAGGCTATCTGGAGAAGGAACAGGAACCACAGCGCAAGGCGAGGGCAAGGCTAGGGATCGAGAACTGTGCGTTCGCTTCGCGGGCCGTTCAACAACCCGTACCCTTCGAGCCCAAGAACCTGGGCCCCGCTGTGAACAGTGCCGATCCTGAGTACTATCCGTGCATCACGGCCGATGATGCCACCCTGATCTACACCCGTCGTGTGAAGGCTCCGGAGATCCCCGTCTACGGCATGCAGGAGGACTTCTACGTGAGCAACCGTGGGTCCGATGGACAGTGGCAGCCCGCGAGGACCATCCCCACCGTGAGCACAGCTTCATACAACGAAGGCGCTGGCACCCTGACACCGGACGGGCGCTTCATCATCTTCACCAAATGTGCGCTGGAGGACGGATCGTATGGCGGTGTCATGCGCGGCCTGGGCAGCTGCGACCTGTTCATCAGCCGCAGGGTGGGAGAGCGCTGGAGCCCGCCGGAGAACCTCGGTCCGCCGGTGAACAGCATGAACTGGGAGAGCCAGCCGAGCATGGCCAGCGATGGACGCACGCTCTATTTCGTTCGTGGTCGTCGCACGGGCAATGGGGTCAGTGATATGGACATCTACACCACCGCTATGCAGGCCGACGGCACGTGGAGCAAGCCCGAGAAGCTCGGACCCAACGTGAACACGCCCTACCAGGAAGAGAGCGTTCAGATACACCCCGATGGCCGCACACTGTATTTCAGCAGCAACGGCCACCCTGGTTTTGGAGGGCTCGACATCTTCGTGAGCCGCAAGCAGGACGATGGCACGTGGGGCAAGTCGTTGAACTTGGGCTATCCGATCAACAGCGGTGCCGACGAGAACAGCCTCTTGGTCAGCGCCGACGGCCGTATCGCCTACTTCGCCAGCGACCGCCCTGGAGGAATTGGGGATCTTGACCTGTACTCCTTCGAGCTGTACCCCGAGGCGCGTCCGTTATCAGTGAGCTATATCAGGGGCAAGGTGACCGACCGCACCGACGGCAAGCCGATTGAGGCCGATGTGGAACTGCTTGACCTGACCACCGGCAAATTGGCCACGGCGGCCTACAGCGACCCCAAGACGGGCGAGTTCCTCGTCTGTCTGCCCACCGGACGCAGCTACGCGTTGAACACCGGCGCCGAAGGATACCTGTTCTTTTCGGAGAACTATGACGTAGCGGCCAATGCACCCAAGGAAGGCATAACACTCGATGTTCGCCTGAGCCCGTTGACCGCAGGCAGTGTGATCGCCCTGCGCAACATCTTCTTCAACACGGCCAGCTACGAACTACTACCTGCCTCCAATGTGGAACTGGACAAGCTCGTGCAATTGCTCATGACCAACCCCACGCTGCGCATTGAACTCGGTGGCCATACCGATAACGTGGGCAACGATGCTGCCAACCAAAAGCTCAGCGAGCAACGCGCCCAAGCGGTGCGCGAATTCGTGGTCAACAAGGGCATTGATGGCACCCGGATCACCGCCAAGGGGTACGGCGAAACGCGGCCAATGGTAGACGCAGACAACGATACGGAAGAGGGGAGGGCCCGAAACCGGCGTACCGAGATCACCGTGCTGTGATCACGAGCGCGAAAGCCCAGTGGCCCGTTCGCTGGCTGCCTTGATGGCGTTGTCCAGCGTATCCGCCAGTCCTCGCTGGGCGAAGACCTTGAACGCGGCCTCAGTGGTGCCGCCCTTGCTCATCACGGCCTTGATCAATTCCTCGGGCGTGCGGTCCGCGTGTTCCATCAGGTGGAAACTTCCCAGCATGGTCTGCTTGACCAACGCACTGGCCACATGTGGTTCCAAGCCAAGGCGAATGCCGGTCTCCACCATCACGCGCACGAACTCGAAGAAGTAGGCCGGACCACTGCCGCTCAACGCGGTCACGGGGTCCAGCAAGGCTTCATCGGCCAGGTGCATGGCGCGACCTGTACAGTTCAGCAATTGCTCCACCATCAGGGTCTGTCGCATGCTCAGTTCGGTACCTGTAGCGTAGGCTGTTATGCCCATGCCGATCTGCGCGGGCGAGTTGGGCATGGCGCGCACCACGGTGTCGTGACGGAGGTTCTCGCGCATGCGCTGTAGCGTGATGCCGGCCATGATGGAAAGCACCACCTGCTCCGGGCGCAGCAGCCCTGCGAGCGCAGGCGCAATGGTGCCGAAGTCCTGAGGTTTCACGGCCACGATCACTAGATCACTCGCGGACACACGCTCATCCATAGTGTCGGTCACCTGTCCGAAGCGTTCCAGTTCAGCACGGTGGCCACCACCGCGGATAACAAGCAGAAGATCCTCAGCCTTTACCAGACCGTATTTGCGAAAACTGCGGGCATAGGCGGTGCCCATATTGCCACAACCGACAATGGAGATGCGCATGGCGCAAAGGACGCCATCATTTCGCCAGCACCTTCAGGCCGACAATGGACATGATCAACGTGGACAGGAAGAAGATGCGCCAACCATCGGCGGGTTCCTTGAACAGCATGACGCCCACGATAACGGTGCCTGCCGCACCGATCCCGGTCCACACCGCGTAGGCCGTTCCCACCGGAAGGGTCTGCACGGCCTTGTAGAGCAGCGCCATGCTGATGGAAAGGCAAACGATGAAACCGATGAGCCACCACATGGCCTCTGTGCCTTCGCTTTGTTTGGCCTTTCCCAAGCATGAAGCAAAGCCGACCTCGAACAGCCCGGCGATCACCAGCAACAACCAGTTCATGGGCCGAAGCTACCACGTACGGGACTGGGAGCGCCCTGTTCAAAAGCCCACCTGCAAACGGAGCGCAGCGCCCATGCCGCGCATGCTGTCATCCACAAGGCCTACCACCTGCGATATGGAAAGATCCGCGCTGAAGTTGGTGCCAACGCATATTTGGCCTGCCACTCCGAAACGCCAACCGCCCGTGCCGCCAGCGGCCACATTGGCCGAAATGCGCGCCACATCGCCCATGCGCCGCGCCATGGTAACGGTGAACTGAGGCACAAAGCCGGGCAGGTACTGTTGGTCGAGCCGCAAGCCTCCCTGCCAGCGTTCCTCGGGCGATGTACACAAGGCCAGAGAGGCGCGGAAGGGCAGCACCCGAGCGAACGCGGTATGGGTGGGACGAATGCCGAACGTATCCAGCAACTGCGCCTCGCCGAGAACCACCGCATCCAGATCGAACACATCGGCCACGGTGATCCCGTTGTAGGCAACTGCGGTATCCTGTTCCACGTGCAACGAGCGGTCGTTCCAACGAATGAAGCCGAGGTCGCTCACGGTGACCATCATCCACAACGGCCCCGGCACCGATCCGAGCTGCCAGCTCCACGCCCCAGAGACGGACATCCCGGTGCCGTTCCACGCGCCAAGTCCGCTATTCGCCGTGTCGCTCTGCCAGTAGCGTGCGTTCAGTCCCACATCAAGCATACGGCCATCAGCCGCGGTATACAGGCTGGCCTGGTCAATGTCACTTGCGTTCAGGAACTGGCCTTTCACCAGCGCCACGCGCAGCGATCGGCCGTTGCGGTGGTCCACAAGACCGGCGAAGAACGATTGGAAACGGATGTTCTCGTGTGCTGAGCTCGACAGGTCGGCCGTGCGTTCCGCATAGTCGGCATTACCGAAGAAAGTGAGCGCGTACAGATCGCGTGAGTAGCGAACACCAAGCAGCTCGGTGTGTTCAACGCCTGCGGTCGGTCGCCACGTGCCATGGGGCCCGCCCAAGAGTTTGCCGGTCCACGAGAGACCTCCCTTCAATTCGTATCCGAAACGATTGCCGAACTGGCTGGTCCCCCATGATCGCTCGCGCAGTGGGCGGTCCAGATCGCGGCCCAGCCACAGACCGACCATCATTTCATTGCGGATGGCGCTGGCGTTCTGATCGCCAATGGCCTGTACCGTGATCCATTGTGATCTTGTCTGCATGGCACCAAGCTCCAGCACTGGATCTGGCGCCAGCACGGGTACTTGTGCAAAGACCGGGCACGCACAAGCCACGAACAGAGCAACGACCAAGTACCTATTCATCTCCGTTCACGAGGTAGTTGAAAGACCCGGTGATCTGCACCTGCAATGCGTAGGTGTCCAGAATGCGGAGGTGCATCGATTGGGTGCTGGTGCTGAGGACCACCCGCGTCCGCAACCGTGTTCCTTGATAGAGCAGGTCCACTTGATGGGGTGCCAGATATGCGGTGAGCACACCTGAAGCAGGAGAGGAGACCAACCCGTTCGCTCCCAGCGGGCCGGCAGGAATGGTGCCTTGCACGGGCACTTCGCTGAGCACATTGCCTGCGGCATCCACAATAGCCAATTGGATCTGGCCCACCAGCGGGAACCCGTTCGTAGTAAAGAGATTCAGGGTGCCTTCACGCAGTCCGTGTTCATCGGCTGTACCAGGCAGGTCGGGCGTGGAGAAAGTCTCCAGTGTAAGACCTTGCGCCCTTATCCGGAGGGGAACCTCCAATTCCAGCGAAGCCTTGATCTTGCTTTCGTAATACAGGAAATCGTTGCCGCTGCTCACATCGCCCAAGGGGTTCAGGCGCATGTCCATGGCGTAGGACACCTGGTCCGGCATGCTCTCTATGAACTGGTCGATATTGCTGTTCGCGTTGTTCAGCGTGTTCTGGTAGATGCTCGGAACAAAGCCATTGCCCAGGTCAAGCGCGCGGTTCAGGTTGATGGGGCCGTTCATGATGGCGTGCGTCAGGTCAACTGTTACCCCGGTACGCGTGTTCACCGCTTGAAAGCTCCGCATGGCCACCTGGATGTCCACGCCGATACCGTTCTCCACACGAAGGCGCAGCGTAGTTTCATCCAGATCGAGCGTGCCACCAATGATCGAGTTGAACAGTCCGAGGTCCGTGACATCCGGACCCACCTCCACCGTGCGAGCACCGAAATAGCCTTTCGCGTACTGTGGTACCAGGCCACTATACTTCGCTTCCAGGATCACACTGTCCTGATCGGTCACGGTAGCGCCTTGACCATTGGGGTCGAGCTGAGCGCCCAGGATGGTCTGTATGGTGTTCACCTGATTGAACTGAGGTCCGCGCAGATCGAAGGAGCTTCCAGCCAGGTCCCGCATATCGGTGCTGTAGGCTGGTGATTGCGGCGAGCCTGCACCCACGGTGGTGCTTAAAAGGGAACTTCCGTTCGCGAGCACCACGCCCGGCAATTCCAGTTGACCAATGACCGCGCTCGCAACCATGTTCTTCATGCGCAGGTCCAATCGTCCTTCGCGCAGCACCAGTCTCCTCAGTGCCACATCGCCAAGGTCAAACCGCTGTACATCGTTCTGGCTGAAGAAGTTGACACCGGGCGGGAAATTCAACGGACCGGTGACCGGCAAGGCATAGGGGTAGATGAACGACGTGTCCGGCGCTGAAAGCAGCGTATCCAGGTCCACGGTGAACAGGTCACTCCGGTAGACCAGCGTCACGGCCCCTTCACTGTCCGCGGTGATCAGCGAATCGGCCACCAGATCACGAATGGTCAGGGTACTGGTGACCAATGGCGCCAATAGGTCCACATCGCACCGGGGGCGGTCACCTTCTTTGCGACAGGCCGTTAACAGCAGCGTTGCCAAAAGGAGCCGGGAGGCAACCCGAACAAGGGTGTTTACGTTCACCATATAGAGCGGCAAAATACAGCCCGGGTGACACTGGTCGTGTTACACAATGGGGCGTGAACGTATTATTGCCACCGAGGGAGAACCTTGGAGAACATGCTTTGGTCCCGACATATCCTGCTGCCGTGGCTGCTTTCGACGGTATCCATGTATGCCGTCTCATACCTATGGCATGGTCTGGCCCTTACCGATCTGCAGGAATTGACCATACCCTTGGGTCTGTATCTGGCATTGGCCGGCATGGTATATCTAGTCATCGGTTTGGCGCTCACCATTGGCACGCACAAAGCGGTCCAGTATGAATACATTTCCCTGAAGGGGCCATTCCCGTTAACCGCAGCGCTGATAGGGGCCGCACTGGGCTTCTTCGTCTACTTGGTGATATTCGTTCTGGGCATGACCTTTACCAAGCATGGCATGATGCACGTGGTGGTGGACATCGTATGGCAGATGTTCGAACAGGCCATCGGCGGACTGGCCGTCAGCCTCGGCATCATCTGGGATATGCACAAGCGTTTCCTGGAGCAGGAGCGGGCTGGCTAAGGGCTAGCCGCTGTATTTGCCTTTCCAGAGCTTTTCCAACAGGGCGGCGTGTTCCTGTTCCCGTGGGTTCTTTCCGGGCTCGTAGAACCGGGTGCCGCTCAGTTGCGTAGGCAGGAACTCCTGATCGATGAAGTTGCCCTCGCCATCATGGCTGTACTGGTACTCCTTACCGTAGCCGATCTCCTTCATCAGCTTGGTGGGGGCGTTTCGTAATGGGATCGGCACGGCCAGATCGCCGGTCTCGCGCACCTTGGCCTGAGCAGCACCAATGGCCATGTAGCTGGCATTGCTCTTGGGCGAGCATGCGAGGTAGACCGCGCATTGGCTAAGAATGATGCGGCTCTCCGGCCAACCGATCATTTGCGCGGCCTGCATGGTGGTGGTGGCCATCAACAGGGCGTTCGGGTTGGCATTGCCAATGTCCTCGCTGGCCAGTATCAGCATACGCCGGGCAATGAACAAGGGGTCCTCGCCGCCTTCCACCATACGCGCCAACCAGTACACGGCTGCGTTGGGGTCACTACCGCGCATACTCTTGATGAAGGCGCTTACAATGTCGTAGTGCTGTTCGCCTTGCTTGTCGTAGCGGGCGGCGTTGGTCTGCACCACCTGGTGCACCAGTTCATCGGTTATGACCACTTCGGTCGTGCTGGACGCCTTCACGCACAGTTCGAAGGTGTTCAGCAGCCTGCGCGCATCACCACCACTGGACCGCATCAGGGCGTCGGTCTCCTTCAGCGTGATGGAGCGCGCACGGAGCTGCTCATCACCAGCCATGGCCCGGTGCATCAATTGCAACAGTTCCTCTTCCGTGAGCGGTTGCAGGATATAGACCTGGCAGCGCGAGAGCAGTGCGCCGATCACCTCGAAACTGGGGTTCTCGGTGGTTGCGCCGATGAGGGTGATGGTCCCTTTCTCCACCGCACCCAGTAGACTGTCCTGTTGCGCCTTGCTGAACCGATGTATCTCATCGATGAAAAGCACAGCGCTGCGCGAGAAGAGTCCGCTGCCACCTGCCTTTTCGATCACTTCACGCACATCCTTCACCCCGCTACTAATGGCGCTCAGGGTGAAGAACGGGCGCTTGAGGTCTTGGGCGATCAGCCGCGCCAATGTGGTCTTACCCACACCCGGAGGCCCCCAAAGGATCATGCTGGGCAACATGCCGCCGGCCAGCGCTTTTCGAAGAACCCCGTCCGGACCGATCAGGTGCTGCTGGCCCACCACCTCATCCAAGGTGTTGGGCCGCATGCGTTCAGCCAGTGGTTGGTGCTCATTCATGTTCTTCGTTCCGGTTGCGAAGTTAGCCTGACCTGAAATGGAAGAGCCCCCACCGGGAGGCAGGGGCTCTTCTTATTCATTCGGTGCCGATCAAGGCTGGTATAGGAGGCGGCCGTGCACTGCCTCACCATCCAAGATCACGCGGTACAGGTACATGGCACCGCCGCGATCCTCTGGATGGTAGATGAGGCGCACAGGCACGTCGCGCTCCACCGCTCCGCTGAACAGGTCGGTCACCTTTCGGCCCTGCATGTCCGTGATCTCGACGGTCGCGTGGCCGGTCACCGCAGGGGTCAAGATGATCGTGCAATTCAGCCGGAAGGGGTTGGGCACCACTTCCGTGCTCACCTTGGCCCCACCGGCCAGGGCATCCTGAAGCGTTTCACCCGCACCCGGCTCGTCCTTACCTGGAACCTTGCCACACACCGTGATGGTCTGCTGCATGGTCGCCGGGTTGCCACAGGCATCCACCGCATACCAAGTGCGCACCACGGCCAGGCCGCCCTTGCAGGCATCGGTCTTCACCACCTGCTCGATGAACTGCACGTAAACCTCGCCGGAGCAGTTGTCAAAGGCCTTGCAGTCGGCTGGCTCGGGCACATCGTTGATGGAACCGACCATCATATCCTCCACCTCACAGGTGAACTGCGGGGCGTCCTCATCCACCACCGTGATGGTCCAGGAGGTCTGGCCCACATTGCCGCACTGGTCCTCGGCGGTCCAGGTGTGTACCAGTGTGTAGGTGCCTGGGCAGCTGCCTGACAGGTATTGCACGGCGTACTCCACTTCAACCTCCATCTTAGTGCACTCATCATAGGCCCACACATCGGGCGTGGGCAGCTCGTCGATGTTCTGATCGCAGGATAGGGTCACATCCTCCGGCACCTCCATGAAGATCGGCGCCACATCGTCGATCACGGTGATCGTATGGCTGCAGGTCTCGTAAACGCCCGTGGCATCCTCGGCCCAGAAGGTGCGGCGGATCACATACGGGCAGTTGCTCAGGATCTCGTCGTTCCAGCCTAAGCTGGTGATCTCCGGGCAATCCTGCTTTTTCCGCCACACCGGCTCACCGCCGATGCCCAAGGGGGAGAAGTCCTCAGCGCACGATACCGTGATGTCCGGCGGGCAGCTGATGATCACCGGCGGACAGTCGTCGCCGCAGTTCGGGTCCTGCACCACCTCCACCGTGAATGACGCGCCGCAACCGTTCGATCCGATCAAGGTCAGCGTGTAGGTGCCTGGTTCGTCGGCAAGTGCGGTCGGGCTATTGGAGATAACCGTACCGTTGGGAGCCGACCAGATGATCTGGAAGACACTGCCGGTGCTGGTGAAGGAGAGCGTTGCAGCCTCCCCTTCGCAACCAATGTAGGTGGCGGAGAGCTGGGCTTCGGGAGCGACCTGGTCGTAGATCACCTCCGTTTGAGAGGTGCCCACGCAGCCATTGGCCGCGGTCACCGTGAGCGTGTAGATGCCAGGGCCTTGCTCTTGAATGATCAACGCTTCGGTGATGGTACCACCACCGGGGAGCGTCCAGAGCACCTCACCCGGCAAGGAAGTGTTGGCGTTGATCCAGACCAAAGAGGGGTTGCAGTTCACGATCGCCGGAGGGGTGATCGTCACAACGGGCACTTCTACATCCTGATCAACTTCAGCCGTGGTCATGCTGGTGCAGCCGTTCGTACCGGTCACCATGAGGGTGTAGGTACCAGCAGTGCACACCGTCGGGTTCTGCTCAGTGCTGGTGAAGCCATCGGGGCCGATCCAGGCAAAGCTGCCGTTGCCGCTGCCGCTCAGCGTCACGCACTCGTTGTTGCAGGTGAGGGTACCGCCAGACGCCTGAGCGCCGGGCACATCCACATCCTGATCCACTACAGCCGTGGCCGTGCTGGTGCAGCCGTTGGCGCCGGTCACCGTGAGGGTGTAGGTACCGGGGGCACATACCGTCGGGTTCTGCTCCGTGCTGGTGAAGTTGTTCGGGCCGCTCCAAGCGAAGC
>CAZQFG010000025.1:0-9881 GCA_964592515.1 uncultured Chryseobacterium sp. | reverse complement strand
CGGGGGCACATACCGTCGGGTTCTGCTCCGTGCTGGTGAAGTTGTTCGGGCCGCTGGAAGGGGAGTTGCTGTTGCCGCTCGCGGTCACCGCCACGAACTAGTTGTTGCAGGTGAGGGTTCCGCCAGTAGCCTGAGCACCGGGTACTTCCACATCCTGACCCACCTCAGCCGTAGCGGTGCTGGTGCAGCCGTTGGCGCCCGTCACCGTGAGGGTGTAGGTGCCAGGGGCACACACCGTCGGGTTCTGCTCCGTGCTGGTGAAGTTGTTCGGGCCGCTCCAAGCGAAGCTGCCGTTGCCGCTGCCGCTCAGCGCCACGCACTCGTTGTTGCAGGTGAGGGTTCCGCCAGCGGCTTGCGCACCGGGGGCGGTCACATCCTGACCCACTTCAGCCGTGGCGGTTCTGGTGCATCCGTTGCTGCCAGTCACCGTGAGGGTGTACGTGCCGGGGGCACATACCGAGGGGTTCTGCTCCGTGCTGCTGTAGCCATCGGGGCCGCTCCAAGCGAAGCTGCCATTGCCGCTTCCGCTCAGCGTCACGCACGCGTTGTTGCAGGTGAGGGTTCCGCCAGCGGCTTGCGCGCCGGGGGCGGTCACATCCTGACCCACTTCAGCCGTGGCGGTTCTGGTGCATCCGTTGCTGCCCGTCACCGTGAGGGTGTAGGTGCCGGGGGCGCACACCGTCGGGTTCTGCTCCGTGCTGGTGAAGCCATTCGGGCCGCTCCAGCTGAAGCTGCCGTTGCCGCTGCAGGTGAGCTGCACGCATTCGTTGTTGCAGGTGATGGTGCCGCCCGAAGCCTCAGCCCCAGGTTCATCCGTGTTACCGGTCACCAATGCTTCAGCCGTGCCCACGCAGGCGATCGGTCCGTCCTCGGACTGGATGCTGGCGCCGGTCACCGTCAAGGTGTAGGTGCCGGGCAGGCTCACTGCGGGGTTCTGCTCGGTGCTGGTGAAGGCACCGGGACCGCTCCAGGCATAGGTCACGTTGGGGGTTAGGCTGGCGCCTTGGAGTTGCACGCTGGGTTGCAGACAGCTGATCTCCCCGCCATTGGCACCGGCACTGGCCGTGGTGCCACTGATGGTCACATCCGCCAGGATCGAGGTGGTGCAGCCGTTGGCACCGGTCACCGTGAGGGTGTAGGTGCCGGCCACGTTGACCACCGGATCGGCCTCGCTGCTGGTGAAGCCGTTCGGACCAGTCCAGGCCAGGCTGCCATCGCCGGAACCCTGCAACTGGGTGGAGAGCAGGTTGCAGTTGATCGATCCGCCCGTGGCCTCTGCCGTGGGAGCATCCGTATCGCTGTTGACCTCCGCGGTCGCCGTGCTGGTGCAGCCGTTGGCGCCGGTCACCGTGAGGGTGTAGGTGCCGGGGGCGCACACCGTCGGGTTCTGCTCGGTGCTGGTGAAGCCGTTGGGGCCGCTCCACGCGAAGCTGCCGTTTCCGCTGCCCACAAGCTGTACGCATGCATTGTCGCAGTTGATCGTGCCGCCCGTAGCCGTGACGCTGGGAGCGGTGGTGTTCAGGCTCACTTCCACCTGGTCACCTCCGCTGCATCCCGTCTGTGGATCGGTCACCGTAAGAAGGTAGACCCCTGCCGCGTTCACCGTCGGACTTGACGAGCCACCACCGGAAACGATGCCAGGACCGGACCACGAGAAGTTCGCACCCGGCGTATTGCTGCTGCCATTCAGCTGGACGCTCGCACCCGTGGCACAAGTGATCGACACATCATCTCCCGCGTTGGCCGTGGGAGGTACCGTCCCGAGGATGATCACCGGAACGTTCGCTGTGCATTGGTTGAAGTCGGTCACCGCAACTGCATAGGAGCCTGCCGCAACGTTGGTGAGGTTGGGGCCCACCGCGCCGGTGTTCCACACATAGCTGTAACCGGGTGTCCCACCGGTACCGCTGGCGGTCGCGCCACCGGTCCCCGTGTTGCACGCATCGAGCGTGGTATTGATGTTCGCAGAGACCGGTGCCGGTTGTCCCACGGTGAACGTGCCCTGGGCCGAACAACCGTTCGCATCCGTGACGGTCACAGTATATGCTCCTGCGGCGAGGTTCATCGCGGTGGCCGTGGTCTGGCCATCGTTCCAAGCATAGGTGAACGGGGCCTGGCCATCAGCGGTGGCCGTAATGGAACCGGTCGCGGTACCGTTGCACAAGGCATCCACCACGGTTGCGTCCACCGTCATCAGCTGGACCTTCACCACCTGATCGGCCGCACCGGCCAGGATGCAGGCATCGCCACCGATGACCCTCCGGATGTAGGTATCCTGCGTAATGGGGCCGATCAGCGAACCGGACAGGTCCTGTCCCGTGGCACCTGGGATATCCGTCCACGTCAGGCTATCGGTGCTGATCTGCCATTGATAGGTCGCAGCGCTACCGAACGAAGGATAGGTGGAGGCGGAGTTGTTGCGGACGACAGTGGGGAGCACATAGCTGGGCTCGGACCCGGTGATATCACCGGGCACCGCGCCAGGACAAATGGAAACCCCTTGGTAGTTGATGCTGTTGCCCAGCAGGTCGGGCGGGTTGGCCCACACCACCAGACCGGGCTCGTAGCGCGTGCCACCGCTCACCTTTGTGGTGTTCAGTGCACCCTGCGTCAGGGGGATGTTGTTACTGCGGGCAGTGACGATGGTGTAGATGCGGCAGTTGCTGAACTTGATACCGCGCTCACCCACCGGATCGTAATCGTCGGCCGTTCCGCCATAGTAGGTGCTGAACTCCAGGATGCTGAGGTCGCTCTCCAGTTTGAAGAAGACCTTGTCGTTACTGCCCTGGTTGGTGCTCTGCAACGGCACGTTCGGTGCCGTGCTCATCGGGAAGTTGGTGCTGTTGGAGTAGCCGAACACGTAGACATCGTTGTTCTGGTCCACGTTAAGGCCCATCATGTTCACCTCGTTGCTGCTGCCGCCCACGTAGGTGCCGCCCAGGAAGTTCTGGTCAATGTCCATCCGGGCCACATAGAAGTCGTTGCTCCCGTTGTGTCCCGTATCGTAGGCGCCAACTGTGATGTTCGCGCTGTTCAGGCCATCGGTCACCCCACCGAAGTAGAGCTGCGTGCGGTCGGCATTGAACTCCATGCACAGCAGGTTGGCATCGTCGTTGGCGTCGCTGCTGAAGTAGGAGGACCAGACCGTGGCGGCCGTGGCGCCGTTCATGCGCTGGATGAAGCCGGCGCTGGTGCCCCCCCGGGTGCTTTGCCGCGGGCTCACTGTTGGGAAGTTGGTGCTGTTGGTGTTGCCGCCCACGAAAAGGTCGCCGCTCACAGGGCTGTGCAGCATGATGCTGGCGCGGTCGGTGCTGCTTCCTCCGTAGTTGCGCATCCACACCAGGCTGCTCAGGTCCTGGTCGATCCGGAAGAGGAGCACATCCGCGCCGCCGTTGTTGGTGTTGCTGGCACCGCTACCGGAGTTCAGCGTGGACAGGTTGGTGCTGGTGGTGCTGCCGGCCACGAACACGTCGCCATTGGCCGCCAGGCGCACATCGTAATTGTCATCCGAACCATTGCCACCCACCACGGCGGCTTTGATGCTATTGCCCGCCGTGTTGATCTTCAGCACGAAGACATCGATGCCGCTCTGCGCTTGCTGATCGATGCTGCTGCCGGTGAAGGCGCTTCCGCCCAGCAGGGGGAAGTTCGTGCTGCTCGTCTGGCCGGTGATGTACAGGTTCCCATCCGGGCCCTGTTCCATGGCGTAGGGGTTGTCGTCACCACCACCACCGATGTAGGTCTGCCACACGCGGGTGCCACTGCCGCCCACCGTGGAAGGCTCGAGGTACTTGCCCACGATCATCTCCAGGTTGCCGTTGGCCGTTTCGTCAAAGGCACCTGGGGTGATCTGGTCCGTGGTACCCACCACACGGGCCACCACATAAATGGCGCCGTCGGTGGGGTCCACCCAGATGCAGTGGCCGTGATTGTCGTCGCTGCTGTTGGTGTTGATCCAGGTGGCCCAGCGCATGGCGATGGGATCGATCACCAGCGGATGCTGCTTGTCATAGGCTCCCAGCTCAAAACGCAGGGTGTTACCCCCTTCGATCGCGTAACGGCTGGCCACGGCGATCTCCTTGCCGTTGATCCGCTGGTACACATAGGGTGCCGGGTGAGCCAGTTCGCCCAGAATGGTCTCGATCAGCAGTTCACCGTGCTCGTTCACGCGCATCTTGCCGATGCCGTCGTGAGCGATGGCGATGCGGCCGGCATCAGCACCCGGCATCACGATCAGGTCATACTCCAACGAGCCGTCCTTTGCCGGGTAGTAGCGTACATCGATGCCCGGGTAGACATCGCGGTACCACACTTCCTGGAAGCTGCGCACGTCGGTGGCCTGGCGCTCGCCCACGAAGTAGTTCGATACCTCGGGGTGGGCATCGCGGCCCTCGGTGCGCACCGTTGCGTTGCCGCCCACGAAGCGCAGTTGCCAAGCATGGCCGCGGCGCCGCCAGGTGAGTTCACGCGCAGGACGTCCCTGGCGCTGCTCCTCCTCGATCGCGAAGCCATCCGCAATGCGTTTGTCTACTTCCACCGGGTCGAAGGCCGTCACCACCATGCCTTGGGGTGTGGCCACCGCCTGACCATAAGGGAAGTCCGCCCGGAAGAGCACACCGGGGCTGAACTGCCCCTTGTTCTCCGTGAAGTGGATCTCCTGGTCGTGCAGGTTCAGCAGGGCATCGATGTCGTGATGCCCTTGTTCATGGTCCTGGTCCGGTGGGGCGCCAGCGCGGTGCGCGAGACGGCCCGATTGTGCCAGACCGGCAGCGCTCAACAGCAGCGCGCATAGACCCAGCACGGTCCGACTTCGTAGTGTCAGTTTGCTCATGTGCGAGTGATTTGGGGGTTCGGTGCTTCTTCGAAGGTTGCCCGATGGACATCCGGACATGCCGTTCATGGTTGACCCGTGACCAGATGGCCGACAATGACCAGGGCCATCAGCAGGGCCAGGCCGATGAGTTCGACATCGAGGGGCCGCGATACGGCCACCTTGGGCGAGGCGAAGGCCTGCCGGAGGGCTTGAAGTTGGGGTCGCATGACCAGTTCGGTGTTTGGTCCGAGCTGTGGTCCAGAGGTGCGGCCTGAAGAGCGACCCGTGTCGAGAAAGAGTGGTGCGAACTTAGGGTGATAGGCAAGGCCCTGTCAAGTTCGTCGATGTAATTTAGCAATACGTCGACACAAATCAGTTCCTCATAAGCACCCTGTTCCAGATGACTGGCCAGGCCAGGTGAAGTTCGAAAATGGCATAAGTTCGATGACCTGTTCAAAACTTTTTGCCGGAAAATTTGTCAAAGCCAGAACGGGGCGCTTATTTGCACGTCATCAAGCTGACAATATTTACGTCAAGCCAAGCAAGTGAGCCACCTGCAGATCGGCGACAAAGCCCCAGCACTAAACGGTAACGATCAGGACGGGCGTCCGATCGACCTGAAGGTCTATGCCGGTAAAAAGGTGGTGCTCTATTTCTACCCCAAGGACGACACTCCGGGATGCACGGCGGAGGCATGCAGCCTGCGTGATGCGCACGGTGAACTACGTGAGCAAGGCTACGATGTGATCGGCGTTAGTCCGGACACCGAGGCCAAGCACCGCAAGTTCGCCGCTAAGTATGCGTTGCCCTTCCGGCTCCTGGCGGATACCGATCGCGCCACCATTACAGCTTACGGGGTATGGGGGCCGAAGAAGTTCATGGGTCGTAGCTTCGAGGGCGTGTTACGCACCACCTTTCTCATTGACGAAAAGGGACGCATCGAACGCATCATTTCCGATGTTCGGACAAAGGATCACGCAGCACAGGTGATGAACGGCTGAGGACCGGGGCATACATAAAACCGCAACCAACAAACACACATACGACATGGCCGCAGAGATCAACAAGGAGAAGCTGAAAGCCCTTCAGCTCACCATGGACAAGATGGAGAAGACCTTCGGCAAGGGGGCCATCATGCGCATGGGCGATGACGCCATCGAACAAGTGGAGGTCATCTCGTCCGGTTCCATCGGGCTCGACCTCGCATTGGGCGTTGGAGGCTATCCAAAGGGACGTGTGATCGAGATCTATGGTCCCGAATCATCGGGTAAGACCACCTTGGCCATCCATGCCATTGCCGAGGTACAGAAGAAGGGTGGCATCGCCGCCATCATCGATGCAGAACATGCCTTCGACCGCTTCTATGCCGAAGCCTTGGGCGTGGATACCGAGAACCTGCTGATCAGCCAGCCCGACAACGGCGAGCAGGCACTGGAGATCGCCGACAACCTGATCCGTTCCGGCGCCATCGACCTGCTGGTGGTGGATAGCGTGGCCGCACTGACGCCCCGTGCCGAGATCGAGGGTGAAATGGGGGATAGCGCCGTTGGTATGCAGGCCCGCCTGATGAGCAAGGCCCTGCGCAAGCTCACCAGCACCATCGGAAAGACCGGCTGCTGCTGCATCTTCATCAACCAGTTGCGTGAGAAGATCGGTGTGATGTTCGGCAACCCCGAGACCACCACGGGCGGTAATGCGCTCAAATTCTACGCGACCATACGCCTCGATATCCGTCGCGCCACACAGATCAAGGAAGGGGAGACCGCCATCGGTAATCGCACCAAGGTGAAGGTGGTGAAGAACAAGGTCGCTCCTCCGTTCCGCAAGGCCGAGTTCGACATCATGTTCGGAAAAGGCATCAGCAAGACCGGCGAGATCATCGACATGGGTGTTGAACTGGGCATCGTGAAGAAGAGCGGAAGCTGGTTCAGCTACGAGGACAATAAGCTGGGACAGGGCCGCGACATGGTGCGCCAACTGCTCGACGACAACACCGAGCTCTGCGATGAGCTCGAACAAAGGATCAAGGAAGCGGTAGCCAAGACCGAAGCTCCGGTCACGGCCTGATCACCATCACCCGCTACTTTTGGAGGCCCTGGTTCGGAGTTACCCAGGGCCTCCGCCTTTATACATGACCCTGAAGAACCTTTCGATCTCCCTTTGCGCTGTGTTGATCGGCGTGGCCTGCAACACCGTTGCCCCTGCCGATGATGCGCAACAGGTTTCCGATCCCGTGCAAGCCGCCATCATCGCGCTTGAGAAGAAGATCCTGGCCGACCCGAAGAACGCCGAGCTCTATGCCGAACGTGCCAAACTGAACGAGCAGCGCGACAGTGTTGAGCTGGCCGAAAAGGACTGGCAGCGGGCAATTGCGGCGGCTCCCTCTGACCCCCGCTGGCACATTGGGCTGGGCGATCTGTACTACCGCAAGATCCGTGTTGACCAGGCCGATGCCCAGTTCCGCGAGGCCATTGCAGTGGATGCCACCAATGTGGAGGCCCGATTGAAGCGTAGCGAGATCATGCTACTACAGCGGAAATACACTGATGCCATGGCCATGGCCAATGAGGCCCTGCGGCTCGACGTGCAGAACCCGCGCGGCTACTTCCTGAAAGGCTGGATCCACATGGAAGCCGGCGATACGGCCCTGGCGATAAGCAGCTACCGCACGGCCATTGAACAGGACCCTGCGCAATACGAAGCCTACATAGCGCTCGGCCTTCTGCACGCGGCCAAGCGCGACCCACTGGCGCTGGAGTATTACAACAGCGCGATCGACCTGAAGCCCAAAAGCGTGGAGGCCTGGTATAACAAGGGCATGTACGCGCAGGAGAACGGGCTGGACAGTCTCGCGATGGATTGCTACTCCCACATCAAGGAGATCGACCCGCGCAACGCCACGGCCTGGTACAATACGGGCTATATCCTGCTCGAGCACCAGGGCCGCTATGCCGAAGCCCGCGAACAGTTCGGCAAGGCGATCCAGCTGATGCCCACCTATGTGCAGGCCTACTACAACCGCGGATTGTGCTACGAGCGTGAGCAGCGATTGGACAGTGCGCTCATCGATTATCAGCGCGCCATTGCGCTCGCTCCGGACATGACGCTTGCCGCCGAGGGCTTGGGACGACTGCAGGACAAAGGCATGAAAGTGCCTCGTCCTCAGTGAGCGCGAACGGTGCGCTGATCGGAAGGGCTCCAGTACATGCTGCTACGGCCCAGGACCACGAACCTGCGGATCAAATAGCCGTCCGTCGTCCTTACCCGAACGGTCCAGGTACCCGGCCGTAGGCGGTTCAGGTCCAATCGGTCGAGGTTGTCGCTATCCAGTTCTCGCACCACCCTACCGCGGGCGTTCAGCACGTCCACTCCCAAGGTGCCTGCAGGCAGGGTCAGTTCAACCACGCCCGGGACCGATGTCGGCACCAGTTGGATGGAAGCCACATCAGCGGTACGTGCTGTCCTTTTGGTCCCTGCCATGGCCAGGTCACCGTATTGGGCTACAGCCGAGCTCAGCGAAAAGACCATGAACAGACAAACAACGAGATCGCGCGCTTGGAACATGGACCGTCATACGCAGTGGTCCCAATTGGAGTTCCGAAAGGCGCGGGAATAAGAACGCACGCAGGTCACGGCACGGACCTCGGAGGTGGTGGAGCTGAAGGGAGTCGAACCCTCGACCTCGTCATTGCGAACGACGCGCTCTGGCCAGCTGAGCTACAGCCCCGGGGGGATACGAAATTGGGAATTTCCATCACGCCTCCTGTTCGACCCGAGCTTGATCGGCGATCTTTGGAGCATGAGCATGGACCAGATCAACATCCAGGACCCCGAGATCGCGGAAGCGTTCAGGACCACCTTCAGGGACATCTACGAACCGGAAGCGCAGGCTGCGGTACTTGCAGTGTCCAAGGTGGTCGATCTGAAAGTGGGAGAGGCGTGGATGGATATCGGCGCCTACATCAAGGCCATTCCATTGGTATTGGAAGGTCAATTAAAGCTGTTGCGCGAGGGTCCGGATGGCGACGAAATGCTATTGTATTTCGTTGGCCCGGGCGAAACATGCGCCATGAGCCTGACGTGTTGTAGCGGGGATGCACGCAGCACGATCAAAGTGGTGGCCGAGGAGGACACCACCTTGCTGGCCGTGCCCGTTCGCTACATGGACCTATGGACCGAGCAGTTCCGTTCGTGGAAGAGCTTCGTGATGTTGACCTACCAACGCCGCTTCGACGAACTGTTGCGCACCATTGATGGCATCGCCTTCCAGAACCTCGATGCGCGCATTCTCGATCTGTTGCGCGAGCGGTCGCGCCTCACTGGTTCCAACGTGATCACCACCACCCACCAGGAGATCGCCCAGGAACTGCACTCGTCCCGCGAGGTCATCTCCAGGCTCCTGAAACGTATGGAGCGGAGTGGTATGGTGAAGCTCGGCAGGCAGCGGGTGGAACTGGTGAAAACCAGCGCTTGAGCGGTCCGTGTGACAGCGATCACTGAACTAACTGCTCCGCTGGTCGGACCTTTGTGCCAGTAAAACAACCACTCACATGGATCTGAGAACACTTGTAAGCACGCCCGGAGCAACCATCGTTGATGTCCGCAGCCCGATGGAATTCATGGGTGGGCATGTGGCCAACTCCATCAACATTCCGTTGAACGAGATCCCTGCCCGCATTGATGAGCTCCGTGGATTCTCTGCACCCTTGATCCTTTGCTGTGCCAGCGGCAACCGCAGTGGACAGGCCGCCTATTTCCTGGAACAACATGGATTCGACCAGGTCTACAACGGCGGTGGCTGGATGCAGGTGAACGCCGCGACCGCCAAGTAGTGCAAACCTGACCTGATATCGAACCGCACCATGCAACAACGACACTTCTTCTCCGCATTCGTACTGGGTATCCTTACCCTTACCGCATGCTCCCAGGCCATCACGGACCAGCCTGCAAAGGCAGGCACCGAACAAGCCACCGAACAGATCTCGGTGAACCTGACCCCACAAGCTTTCAAACAGGCGGTGGACAAGCAGGAAGCCCTGTTGGTGGATGTGCGCACACCCGCCGAATA
>CAZQFG010000024.1:0-26044 GCA_964592515.1 uncultured Chryseobacterium sp. | reverse complement strand
GTGCTTGCCTTTGAACGCATGCGCATCATCGATCAGTTCGTTGATGTTCCCGTTCACAGGCGACCAGGTCAGGTGCACTGTGGCGCGTTGGCCGGGAAAGCGCAGGTCGTACCAGCGTGCATCGCCCTCCGCCTTCCGTTCACGCACACGGGCGTAGGTGGGCACTTCCATCGCCAGCACGGCATCATCGGACCAGCGGGCATAGGTCTGCTCCGGCAGGTCTATGCGGAACCAGCCCCGCGGCTTGGGCAGGGGCTCCTCGCTGCAACCGGCCAGAACGGCCAATGCAAGCAACCACTTAGTGCTTGGCCTCATCGTTCACGATCACTTTCACGCGGCGTACGCGCTTGTTGTCCGATGCCTCCACAATGAAGCCGTAGTTCTGGAGGTCCACGCGTTCCCCTTTCTTGGGAATGCGTCCGGTCAGTTCAAGGATGAAGCCGCCCAGTGTGCCGCTATCGCCCTTGTTCTCCTCGAACAACTTGCCGTCCACGCCCAGCACGCGGTACACATCGGGCAGGGGCGCTTTCCCTTCGAAGACCCAGGTGCGGTCATCGAGCTTGCTGTAGATCAGGTCCTCGTCGTCGTATTCATCCGTGATGTCGCCAACGATCTCCTCGATCACGTCCTCCAAGGTGATGATCCCGCTGGTGCCTCCGTACTCGTCGACCACTACCGCGAGGTGAACTTTCTCGGCCTGGAACTCCTTCAGCAGGTCGTCCAGTTTCTTGCCCTCGGGAACGAAATAGGGATCGCGCAACAGGCTGTGCCAATCGAAGGTCTCTTTGCTGAGATGCGGCAACACGTCCTTGATGTTGAGCACCCCCACCACGCGGTCCAGGGTCTCTTCGTAAACGGGAACACGGGAGAAGCCCGAGTCCACAATGGAGATCAGCAGCTGTTTGAAGTCGATGTCCTTGTCGAAGCCGACCACTTCGGTGCGCGGCCGCATCACTTGATGGACCTCGATGTTACCGAACTTCACAATGCCGCGCAGGATCCGTTGTTCCTCGGCAGTGGTGCTGGCATCCTGCGTAAGCTCCAAGGCATGCCCAAGGGCATCCACGGAAATGGACTGCGTGCCGCGTTTCTTGAACCGCTTTTCGATGAAGGTGGTGCTGCGCACGAGCGTTTCGCTGATGGGTTTGAACACCCAGCGCATCACCCATAGCGGGCCTGCCATCATCTGTGCCACGCGCATGGCGTTGGCCGTTGCGTACACCTTGGGAAGCACCTCGCCAATGAGCAGGATGATGAAGGTGACGGCCAGCACCTGGATGATGAAGACCATGTAGGTGGGCATGCGTTCCACCTCCAGCAGTGCGGACACGGCCACCGTGCTCAGGATCACGATGCCCACGTTCACGAAATTGTTCGCAATGAGGATCGTGGCGAGCAGTCGCCTTGGTTTGGCCAACAGGTCGAGCACACGCTGCCCCGAACTGCCACCGCGTTCCTTCAGGTCGCGCAGTTGCGTGGGGTTCAGCGAGAAGAGGGCCACTTCGCTGGCGCTCATGGCCGCCGATGCGATCAACAGCAGGCCAATGACCAGCAGGATCACGACCGTGGCGGCATCCAACGGGCGCCAATACAGCGCCACCAACAAGGGATATGCGGAGGGAGGCTCCAATCAATTGATGCTAAGTGGGACGGTCGCGGACGTTCGCTCAGAAGGGCAGGTCGTCCACGTCATCCGCCGGGGCGGACATGTGCTGCGGTGCAGCGGCCATAGGCTGAGCTGCGGCGCGTGCGGCCATCGGGGCGCCAACACCAGCGTCGCCGGTCGGACGGTCCAGCAGCGTCATCTCGTCGGCCTGTATTTCGGTGGTGTAACGGTCCTGGCCGTCCTTGTCCTGCCATTTGCGGGTACGGAGCTTGCCTTCCACGTACACCTTGCTGCCTTTGCGCAGGTATTTCTCCGTGATCTCGGCCAGGCCGCGCCAAGCCACCACGTTGTGCCATTCGGTCTGCTCGCGCCGTTCGCCGGTCTGCCGGTCCTTGTAGGTCTCGCTGGTGGCGAGGCGGAAGTTGGCTACGCTGGCGCCGTTCTGCAGGTGACGCACTTCGGGGTCGGCTCCCAGATTGCCGATCAGGATCACTTTGTTGACTCCGGCCATGGTTTGTTCGATGAATGGACGAAGATAGGGCTTCGCTCATGGTCGGCCCGAACCCGTGTGGGTAGCGAGGTAGCGTTCGATCAGGCGGGGAAGTCCGTGTTGGTCCAAGGCTTTCAAGCCCACCACCTTCCAGTCCGCTGGGGCGCGGTGGTCAGCAGGCGGTACTGCCTTCCAGAACATGGCGTGGATGACCTGGTGGCTCAGCACGTGCTTTACCGGACCGTGGGGTTCTTTTATGGTCCAGCCCGCTCCCAATTCCTTCCTGAGCACGGCCGGGAAGCTGCGTGAGGTCATCGCTTTCTCCGTTTCGATCAACGGTAGTTCCCACAAGCCCTGCCAGATATCCTTGCCAGTGCGTTTCCGCAGGTGGATGCCGCCTTTCAGTTCGATGAGCAGGTAGTTGAAATGCCGGGTGCGCACCTTGGTCTTCCCGCTCTTCACAGGCAGCTCGGCGATGCGGCCCTCTGCTCTTGCGATGCATTTCCGGGCCAGTGGACACTCACCACAGCGCGGGTTCCGTGGGGTGCACACGGTGGCCCCCAGTTCCATCACGGCCTGGTTGTGGTCGCCGGGGTGCTTGCGGTCCAATAGCTCGCCGGCCAATGTCCGGAACTGCTTGCGCCCCTCGGTGCTGTCGATGGGCGTGGCAATACCGAAGACCCGGGCCAGCACGCGGTAGACATTGCCATCCACCACCGGTTCTGGAATGCCGAAACAGATGCTGGCGATGGCCGAGGCCGTGTAGTCGCCCACGCCCTTCAGGCCCAGCAGTGCTGCATGGTCGGCGGGAAAACGACCACCGTGCTCATTCACCACTTGTTGGGCGGCGGTGCGGAGATTGCGGGCCCGGCTGTAGTAGCCCAGTCCCTGCCATAGCCGCAGCACCTGGTCTTCCGATGCCCCGGCCAGGTCGGCCACGGTGGGGAACCGTTCCACGAAGCGGTGCCAGTATGCGGTGCCCTGGTCCACGCGGGTCTGTTGCAGGATCACCTCGCTGAGCCAGATGTGGTACGGATCGCGGGTTTGGCGCCAGGGGAGGGGACGCTGTTGTTCGCGGTACCAAGGCAGCAGCGCCGGGCCGAACCATGAAGCTGTTGACATACAGGGGCAAAGATCGGTTGTGCGATCCACTGGATCGGCTATCTTTGCCGCCCCAAACCGAAGAAGGGTATGACGAAGGCGGAATTGGTCAGCATCATCGCTAAGCGCACCGGAGTGGAACGCCAGGTGGTGTTGACGACCGTGGAGGCTTTTATGGAGGAGGTAAAGACCAGCTTGGAGAAGGGCGAGGACGTCCATCTCCGTGGTTTCGGGAGCTTCGTGGTGAAGCATCGGGCACAGAAGACCGGAAGGATCCTGGCCCGTAACACCACCATCATCATCCCGGCGCATGATGTGCCGGCGTTCAAGCCTGCCGACACGTTCGTCGATAAGGTGAAGAACCGCTCCCAGGGCGGCCAGCAATGATGGGCTTGAAAAAGCCTCAGTTGTTGGCCCTCGCAGGGGCGTTGGTGGTGATCGTTCTTTTGGTAATGGCGCCCCGGACACCTTCCGGGAAGCAGGAAGCGCAGGCCCCGGCCATGAGCGCGGCCCAGGCGAAGACCGCCGAGGCCGTGGCACTGGTGCAGGGACAAGACCCCATGCGGGGGATCATGATGCTGCGCGAGATCCTGCAGGAAGATCCGAACAATGCCGAAGCGCATTGGCATCTCGGGCTCTTCTCCATCCAGAGCGGTCAATACGACAAGGCCTTGGAGCGGTTCAAGAAGGTAAGGGAGCTGAATGAGCAGGGATTCCCTGACGTTTGGTTCTACCTCGGGCGCACCTATGCAACGTTGGACAGCACCGATCAAGCGATCGCGTGCTTTAAGAAGTATCGGACAATTTCACAGGACACGGCCATCATCAACGGGGTGGACCGCTTCCTGATCGAACTGGAGAATAAATAACACTGACCCATGCCCTGCGGTAAAAAAAGAAAGCGGCACAAGATGGCCACGCACAAGCGCAAGAAGCGCTTGCGGAAGAACAGGCACAAGAAGAAGAACCGGTAGGTTTTTCTGACGCCTGGCCGTAGCGTGGCCCCGAGGACATTACGGTCTTCGGGGCCCTTGCGGCTTTATGGACGGCGCCCACCATGGCGCTTCACACTTCCCAACACGCGGAACATCGAGTGAACATCGACCTGATCATCCGTTCAGGTCCCTCCGAGGTGTCCATCGCCTTGATGAAGGACAAGGTCTTGTCCGAACTTCATCGCGAAAAGACCGAACGCGGCTTTGCCGTGGGCGACATTCACCTCGCGAAGGTCCGAAAAGTGGCCCCTGGCCTCAATGCCGCTTTCGTGGACGTGGGCCACGAGAAGGATGCGTTCCTGCATTACTTCGACCTGGGGCCGCAGTACCGTAATACCTACAAGTTCGCCAAGGGTGCCGTCTCCGGCACGGTGACCTCCAGCCTACTGGACGATTGGAAGCTGGAGACCGACATTGCCAAGGACGGCAAGCTGGCCGATGTGCTCAGCGCCAGCCAGACCATTCTGGTGCAGATCGCCAAGGAGCCCATTTCCACCAAGGGACCACGCCTTACGGCCGAGGTGACCCTGGCCGGGCGATACATGGTGCTGGTCCCCTTCATCAACAAGGTCAGCATCAGCAGCCGCATCACCGACGAGGTGGAACGCAAGCGCTTGAAGGAGCTGATGCAGGCCATTCGTCCCAAGAATTTCGGGGTCATCATCCGCACCAACGCGGCCGAGAAGAAGACCGAAGACCTCGAGAACGACCTGAAGACCCTGCTTCAGCGCTGGGACGTCATGTTCCACAACCTGCGCAATGGGCAGCCCCCGAAGAAGGTATTGGGCGAGATCGATCGGACCAATGCCGTGCTGCGCGATCTGCTCAACAAGGACTTCACCGCCATCCATGTGGATGACGAGTTACTGGCCGAGGAGATCTACCAGACCCTGGAGAAGACCGCGCCCGAGAAAAAGGGCATTGTCAAGCACTACAAGGGCAAGCTCGACATCTTCGACAATTTCGGGGTCAACAAGCAGATCAAGCAGGCCTTCGGCAGGCAGGTGATGCTCTCTAGTGGGGCCTACCTGATCGTGGAGAAGACCGAGGCCATGCACGTCATCGACGTGAACAGTGGCAGCCGCAAGGGCGGCAACCAAGCCCAGGAGAAGAACGCCCTGGATATCAACGTGGAGGCCGCGAACGAGATCGCACGGTTGCTGCGCCTGCGCGATATGGGCGGCATCGTGGCCATCGACTTCATTGACCTGTACGAGCCGGAGAACCGGCGCATCCTGCACAAGGCACTGAAGGATGCCATGGTCGACGACAAGGCCAAGCACAACGTGCTGCCGCCCTCACGGTTCGGTGTCATCGAGCTCACCCGCCAGCGCGTGCGTCCCGAAACGGAGATCGACACCAGTGAGGCCTGTCCCACCTGCAATGGTACCGGCGAAGTGCAGGCCGCCATTCTCATCATCGACGAGATCGAGAATGCGCTCAATTACCTCCACACCGAGAAGGACATGAGCGGACTAATGGTCTGCGTGCATCCCTTCATCCACGCCTACCTCACCCAAGGACTGCCCAGCATCCAGCAGAAATGGTGGTGGCGCTGGAAAAAGTGGGTGAAGGTGAAGCCTGAAGGAGCCCAGCAGTTGCTCGCCTTCTCGGTGAAGGACGGGCAGGGGACCGAGGTGCCGGTGTAGCGTCCGTGGCCCATGCTCGTTGCAACTTCGCATCGTGCAACGCACCCTCTCATCAGCAGATGCCCTTGCGAAAGCGCGCGCCTATTGCGCCCGTCAGGAGCGTTGTCAGCAGGAGGTGCGTGACAAGCTGTTCGCTTGGCAGGTGACCGGGCGAGACATCGAGCCGATCATCTCCCAGCTTATCGGCGAAGGCTTCCTGAACGAAGCGCGTTTTGCCGAGCACTTCGCGGTGAGCAAGTTCAGGCAGAAGGGCTGGGGCTTGCGGAAGATCGAGCAGGCCCTGCGGCTCAAGCAGGTCTCCGATCCGTGCATCCGCCTGGCCATGCGGTCCATTGAACAGCAGGAGTACGACGCCGCGTTACAGCAAGCGGTCGGCAGGCGCTGGGAGCGCACCAAGGAGACCGACCCGTACGTGAAGCGCCAGAAGGTGTTCCGGTACTTTCTGGGCAAAGGGTTCGCCTCCGAGGCCGTGGAACAAGCCCTGCGGCTGGTGGAAGCGGGTTGAACGTTGGGCAGCGTGCCCAATGCCCTCCTGAGCGGTACTTTTGCGGCCCCAAAGCCCGCCGTGAACGGCACGCCCACATGATCACCATCGACAAGATCACCGAGCTCAGCGAGCGCCTCGAAGCGCTCAAGGGCTACCTGGACATCGAAGAGAAGCGCGGGCGTATCCTGGAGGAGGAGAAGTACACCCTGGACCCCGATTTCTGGAACGACCAGAAGAAGGCCCAGCTGGTGATGAACAAGATCCGCGAGCTGAAGCGTTGGGTGGCCCTTTATGAGGGTGTGAAACGCGAGATCGATGACCTCGGTGTGGTGTATGAGTTCTTCAAGGCGAAGGATGTAAGTGAGGAGGAGTTGGAGGCGCAGTTCAAGAAGGCCAGCGAGGCCTTGGAAGAGCTTGAGTTCAAGAACATGCTCAGTGCCGAGGAGGACCCCCTGAGCGCCGTGGTGCAGATCACCAGTGGTGCTGGAGGTACCGAGAGCAACGACTGGGCCCTGATGCTGCTGCGCATGTACCGCATGTGGGCCGAGAAAGGCGGCTACAGCGTGAAGGTGCTCGACTACCAGGACGGCGAAGCGGCGGGCATCAAGCAGGCCACATTGGAGGTGGATGGTGAGTTCGCGTTCGGGATGCTGAAGGGAGAGAACGGCGTACATCGCCTGGTGCGCATAAGTCCCTTCGACAGCAATGCGCGACGCCATACCAGCTTCGTGAGCGTGTACGTTTACCCGTTGGTGGATGAGAGCATCGAGATCGACATCAATCCGTCGGACATCACGTGGGACACCTTCCGCAGCGGTGGTGCCGGTGGCCAGAACGTGAACAAGGTGGAGACCGGTGTGCGTCTTCGCCACGCGCCCACGGGCATCATCATCGAGAACACCGAGACCCGCAGCCAGCTGGACAATAAGACCAAAGCGTTGCAGCTTCTGAAGAGCCAGTTGTACGAGGCCGAGCTGGAGAAACGACGCAGCAAGCGCAGTGAGATCGAGGCTGGCAAGAAGAAGATCGAATGGGGCAGCCAGATCCGCAACTACGTGCTACAGCCTTACAAGTTGGTGAAGGACGTACGGACCGAGCACGAGACCAGCAACGTGGACGATGTGCTCAATGGAGATATCGGGGAGTTCCTGAAGGCCTACCTGATGAAGCACGGACAATCGCAAAAGGTGGCGTGACCGGGATGCCAAGCTGGACCATCTACCACAACCCGCGTTGCACCAAGAGCCGTCAGGCCCTGGAGCTGATGCGTGGCAAGGGCATAGAGCCCAAAGTGGTGGAATACCTGAAGGCGGTGCCCACGGAGCGTGAAATGGAGATGCTGCTGATGAAGCTGGGCATCAAGGCCGAGGACCTGGTCCGCAGGAGCGAGGCCACCTATAAGTTGAAGTTCAAGAACCTGAAACTGAACGAGCACGAATGGGTGAAGGTGATGCGCGAGCATCCCGAGCTTATTGAACGCCCTATCGTTGTTCGGGACCACAAGGCGGTGATCGGCCGCCCCCCTGAGAACATTGAGGAATTGATGTGAAATGACGGGCAAGGGCGGACGATCGTACGCCTGTTGACCAGCAATGGAGAACAACATGAACTACCGCATCGAGAAAGACACCATGGGCGAGGTGAAAGTGCCCGCCGACAAGTACTGGGGTGCGCAGACCGAGCGCAGCCGCAACAACTTCAAGATCGGTCCGCCCGCCAGCATGCCGCGCGAGATCGTGCATGCCTTCGCCTACCTGAAGAAAGCCGCCGCCCTGGCCAATACCGAATTCGGCAAGCTGCCACAGGACAAGTGCGATCTCATCGGACGTGTGTGTGACGAGATCCTCGAAGGCAAGCTTGATGACCAGTTCCCGCTGGTGATCTGGCAGACCGGCAGCGGTACGCAAAGCAATATGAACGTGAACGAGGTGGTGGCCTACCGCGCGCACGTGCTCAATGGCGGCCAGCTCACGGATGAGCAGAAGGTGCTCAACCCGAACGACGACGTCAACAAGAGCCAGAGCAGCAACGACACCTTCCCCACGGCCATGCACATCGCGGCCTACAAGCTCACCACCGAGGTGACCATCCCTGGTGTGAAGAAGCTGCGCAATACACTGGCCAAGAAGTCGGAGGATTTCAAGGACATCGTGAAGACCGGTCGCACGCACTTCATGGACGCCACGCCCCTCACCGTGGGCCAGCAGTTCAGCGGTTTTGTGCAGCAGTTGGACAACGGCCTGCGCGCCGTGGACAACGCGCTGGTGATGGTGCGCGAACTGGCGCTCGGTGGCACCGCCGTGGGTACCGGCCTCAATGCACCCGCTGGCTACAGCGTGCTGGTGGCGAAGAAGATCGCGGAGCTCACGGATCTGCCTTTCGTTACCGCGCCCAACAAGTTCGAAGCGCTGGCCGCACACGATGCCATGGTGGAACTGAGCGGTGCTCTGAAGCGTCTCGCCGTTTCCCTCATGAAGATCGGCAACGACATCCGCATGCTCAGCAGCGGTCCGCGCAGCGGCATCGGCGAGCTGATCATCCCCGACAACGAGCCTGGATCCAGCATCATGCCCGGCAAGGTGAATCCCACCCAGCCCGAAGCGCTCACGATGGTGTGCGCACAGGTAATGGGCAACGATGTGGCCGTGAGCATCGGGGGCAGCAATGGTCACTTCGAGCTCAACGTCTTCAAGCCGTTGATCGCCGCGAACGTGCTGCAGAGCGCCCGCCTGATCGGTGAGGCCTGCGTGAGCTTTAACGACAAGTGCGCCGAAGGCATCGAGCCCAACCGCCCCATGATCAAGCGCCACCTGGAGAACTCGCTGATGCTGGTGACCAGCCTCAACACGCACATCGGTTACTACAAGGCGGCCGAGATCGCGAAGAAGGCACACAAGGAAGGTACCACGCTGAAGGAGGCCGCCATCGCTTTGGGCCACGTCACTGCCGAGGACTTCGACAAGTGGGTGGATCCTGCGGACATGGTGAGCGGCGGATGAAGAGCATCGTCATTTCGATCGCAGGCTCATTGCTGCCCTGGTCACTGCACGCACAAGTGATCCCCACCGGCGCCATGCGTCGCACCATGTGGGAGGGACAGCTCGCAGGGCTTATCGCCTTGGATTCGATCGCCAAGCCGGGTATGTTCGGCATTGGACCACTGGAGCACCTGCGGGGCGAGATCACCATCGTGGATGGTCGTTGTTTCGTGTCGTACGTATTGCCTGATGGCACGATCAAGGTGGAGGAGCGGAGTGACGTGAAAGCACCGTTCTTCGTGCGTGCCGCTGTGTCCCACTGGGACCCGGTCACACTTCCCTCCACCGTCGTTGATCTGCCCTCGCTGGATGCGTTCCTGACCGAATGGGCCAGGACAAGGACCGAGCCGTTCACATTCCGGTTACGCGGCCTCGTGGTCGATGCTCATGTGCATGTCATGAACGTTCCTCCGAACACACGCATCAACGGACCGGACGAGGCCCACGCGCACCAAGTGGTCTATCAGGATCGCAATAACGAGGGCACGTTGGTGGGTTTCTTTTCCACGAAGCACAAGGCGGTGTTCACACACCACGATACCAACATCCACGTGCACTACATCTCGTGGGACCAAATGCTTATGGGCCATCTTGACCTGCTACGCGTCGATCCTGCGAGGATGATCCTTGAGATAGGACGGTGAGTCTTGTGATCACATGAAAAGGCCCGGTCGATCGCCGGGCCTTCTTATTCAACGTGGTCCATCTCAGTTCGTTCGGAACGAGCCTGCGGTCCCGGTGGCGTCCGCGTTTGATGTTGATGACACCTCTGTGAATTCGATCGCGGCGCCCTCTGCAAGGTGTTTTTGCTGTGGTGCACTACACCCATTCATTCCGCAGCCAAGGTTGAACGCGGCCTGTACACCGAAGAATGCGGCGGGAAGGAAGGCCATGGCATCATTGCCGAACACAGCTTGTGCTCCGAATGCCAAGGCCACCCCGGCCCGTAGCCTGCGTGACCAATGCCAATTCCGAAGTTGTGCGATCATCCTTTCATGGCGCGGACGGTGGTCCATGCGCCTCCATTGTAACACTCGAAGCCGTTGCGCTTGAGCACATCGGCGGCCATGCCGCTGCGCGCACCACTGCGGCAGCACGTGATCACCGGCTTGGTCTTGTTGATCTTGCCAAGCTGCCCTTGCACCTTGTCCAACGGGATGTTGATGGAGCCCTTCACATGGCCCGACCTGAACTCCTCTGGTGTGCGCACATCAATGATGGTGGCGCCTTCTTTGATCTTTTGGGCGATGTCCACTTTGGGGCCGCCGATGCCGAACAGGGTTTGAAGAATGCCCATTTGATCTTGTGGTTGGTTGATCACAAAGTTGTTCTCAGCGGATGCCATATCGCGGTGATGTCCGTCACACAGGCCGAAGGTTCAGAACGCATAGTTCATGATGATCTCGGCGTGGTGCATGTCCACCTTGTTCACCGCTTGTTTGGTGGTGTAGATGGCGCCGGGCATCGGCAGTTTCACCAGATAGATGAACTGTGCTGCAAGACCTTTCCAACTGCCCTTGAACTGGTACTGTGCGTTCACGTCGAATTGCTGGTAGGCCGGGAAGGCATATTTGTTCAGGCTTACGTTGCTGATGGCGGGCAACCAGTACTGGCCCGCATCCGCTTGGATACGCCAACCGTTCTTGGTGCGCCATATCAGGTTAAGTGTGGCAGCATGCACATCGCCAAAGCCTTCGTTGCGTTCGCGCGGGAGAAAGGTGTAGAACGGGTCGCGGCCCCATTCGCGCGGTACCAGGTAACGACCATCGGCCGTGATACGCGTGTAGTTGGCCTGCCAGCGAAAGCGCCCGAGGTTCATGCGAACGCGGCCACTATACGTCATGGACGCATCGCTCTGGAAGTAGGCCAGGCTGTCCGCTGTGTTGCCCCCGTTCGCTATACGGACCTGTCGCACGGCCATCACACCGATCATCCAGCGATCATCACGTACGCCGCGTTCCACCTGCAACATGGCCGAATTGAAGACGTTCGCTACAAGCATGTTCCAGCCAGTGATGGTGATCTTTTGTTTTAATGGTGCCGTGACGCCCGCCATGGCAATAACGGGAGTCGTGGTGTTCCCAGCGTACCTGCTTGGCCTGCCATCCACACCGATCCCCGTTGGATAAAGCCCGATCGTCCTTTCCACCGAGTACCATGCAGCCGTGGATCGAGGTGCCATGCGATAGATGAACCCGCCATCGAGGCGCAGCCCGTTTTTTCTCTTGTGCGTGCCCCACAAGCCCTCTACAAGCCCCGTGTGCATGCGACCATCCTGCGGATTGATGAACGGCGTCGTCAACTCTTGCCGACCGAGGACGATCGAAGACCTTTCGTTGCGCGATCGGTAATTGACCTGAAAGAGTTGTACGTAGGCAAGCTGGTTGTCGCTGCGCGGGTTTGTCACATCGAACAGGCCGATCTCGTAGCGGTTGGGTACGCCGGAGACGGCATCGGGCCTCGTCAGGTCGGAACTCCATAGATCGAAGGTGTATCCTCCGCTGATACGCAGTTGAAAGCCATGCCAGCGCAACGAGGAGAATCCAAGTGATCCCCCAAAAGCCTGTACGTGGTAATCTGAAGGAGCGCCATCGTTCATCGTGCCCATCAGAAAGAGCCTGAAACGCCCTTCGAGCGTTCCGTTCCGGATCATGTCCGGAAGCGCTGCGCCTTGCTTCAGGGTGTCGCTTGGCGGCAGGTCCTGGTCCGTCTGCTGCGCCCTTGAGCCCGCCGCGGCGAGTATGAGCAGGAGAATGCCGAGGTATCGGAGCACGATATGGTGGTATGGACTAGAAGCCTGCCTTGATGTAGCTCCAGCCCTCCTCCTGACGCAACACGATGTGGATGATACCCGCTTTCACGAAGCCGGCCTCGGGCAGCACTTTCGCGCGATCGAGGTTCCGTTCCTTGATGGTGTTCTCACAGGCGAGGAACACGATGCCTCGCTCACTGAACTGCTTAACCTTGTCTGTCACGATGCTGCGGTCGCTCATCAGCAGGTCCAAGCCTGGACCGTGGCACACCACTTCCAGCTCCATGGTGGGGGCGGCCTCCAGCATGTTGCGCAGCTGGCGCATCAGCCCTTTGTGTACCAAAGTATCACCGCTGGTGAGCTGCATTACGATGCGGTGGTGCGTGGGCTTATCCTGTGCCTGTGCGGCCATACCTATGAGGATGGCGAGGAGTAGAAGGAGCTTGTTCATGGAGCGCAAAGCTGGTGTGATGGATGTTGGAATACAGTGACGCGCATCACAGGCCTTACCGGAACTCGTAATCATATCCCTCCAGCTGGCTCAGCAGCGTCTGCGGCGCATCGGTGGCGGTGATACGCCCTTCAACTTTCGGTGCCACCGGACTGAACTTACCGAAGTAGTCGCGCAGAATGGTGTGCATTGTGATGCCGGCCAGGCGTGGGTTGCGCACGTGTTCCATGCGGCACAACACATGGTCGGGGTCGCCTTCGCGCTCGCACGCAGCAATGGTGTAGTACTTCTCAAGGTCAATGGGCTTGCCTCCCACCTTGATCCAGTTCACGCGCTTCCCCAGGTCGTTGTTCATGGTGAAGTTGGCCGTCATACCCTTGAAGCGCACCACCCATCCACCGAAGCGTTTGGCGGGATCTTTCGCGAACACATTGTGCAGCTCTTTCTCCAGCCAATCCCAGATCTGGCGGCCGGTGGCTTCACCGTACTTCGCATCGCTGTCCACTGGTATCATGCTCCAAAGGTGGTCGTTGGTGATGGGCGTGGGTGTCTTGCCATCGGCGACGATCGGAGGGCAGAACCTGAAGCCGTTACTGATCGCGATGTCGGGCTTCAGTTTCCACATCAGCGCGTCCGTGATCAGGTTGTCCATGGGGTTCTCGATCACGTAGTAGCGCACCAACGTGCTCTTGGTGCTGCCCACCACCGTGTTCAAGTTCTCCATGTAGGGCGCGCTCACTTCATCCACCAAAGCGAGCATACCCTTATCGGCCGGGTATTTCTCGGGGTCCACGTCCAACAGCTCATAGTGACTGTCCTTCACTACGCCGTTCTCCACCACTACATCGAGGCGTGCCAGGAATGACCCGAAGGCGCCTGGCTCCACCACCTTGCTGTACTTGGCGTCAATGGGCTTGCGTACGCGTTCATGCGTGTCGGCACCGAGGATCATGTCCACACCTTCCACCACGTTCTTGTTCGCGAGATCCACCTGCTGCGCAAGGCCCATGTGCGTGACCAGGAAGACCATGGCGCACTGTTCATAGTCGCGTAGGTGGCGGATGTAGCGCGCCACGTTCTGCTCGGGCTTGGTGAACTTGATGCCGCAGCTGTAGGCAGGCGATTGGCGCTTAGGTGTGAGCGGGTCGTTGTAGCCGATGAAGCCGATCTTCACACCGGCTACCACCTTCGTCCAATAGGGCGGGAAAATGAGCTCGCCGGCCAGCTCGCTTTGCAGGTCGCTGGAAGGAGGGCAGCCTTCAAATACCTTCTCGTGCCACATGTTGGCGCAGATCTTCGCCCCCTTGTAGCCGCCCAGGTCCTTCAGCATGTTCTCCTTTCCATACACCACCTCCCAATTACCGGGCAGCAGCAGGTCGTAGCCCACCTTGTTCATCAGCGGAACGATCGCACGTCCTTCGCTCTTTGCCGCAACACCCCCACCTTGGAAGCAATCGCCGCCATCGATCACAATGGTGTTCGCCGGGTCCTCGTTGCGCAGGGTGTCGATCATCGTCTTCAGTACACCATAACCGCCTCTTTTTTTATACACTGGCTTGCCGTTCTCCAGGAAGAACTCGTCGTGCGTATGCAGCTGCGAGTGGATGTCACTGGTGAAGAGGATGCTGAACTTCTCTGCCTTGCCAGTGCGAATGGCAGTTGAGCGAATGATTTCATCACGGCTCTGTGCATCGCCTATGGAACCCATGGCCACCGTGGGGCCCAAGGTGAGCCCTGCACCCAAAGCGCCAAGCGACTTCAGCGCCTGTCTTCGACTAAGGTTGTAGGTGGCTTCGTCATGCGCGCCGCACGTGCAGCCGGGTGGGTGGTGTATCTCGCTCATGGCTTCTTGTAGTAGGCTGCTATCGGACCGAAAGGCCCGAACTTATGCTGTTGTTCAGTGAAGGTATCAGCATAGGGCCCGAAGGGATGGTCAATGGGCTTCTTGCTAATGTCCGGCCAATCTCCAGTGAGGTCTTTCGAAGGACGTTCTTGTGTATTCACGTAAGCGGCAAGGTCCCATGCCTCCTCATCGCTCAGCATAGGCGTGTTCCAAGTTGCGCCCAAGGGCATGTTGGCCTTCACGTACCCGGCAAAACGGCTCATGCGGAAAAGCCCCGCGCCTTGGTTGTAGCTGTGTGGTCCCCAGAGTGGCGGGTACTGATAGGTATTGCCATCAGCCTTTAGGACACCTTGCCCATCGGCACCATGACAACTGGCGCATTTTCCGCTATAGATCCGTGAGCCTTGTGCAGGGTCCGCAGCACGCTCCATGTAGGCTAGCTCGACAATGCCGCTGCCTTTGGCCTTTGCTCCATTGTTGATGCCGGTACCCAGCCATTCCATGTAGGCGAGTATCGCCAGCATCTCCTTGCTCGTTGTGTCCAGCGCGCTACCGTTCAGGCTGCGCTCAAAGCAGTCGTTCACACGTTTGGCAACGGTCTCCATTCTTCCACTACGCGCGCGCACTTTGGGGTACGTGCTCCACACTGCTCCGTAGTTGTTGCCCCAAGGTTTCGTGCCTGCGTCCAGGTGGCAGTTCTGGCAGTTCATGCCATTGGTGCCTTGCATGATCGTGCCATTGGGGCCGAGGTAGTGCGCCGTGTTGCGGATCAGTTCCTGTCCATAGCGGATCAGTTCGCGCTGGTCCTTATCCAGGTACGCAAGCCGCGTTGTATCCGCACCGGTCCACAGGCTGTCGGCGTTGTACAGGGCTTGCTGGGGCGGGGGCGGTTCGAACAGGTCGACTGGTATGAAGAACTGTGCCAATACCACCACGAGCAATGCCCACACGATGCGTTTGGACCACACCATTCCCTTTCCGGGCAGCAGTCCTGCACGTTCGTTCATCACGCGCAGAGCGTCGTCCAGTACATACATCACCACCAGTACCAGCAGTGCGGCGATGAGGATGATGATGGGAATGATCATGGCTGTGATCGTGTTCGATCCTCATTAATGGGGAAGCTTGTCGCGGAAAACGCCGTAGACGTAGGTCCCCAGCCAAGCGCTCAGGAAGGTCACAATGATCGCGGAATAGCCTGCGCCCACCTGTGCGAACAACGGCCCCGGACATGCGCCGGTAACGGCCCATCCCAGGCCGAAGAGCAGGCCTCCGAAGATCTGACCCTTGTTGAATTCCTTGTTGGGGATGTGGATCTCCTCGCCGTAGATGGTCCTCACCTTGAAGCGCTTGATGAGCTGCACGCTGATCATGCCCACCACCACTGCAGTGCCGATCACCCCGTACATATGGAAGCTCTCGAACCGGAACATCTCCTGGATGCGGAACCAGCTGATGATCTCGGCCTTGAAGAACACGATGCCAAAGAGCACACCCCAGGCACTGTATTTCAGGTTGTACCACCAAGGGTGAACGAGTTCGCTCTCGTTGACACAGATGGAATCGAGCTCACGGGTCTGCAGGTCGGCGACCTCCTGTGGCGTGGGTGTGTGTTGGAAGGTGTGTGCCATTGTTCAGAGCGTGAGGAGGTGGGGGAGGATGAACCACGTCATGATGATGCCGCCTATCATGAAGTTGACGGTGGCCACCAGGCTGGGCCATTGCAGGCTGCTGAGGCCCATGATGGCGTGGCCGCTGGTGCAGCCGCCAGCGTAGCGGGTGCCGAACCCTACCAGGAAACCGCCGATCACGAAGAAGATCAGGCCACGCACCGTGAACAACTGCTCCCAGCTGAATATCTGCGCCGGAAGCAGGCTCGACGTGTCGGTGATGCCTTTGGTGGCCAGGTATTGCTTGGTGCTTTCGGCCAGAACGATGGGGTCGGGGTTGCTCAGGAAGGTGGCCGCCAGGAATGCGCCAACGGCTATTCCTCCGACGAAGAACAGGTTCCAGGATTCCTTCTTCCAGTCGTACTTGAAGAACTTTACGTTCCCGGGTATGCACGCAGCGCACAAATGACGCAACGAACTGCTGATGCCGAATGTCTTGTTGCCGACGAGCAACAGGTAAGGAACGGTGAGGCCAATGAGCGCACCGGCAACGTACCACGTCCAGGGTTGTTTGAGGGATTCGAGCATGTTCTATCGATTTGTATTGGCGAATGGTGAATGGGTATACCTGTGCAGCAACCCATTCACCATTGACCATTCGCCATTCGCTTGATCTTTACTTCTTCAGCGTGCTGGGGCAGACATAGTCCGTCACCTTCACGTCCGTGTTGTTCTTGATGGCGTTGAACCCACCGGTCACGTCGATCACATTGTGGTAACCGCGTGACTTCAGCAAACTGGCCGCCACCATACTGCGGTATCCACCAGCGCAGTGGATGTAGTTGGTCTCCTCCCTGCTGAAGGCGGCGAGGTTCTGGTTGATGTACTGCAGCGATGCATGCCACGCGCCATCAACATGTTCAGCTTCATATTCACCGTCCTTGCGCACATCCACCACACGGAGCTTGTTGGCATGGAAACGCTTCGCGAACTCTTCGGCTGAAATGCTCTCGATGGTGTCCACCTCCTTGCCGCTGGCCTTCCATGCGGCCACGCCGCCCTTGAGGTAGCCGAACACGTTGTCGTAGCCCACACGGGCAAGGCGCGTCACCACCTCGTCCTCCATGCCTTCGTCGGTCACCAGCAGCAGCGGGTGTTTCACGTCGGGGATCATGGCGCCCACCCAAGGAGCGAAGTCGCCTTTGATGCCGATGTTGATGCTGCGCGGCACGAAGCCGTCCTTGAAGGTCTGTGCGCCACGGGTGTCGAGCACCAATGCTCCTTCGGTCTCGGCAACAAGTTCGAATTGATCCGGTGTGAGTCCACGCAGGCCTTTCTCCTTGACCACGTCCACGCTCTCGATCACGCCCTTGTTCATGGCCACGTTCTGTGGGAAATAGGCGGGAGGGGGCAACAGACCGTCGGTCACCTCCTTGATGAACTGCTCCTTGCTGGCGGCCTTCAGTGCGTAGTTGGTCTTCTTCTGGTTGCCCAGGGTGTCGAAGGTCTCCTTGCTCATGTTCTTGCCACACGCGCTGCCCGCACCGTGGGCCGGGTACACGATCACGTCATCGGGCAGGGTCATGATCTTGTTGTGCAGGCTGTCGTAGAGGTAGCCCGCGAGATCTTCCTGCGTAAGCGAGCCCATCTTCTGCGCGAGATCGGGGCGGCCAACATCGCCGATGAAGAGGGTGTCTCCACTGAAGATGGCGTGCGGCTTTCCACTCTCATCCTTCAACAGGTAAGTGGTGCTCTCCATGGTGTGACCGGGCGTATGCAACACGGTAATGGTCACATTACCTACGGTCAGTACCTCGCCATCCTTGGCCACGTGCGCCTCGAACTGCGGGTTGGCATTGGGGCCGTATACGATGGGTGCGCCGGTCTTCTTGCTCAGGTCCAGGTGGCCGCTCACGAAATCCGCGTGGAAGTGGGTCTCCAGCACATACTTGATGGTGGCCCCGCTCTGTGCTGCGCGCTCTGTGTATGGTTGCGTTTCGCGCAGCGGATCGATGATCACGGCCTCGCCGTTGCTCTCGATGTAGTAGGCGCCTTGTGCCAGGCAGCCGGTGTATATCTGTTCGATCTTCATGGTGTTGGGGGAGTTGTTGGGACGCGGCGTGACGCGCCTGTTCGGGTTAGCTGAGTTTGGAGAGTTCCTTTGCGATGATGTAGATGCCCATCACCAGCACGAACCATCCGAATGCGGGTTTCAGTTTCTCGTTGGGAATGCGTTTGCTCAGCACACTGCCTGCAAGTATCCCTACCACGGCAATTGCAGAGAAGGTGAGCAGGAAGTTCCAATCGATCACCTCATGGCCTTTCAGATCGCCAGTGAAGCCGATGAGCGACTTGGCAGCAATGATGATCAGTGATGTGCCCACGGCCTGTTTCATGGGCAGTTTGGCAAGTAGTACCAGTGCGGGGATGATGAGGAAGCCGCCTCCTGCACCAACAATGCCGGTGACCATACCAACAATGGAACCCTCGGCCAGGATCAATGGATAGTTGAATCGTACTACATCGCTCGAGGCAGTGGAACTGGCAGCCTTCTGTTTGCGGATCATGCTATACGCTGCGGCGACCATGATGAGCGCGAAGAACACAAGGATGCCGATGGCCTTGCTGATCGCTGTGGTGCCCATGGTGAAGATGGGGTCGGGTATGGCGGGCACCAGCCAAGCGCGTGTGGCATAAACGGCCGCAATGCTGGGTATGCCGAACACGATGGCCGTGCGCCAGTGGATATTGCCGAGACGCATGTGGCTGAAGCTGCCGATCAAGCTCGTGAGGCCCACAATGAAGAGGGAATAGGCCGTGGCAAGCACCGGGTCGATCAGGAACAAATAGACGAGGATGGGTACCGTAAGGATGCTGCCCCCTCCTCCAATGAGGCCAAGGGATAGACCCATGAGTATCGCGCCGATGTAGCCGAGCAGTTCCATTGTTGAGTATTCAGAGCTTGTCGCAGCAATCCTCCATGCAGGAGATGATCTTCAGCAGTTCAGGACGTTTCACTACCCAGAAAGTGTATTTGCCTTCCTTGGAGCAGGTCAATACGCCGCGGTCCTTCATCAGGGTCAGGTGTTGGCTCAGGATGGCCTGCTCAATACCCAGCAGTTCTTGTAGCTCACGATTGCACTTGCGCTCACCATCGGCCAGCGCATCCAATAGCGCCAGACGTTGTGGGTGGGCCACTACGCGCAGTAGTTCACTGACCTTCGTCAGCTTTTCGGTGCCCATGCGTTGATTCAAGGTTGCCATCGACATGACAAGCGCCATTGATGATGCAAACGTATAGTCGCATGGCTATGCGTTTAAGTGACACGCGTCACTTAACTGCAAATGGGCGTGAAAGCTTGTTAAAGAGCCTTCAGTAGATCGGTGCCGAAGTGCTCCACTTGGTAGCGGCGCATACCTGGAATTGCTGCCAGGGCATCCAGATCACCAGGAAGTGTGCGCGCAATGTCCATGAGCATCTGATTGGCTGCAACGATACCCGGACGAAGATCCGAGGCGAGGGTGAGCCGGTCGCGTACCTGCTTCAATCGCTTCAGCCGCTCTTCATAATCGTCATCGCGGTCCCAGCGTTTAGGGCGCGGGATGCGCGGCCACTCTTCCTTGGGCAGTTGCAGTCCACGTTGAACGGCATCCATCAGTTCCTGGCCATGGCGTTGCAGTACCCGCGCGTTCACGCCTTTCCGGTCAAGCACGTCCTGGATGTTGCGTGGCGGTTCGGTGGCCAGGCTAAGGAGTGGTTCGTTGCCGAAAACCATGAAGGGGGCGCGGTCCATTTTGGCGGCTATCCCTTCGCGCCAGCCATGCACTTCCCGGAAAATGGCGAGCTGGTGCGGCTTGAGCATTTTGGCCCCTTTCATTTTCAGGAAAGCAGGCTCTTCGTCCGCGGGCAGGTTGAAGGGTGCATCGGTCAACAGGGCGAACTCTTCTTCGGCCCAGGTCCAGCGGTCCTTGGCGCGCAGCTTCTCCTCCAATATGTCGCGCAGGGCGATGAGGTTCGCGGTGTCACCGGCGGCATAGTCCAGCATGGGCGCGGGCAGCGGGCGTTCGCTCCAATCGGCCTTCTGGAATTTCTTGTCCACCCGCACGCCTTGGTACTTGAGCAGCAGTGCGGCCAGCCCGATCTCCGGCTCGTTCAGCAGTTCGGCGGCCACCAGCGTATCGAACACGTTCTCCACTCTTATCCGGTGGTACTTGGCCAGAATGCGCAGGTCGTAATCGGCATCGTGGATCACTACCTGCATGCCGGGGTCGGCCAGCAGGGTGCCCAATGGCGTAAGGTCGGTTATGGCCAATGGGTCCACGAGCAAGGTGCGCTCGCGGTCGCTCAATTGAACCAGGCAAACGCGTTCCTGATAGCGGTGAAAGCTGCTGGCCTCGGTATCGAGTGCGAGCAAGGGTGCGCCATCCAAGGTCTTCAGCGCACGGGCCAGACCCTCGGGAGTGGTGATCAGTTCGTAGGATGGCACGGCAGACCGGGGTCAGATATAGCGGTCCAGACCTTCTGCGGCCAGGTCGTTCACCATTTGGCGGATCTTCTGCTCTTCGCGCTTGCGGCAAACGAGCAAGGCATCAGCGGTGCTCACCACAATGTGGTCCTCCAATCCTTCCAACACGATCAGGCGGCCGTCGTGAGCATGCACCACGTTGTTGCTGCAATCGTAGAGACGCACCTGGTCGCCCACTGCGGCGTTGCCCTTCGCGTCCTTGGGTATGTGGGTGTATAGACTACCCCAAGTGCCCAGATCGCTCCAGCCGAATTCGCTCACCACCGTGTACACATTGGCGGCCTTTTCCATGATCCCGTAGTCGATGCTCACGTTCTCGCAGGCATCGTAGATGGAATTGATGAAAGCGGTCTCGCCGGGTGTTCCGAAATGCGCCTTGCCTTCGGCGAACCTGGCCTGCATTTCAGGCAAGTGTTGGGCAAAGGCGTGTTGAATGCTCTTGAGGCTCCAGATGAAGATCCCCGCGTTCCACAGGAAGTCGCCGCTCTCCACGAACCGCAGCGCCGTTGCGTGGTCCGGTTTTTCGGTGAAGGTCTTCACCTTCTTCACGCGAGGGTGCACGGTGCCTGCCCCTTCAGTGAACTGGATGTAGCCGTAGCCCGTATCGGGGCGGTTGGGCATGATACCCAGTGTTACCAGGCAATCGGAATTGCGTGCCTGTTGCACCGCCGTGCGCACGGTCTCGTGGAAGGCTTCTTCCTTCAGCACCAGGTGGTCGCTGGGCGCCACAATGATCACCGCCTCCGGATCGCGCGCTGCGATAACGTGGTTGGCATAGGCCACACAGGGTGCCGTGTTGCGTCTGGAAGGTTCCGCAAGGATCTGGGCGGCGGACAATGCCGGTAGCTGTTCCTTCACGATCGCGGCGTAGCGGTCGTTGGTCACCACGAGGATGTTCTCCGGGGGGCAGATCGCCAGGAAGCGATCGTAGGTCTGTTGCAACAGGGTGCGGCCCAGGCCCAGGAAATCCAGGAACTGTTTGGGGTAGGCGCTGCGGCTCATGGGCCAGAAACGGCTGCCAACGCCGCCGGCCATGATCACGCAATAGGTGTGTTTGTCGGTCATCTCGGGAATTCGCCCCAAAGTTGGGTCAAGAAGCCTTTCGCACAGCGAGTGGGGCGCTCAAGTGCACTTCGGCAAGTGGGTCTATCAGGTAGGTTCGTCGGTCGTTCAGGCACTGGCACCGGAACCGTTTCCGCAGCCGGGGGCCTTTCACGAACAGTTTTTCATTGAAGCGGAACACCGTGCGTTCGGGCAGTTCTTCAAGCATGGGCCGGGGCGAGGCGTCATATTTACGCAGGATCCGCATCAGCACAGGGTCGGCGCAGCTGCTGGCCGGGGCGTCGCGCAGGTGGTGTTCCAAGGCGTGCAACACATCCTCCGGAAAGATCATCCGGCTCAGGTAGGGGCGCATCAGCCGGTGGAACTCGGCCTTCCATTCTGGGCCATGGGGGTCCTGCCAGCGCCGGGTGCGCATGTAGGTGGAGTGGTGGGCGAATTCGTGCACCAGTGTCACCAGGAACGCGTACATGTTAAGGTCGCGGTTCACCGTGATGCGGTGCGGCTTGTCAGCATGTGCGGTACGGTAGTCGCCCAGTTTTGAACTGCGGGGCTTCACCACCCGCACCTTCACCGGATTGGCCTGCAACCAGTGCAGCGCTATCGGCCAAGCCGAAGCGGGCAGGTGTTTGCGCAGCAGGTCCAGGTCGTGGGTGGTGCTCATGGCGTCTGACCTTGCTGGCTCAGGCAGGGGCTTGATCAGTGTGTTCGCCTATCGTACGCTCCCAATGGGCGTGTACGCCCTGTGGCCCAGGAGCCTGGTGCAGGTTCCACTTGGGGCAGTCGCAACCGCGCTTTTTGCGGTATTTCCTCGGCTGCGTGCGGCAACCATACAACGTGCCGAGCACCAACAAGGCAGCCAATAACTGAATAAGCAGGGGGTGTCCGGTCCGGTAGGGCATGTACCCTGCAAAGGTAGCGGGTGGCATTACCAGTGCAGGAATGCCGTTCCTGCCCGGAAGGCCTATTTTCGCCCACGTTCCGAACCATGAAGGTCCTTTTCCATATCGGCCGGTATTTCCTGCTCCTGCGCGATACGTTCAGCAGGCCGGAGAAGCGGCGCCTCTACTGGCAACGTACGCTGGAGGAAATGGACCTGCTGGGAGTGCAAAGCCTCGGCATTGTGGCCCTGCTCAGCTTCTTCATGGGGGCGGTGATCACCATCCAGACCAAGACCAACATCGACAGCCCGCTCATTCAGGGCTGGGTGGTGGGTTTTGCGACCCGCCAAAGCACCATCCTGGAGTTCAGTCCCACCATCATTTCGCTTATCCTGGCCGGTAAAGTGGGTAGCAACATCGCCGCCGAGATCGGTTCCATGCGGGTGAAGGAGCAGATCGATGCACTGGACATCATGGGCGTGAACAGCGCTGGGTACTTGATCCTGCCCAAGATCCTGGGCACCATGCTCTTCAATCCCTTTCTGGTGATGTTCAGCATGTTCCTGAGCATTTTCGGAGGCTATCTCGCCGGGGTGGGCACCGGCATCGTAAGCACGGTGGATTACCTGCAGGGTATCCAGATGAACTTCAACTCGTACCATGTTACCTACGCCCTCATCAAAACGGTGGTCTTCGCCTTCATCATAGCCACTGTTTCTGCCTACCAAGGTTACTACACGGTGGGCGGTACGCGTGAAGTGGGCATCAGCAGTACCCGCGCCGTGGTATACAGCAACGTGGTCATCCTTATCGTGAACTATGCGCTCACCCAATTGCTGTTGATATGATCGAAGTGGTGGGGGTTGGCAAGCGGTTCGGAAGTACACAGGTGCTCTCCGACATCAATGCCGTGTTCCAAAAGGGTAAGGTGAACCAGATCATTGGCAAGAGCGGTTCGGGCAAGAGCGTGCTGGCAAAGTGCATCGTGGGCCTGCACAAGCCCGAGGAAGGCAAGGTGCTCTACGAAGGGCGCTCTTTCCATGATATGGACCGCGATGAGAAACGGCAGGTCCGTCAGGAGATCGGCATGCTCTTCCAAGGTTCCGCGCTGTTCGACAGCCTTTCTGTGCTTGAGAACGTGATGTTCCCCATGAAGATGTTCGCCTCCATGGCCAAGAGCGAGATGGAGGACCGTGCGCATACCTGCCTGAAGCGCGTGAACATCATTGACAAGGACAAGCTTTTCCCGGCAGAGCTGAGCGGGGGTATGCAAAAGCGTGTAGGCATTGCCAGGGCCATCGCCATGGACCCGAAGTACCTGTTCTGCGACGAGCCCAACAGCGGGCTTGATCCCCAGACCAGTATAGTGATCGACGACCTCATCAAGGAGATCACGGACGAGTTCAAGACCACCACGATCGTCATCACCCACGACATGAACTCGGTGATGGAGACCGGCGAGAACATCATCTTCATCCACAAGGGCCGCAAGTGGTGGCAGGGTACCCGCGAGGAACTGCTGGGCAGCACCAATACCGAACTGAACGAGTTCGTCTTTGCCAGTGCCCTGATGCGGCAGGCGAAGAAGGCCATGGGCCTGTGATCGGTTGAAATGGAAAGCCCCCGCTGGATCGCTGTCCAGCGGGGGCTTCGTTCGTGAGCCAGTATCGCTTATTCCAGAACGATGCGTTGCACGCCGATACCCATGGCATTGCTCAAGCGCACCAGGTACATGCCCTTGGCCAAATGACGCAGGTCGAGCGTGGTGTTGCCGTTGCTGCGCTTGGTCAGCAGCGTGCGGCCCATGCCATCGAGCACTTCCAGGGTGGCCACCTCCTGGCCAGGCACGCGCACGGTCACCAGCCCGTTGGTGGGGTTGGGGTAAAGGGCCACCTCCAAGGTCCCTTGCTGTTCAGCCATACCGATGCTCGGGTCGGTAAGCAGGCGGATGGCGAAGGCGTTGCCGTTCGTATAGGTGGTGTTGTCGCTGGGCAGGTAGATCATGCTGGCCAATGCGGGTTGGGGTACGGTGAGGTCATCCACGACGCGGATGTGACCTGCACCCGTGTTACTAAAGAGGGCCACGCCGGCATAATAGCCTTCGGGGGAGAGCGTCACGGGGTCATCGAAAAGCATGGTGATCAGCCCATTCTCGATATCCTCCGCGGTGATGTCGGTAGGCTGCCCTTCGGCCAGTAGGTCGCCCACATTGTCGGCCAACACACTGGCCGTATCGTGCATGCTGGCGATCATGAACCCGCCCTCCACCGTGTTGGATGCCAGGGCCACCTCAAGCCCATAGACCGTGATGGACTGCCGGATGGGATAATAGGTGAACAGCATGAGTCCATCGGGGTCTTCCAGAAAGCTGTTCGACCCAGTGGAGGTGGTGGACTCATATCCTTCCGGATGGTTTCCCAGTCCGTCCAGTGAGTAGCGTAGTGGCGTTACTTCAAACCGACGCAGGTAGCTGTTGTTGGTTTGGTCCTCTTCGCTGTCCGTTTCGGCGGCCGCTACCAGGAACGAGCCCGTGTAGAAACCATCGCCAAGGGCAGGCAGGTTAACCGATTGGTCCATGGTGCCATCGGTACCTGCGGCCATACCAACAGGGTTGGTGGAAGCGTCAACAACAAGGTTCTCGGACCCGTCACGCAGTTCCATGGCCACGGTCACATTGGTCATATCCTCGTACCCGAAGTTGATGAAGGTGCCGCCCACGCGCATGGTGGTGTTCAGTTGGTCGGCGGGAATGCGGCCGAACTCCTCGCCATCGCTGGTATGCGAGAGAAATCCGTCCTCCATGATCAGTTCATAGGCAGGTTGTTCGCGCACTTTCACATCGTCCACGTACCAGGTGTAGCCCCATACGCCCACGAACAGGAAGCGCACCCATACTTGCGGCTGGTCACCTGCGCTGGCCGAAATATTGATGCGACGGATCTCCGGGTTGCTGGGTGAAACGCCCTGCGTCAGTTCACCGGGAACGAACACATGGTACACGTTGGGAAGGCCGCTGATGTCCGAGGTCGGGGTCAGGTCCGTGGGCCAGTCGGTGTTGTTGGTGCTCACGATCAGATAGGTCTGCTCGTTGTTGTAGCGCCGGTACTGGGTCTGGAACTCGATGATCACGTTCGGGTATCCTGCGGTACTGAACGGTGTGGCATTGGTCATGAACGCATACTCGGAACTGCCGGTGTTGTTGTTGCCGGCATCGGAGTCGTACATGGCGTACCCATTATCAGCCGTAGTGCTCAGGATGGCCGGTGTGGGATAATCGCCTTGTGAGCTCAATCCAGTACCGATCTGCCAGTTGAGGTCGATGGCACCCGTTTCACCGACCACCCAGTTGCCGGGGGTTGAGAAATCGTCGCTCCAGAGATCCACGCGCGGGGCTCCTTGATTGGCAGGGCCGGGTGTTACACGGGGATCGAGGGAAGGTTTTTCGGTACGGCCTTGCACACCGCTGGTGCGGTCCTGTGCATACGTGGGCACCGATAATCCGAGCAGAACAAGCAGTGCGAGTCGATGTTCGATCATGTGATGAGGGGGTTGATTT
>CAZQFG010000023.1:0-26754 GCA_964592515.1 uncultured Chryseobacterium sp. | reverse complement strand
CCGGGCAGCACCGAAGAAGCGCTTGGGCTTCTGCAGGGCGTTGGCGTCCACGCCGCCGGTCAGGATCTTGCCGCTGGCGGGTTGCACGGTGTTGTAGGCACGCGCCAGGCGGGTGATGGAGTCGAGCAGGATCACTACATCATGACCGCACTCGGTGAGGGCCTTGGCCTTTTCCAGCACGATGCCGGCCACCTGCACATGGCGCGATGCGGGTTCATCGAAGGTGCTGGCGATCACTTCCGCATTCACACTGCGCGCCATGTCCGTCACTTCCTCCGGACGCTCATCGATCAGCAGCACGATGAGGTAGACCTCGGGATGGTTGGCCGCAATGGCGTTCGCCACATCCTTCAGCAGCACCGTTTTGCCGGTCTTGGGCTGTGCTACGATGAGGCCGCGCTGTCCCTTGCCGATGGGCGAGAAGAGGTCCAGCACGCGCATGCTGATGTTGGTGTCCTTGCCGGCCAGGTTGAACTTCTCGTCGGGAAAGAGCGGCGTGAGGAATTTGAAGGGCACACGGTCGCGCACCCATTCAGGATCACGTCCGTTGATGCTTTCCACCTTGATCAAGGGGAAGAACTTGTCACCCTCGCGCGGCGGACGCACATGGCCGAGCACGGTATCGCCCAGCTTCAGGCCGTACTGTTTGATCTGCTGCTGGCTCACATACACATCGTCGGGTGAGGCCAGGTAATTGTAATCGCTGCTGCGCAGGAAGCCGTAGCCCTCGGGCATCACTTCCAGCACGCCCTGTACTTCAACGAACGCATCGAAGTTGATGACCTCGCGCTGCGGGCGGTCCTGCTGCTGACGGTCCTGTTGCGGGCGGTCCTGTTGCTGACGGTCCTGGCGCTGCTGGTCGCGGTCGTTGTTGCGCTGGTCGCGGCCCTCGTTGCGGGGCTCTCGCTGTTCGTTGCGCTGGTCACGCTGTTCGTTGCGTTGGTCGCGGTCGCGGCGTTGGTCCTGGCGCTGCTCGCCACCTTGTTCCGCGTTCGGACCACGTTGGTCGCGGTCACGCCGGTCGTTACGGCCTTGGTCGCGGTCGTTGCGCTGGGCCTGTTCCGGGCGTTCAGGGCGTTGCTGTCGGTCGCCCCGGTCACCACGATCGTTGCGTTCGTTGCGGTCGCCTTGTCCTTCGGCTTGAGGGCGGTCCAGACGCTCACGACGCGGACGATCCTGCCGCTGGTCGCGTTGTTCAGTGGGGCGGGCGGGTGCGTCTTCAGCGGCTACTCGCTCTTTCGTTCCCCTGGGGGCGGGTGCGCTGTCGGCCGTTGCATCATTGTCCTCCGCGTCATCGTCATCAGCCTCCTCATCGTCGTCCTCGTCGTCATCATCCTCGTCGTCATCATCGCCTTCGGCATCAAAGGCACCGCCATCATTGGCCATGGGCTCCGGTTCGGGGTCCACTTCAAGGGGCACTTCATCAGCTGTGGCCAGGGCGGTCAGGTCCTGATCGTTGTCCACGAAGGTGGGAGCAATGGACTTCGGCTTGTCGCTCTTGCTGGCCTGCGTTTCCAGGATCTTGTTGATCAGGTCCTGTTTCTTCAGGGTATCAGCCTTCTTCAGGTTGAGCTGCTTGGCGATCTCCTTCAGTTCGGAGAGCTTCATGCCGCTCAGGGCGCTCTGGTCGTACATGTACGCGGGAATGATGTTCGTTGGATATCGACCGTTCTGTTGGTCGATGGGCGGACCGCTGGGGTCCGATCGTTATCAGAATGTAGGGGGAAGCGGGAATGGCGGGGGCTCGGATAGCGCCGGAATGACGCAGGCACCTGCCGGAATTGCGAATGCGCTGCAATGTTACGGCCCGGGAGTTGCCCCGCCAAGCCTGCAGGTCATCTTTTTTCACACCCGGTGCCGAGCCTGTGGGTGCGATCGGCGGCCACTACCTTCGTGGCCCTTTCCGTATCCCAATTACCCAAGGCCCATGTGGCAGCGTAAGCAATCCATCCTTCTGGCTGTCGGCGCCCTGTTGGCGTTCACTTCGTGGTTGTTCCCCATTGCAACGTACACCGGCGATCTGGGCGTGTACAAACTCCGCACATATGGGCTGTTCCTGCCCGATGGAACGGAGGATGCCATGGCCAGCCCGGTGTTGCCGTACGAGGTGCTGCACAGCATGCTCGGCTTCGGCATGTTGGTGGCCATTCTGCTCTATGGCAACCGCCCACGTCAAAGCCGTGTGGTGCGTGGTCTGTGGATGCTCCAACTTCCGGTGATCGCGTTCCAGTACATCACCATGAACTCCACGCTGGCCTATCTGGCCCGCCAGGGCACCATGGACCAGTCCTTCGGCCTCACCTTTTTCCTGCCGATGGTGGTGCTGGTCCTGGTGTTCATTGCCGAGCGCATGATACGCTCCGACGAGGAACTGGTGCGCAGCATGGACCGCCTGCGCTGATCCGTTCAACGGAACACGTCCACGCGCACGGTCCGGCTCTGTTCGCCGTGCTGGAGCACCAGTACGTACAGGCCGTTAGGGAGGCCGGCCAGTGGTAGGTCGTGGTCACCAGCAGCGGGTCGCAGTGTCTTGCCCGCAATGCGCACGCCGCGCAGATCGAAGAGGGTGGCGGTCACCTGATCGGCAGTGCAATCACCCACTCGGACCACCAACATGTTACGATCGCGGTCCACATGGGTGCGCGCCGTGCATGCAAAGCGTTCATGGTGCTCGTGCTGGCCGACCAGGTCGCCCAGCAAATAGGTGTCGTAGCCGGCGTTGATGGGTTGTGCCAGTATGGCCGCAGCGGCCAGCGTTGCCTTCACGCTGTTGGTGTAGAAGGCGGTGTCGATCGTGGCCGGTACATCGTTCGGGGTGTGGTAGTTGGCGTTGCGGAAGTTGCTGCCGTCCGTCAGCATCAGTGCCTTTCTTCCGGTGTCCCAGAACACGGCATGGTCGCTGCGGCGCAGGTCGGGCGCGATCTGGCCGTTGCCCGGCACGGCCAGGGGGATGATGCGCAGTTCCGGCACATGCGCACCGCAGGCCGCCACATAGGCGTCGATGAGCGGTTGGGATGCCGTGTTGCCCACCACCGTGAGGAAGTTGCCGCGATAACCATCCGCTGCGATGTTGGCCGTGGCCGTGGGGAACAGCAGGTCGAAGCCTGAGGGCAGTTGCTGGCTGTTGGGCGCATCACTGTAGTAGCCGATCATCTCCATGTTGAGCACCCCGTTGATCTGTTCCCACGCCGGAATGCCGCTCTGTGCATAGGCCTGCGATCCGATCAAGCCCTGCTCCTCGAAACTGAAGCCGATGAAGCGAAGGCTGTTGCGGAAGCGGTAGGGCGCAAGAATGCGTGCGATCTCCAAGGTGGCCGCCACCGCTGTGGCATTGTCGTCCGCGCCTGCGGTATTGCTCACGGCGTCGTAGTGCCCGTCCACGATGTAGGTGCGGGACTCGTCCACCAGGCCCGGTAGGCGGCCCATCACATTGGGTACGGTACTGCCTTGGTAGGTGACGTTCTGTTGAGCGGATTGCAGACCCGCTGCACCGAAGGCCAGCATCAGTGTATCGCGTATGGCACTGATCCCCGCCGGTGCCGCAACATGGTGTCGCGGTATGGCCACATGCGCCAGTCGTTGCATCAAGCGACCGGGGTCAACGGCATCAACCATGGCCTGTATGTCGGGCGTATGTCCGTCCTCCGCCAGCACACGGATCGTAAGGCCTTCCGGGCTGAAGGCTCCGTGGTTCCATGTGATCGTGAGACCGGTTCCAGGAGCTATGCCTGCACCCAGTGAACCGGTGGCGTTGGCGGTGTTCACCAGGTAGGTGGTTTCGCCATCGCTGGAGGCCGAGAACAGTATCGTACAGGCGTCGTTCTCGGGATCGGTCAGCGTGTAGGTGACCGTCACGGTCTGCGCTCCCTCATCGAGCACCACATTGGTGATGTCCACACCGGGTGGCAGGTCCTGTGCGACAAGCAGGAGACCGCTGAAGACGGATATGCACAGGAGGAGCGAACGGTGGATCATGGCGGAGGATGTTACCGCCAAGATAGGACCCGGTGCTCAGCGCTTGGCGGCGGCCTCTTTGAAGGCGGCGATGGCGTTGCGGGTGAATTCGCTCAGCACCAATCGGCCACTGATCGCGGCACGTTCCGCCAACAGCGTGTCCCAATCCTCGGTGCCGCGCCACATCACGCGCTTCAGTTCGGCCATGGCCTCGGGGCTGTAGGCGGCGAGCTCGCGGGCATGGGCGGCAATGCGTGCGTCAAGTGCGTCGACGGTCGGGAACACTTCAGCGTACATACCGTGCGCCTCGCACCAGGCCGAGCTACGACGTGTGGCCGGTGTGCTGCTGAGCAGTCCGAAGAGGCCGGTGCCCACTTTGCGTTCCACCGCTGGTCCCACCACGAAAGGACCGATACCAATGGCTAATTCGCTGAGCCTGGCGCTGGCGCTCTCGTGCGCGTAGGCGATGTCCACGGCGCAGGCCAGCCCTACGCCACCGCCCACGGTATGGCTGTGGATGCGACCTATGACGAGCACGGGTGCCTTGCGGATGGCATTGATCACCAGGGCGAAGCCGCTGAAGAACTCAAGGCCGCGCTCGGCACTGTCAATGGACACCAGTTCATCGAAGCTGGCACCAGCGCAAAAGGCCTTGTCTCCATCGCTGCGCAGGATGATCACGCGCACCGAGGGGTCGTTACCCGCCTCGGTGATGGCCTGTGCCATGCCGCGCAGCACGTGGCCGGGCAGGCTGTTGCTCTTGGGGTGGTGGAAGGTGACCGTGGCGATGCCTTCGTTCAGGTCCGTGCGCACATATCCGTTCTCGCTGCTCATGTTCGGGGTCGCTAAGTGGCGGCAAAGCTATGCGACCGCACCGGCCTTGGCAGCGTTCAATACATCCAGGTCAGGCAGCCTGCGCCATGCCCGGTATGGAGTCGAAGGGGACGGGCCTCACACGGTCGCGTAGGAAGGCGATCACTTCCTCGTCGTTGCGGAAGTTGTTACCCACGTCCACGAATCGTTCGGCCAGCAGGTCGTAACGATCGCGTAGCAACAGGATGAACACCTGCATATAATTGAGCCCATCGAACACCACGGCCTTGTTCTTTCCGAATTCGGCCAGGTGCTCACGGAAGAAGCGGGGATGCTCGGTCCAGTGCAGGTTGGGGTCGATGTGGTGGCTGATGTGATAGCCATCGTTCCAGCACTTGTGATTGAACTTCACGTTGATCACCGTGATGCTGTTGCGGTAGTCGTTGCCGGGTTCGTCACGGCAAATGAAGGTGTGCTGCACCCAGTTGCCTGCCATGGCCACGAGCCGGAAGGCCATGAACGGAAGGATGAAGGCCACCAGCGTCGCCTGCCAGTTCACCGTGCAGAGCGCCGCGCAGAAGAGGATGAAGAGGATCTCGCCTCGTGCCGTTTGGAATGCCAGTTTATTGCGCTTGCGGCTGAAGAGATAGCGGATCAGCGTGTAGATGCCGGTGAAGAGGAAGGTGAAGTAGTACTTCAGGAAGTCCTTGCCGGAGTCGCGCTGGTAGGGCATGGTGCTGCTCTCGTCGGGTTCCAGGTTGTTCTCCACGTGGTGCATACCGATGTGGTGTGCGCGGTAGGTCTCCGGCGATTGGCCGAAGAATGGCGCCAGCACCCAGGGCAGGTAGTGGTTCAGGATGTCGTATTCCTTCTTGAAGAACCTGCGGTGGGTGGTGCAATGCAGCATGAGGCCGAAGGGCCCCTTGTAGGTGATGTTGTTGATGAAGAGGTAGACCACGGCAATGATCCACCAGAGCCAGCTGGGCACGAAGGGCATGTACAGCAGCACGGCCATCGGGATCAGCGTGAAAGTGACCTTCAGTCCGAGGTAGATGAAGGGCAGGTCGCGCGGATCGTTGATGAACTTGACGAAGAACCGGTCCAATGCAGTGGTAACCGGACGGGCTGTCTCCGGGTCGGTCTGAGTGGTAAAGTGAAGCATATGGGGACAAGGTGAGGTTAAGGAACCGTTCCCGCAAACGAACCTATCGGGTCGCTTGGACCCGTCCTGTGTCCAATTCTGTCCGTTGGTCCTTTGCGCCCGGGTCGATATGAACTTGTACATCAGCTCTTTATGGCTTGGAAGCTGCGAAGGGCTGCATGCTGCCGACCTGTCGTTGAAGACCGTTCACACCGGTCCGCCAGATGGTGCCCTTGCCGTCCACGAGGAGGTACAGTTCCTCCCAGGTAATGGCATGGGTATATGGGCCTTCGGGCAACCGGTCGCACGCGCCGAAGCCGATGGGATCGGCCACGTTGTTGAACCAGACCAGGCATCCGGCAGCATCCACGTAGTAGGTGTTCGCATCGCCCACGAACCGCACCACATAACGCAGATCACGGTCCACGCGGAAGGGGGGCGTGGACCGTTGTTCGGTAAGGTCACGGGCCTCGTTCCAACCCTGTTCAATGGCCTGCAGGCGGGCATGGCGCGGTGGGTGGCGGTGGGTGCCATGCACGCTGCCGGCAACTTCCATGGCGGCGCGACTTTCCTCCAAGGTGGCGCCCATGCGTTGAAGCACGAATCCTGAGTAGCGGTCGCAGGCCAGTTCATCGCCGGGGTGAACGGCATCGGGATCGAGCGTGTGGCCCAATAGGTGGTGGGCGATCTCGTGCGCCAGAATGCTCACCGCGGCCCAGTCCGTGCGCGTTGAATCCAGCACCCTGCCGATGAACGCCGGATCGTAGGCGATAATGCGGTCGCGCCCCTTGATGTAGGCCACCGCCGTGCGCACCGAAAGGTCTTCGCGAACAGTGAAGGTGGGCAGGAGCCCGGAGTGCTGTACGATCAGATACACGGCCTCCTTGGCGGCTGCTTCGCTCATGCGTGCGGGTTCCTGGGCCCTTGCCTGCGAGGCGATGAAGATCGTCAGGAGTGCGAGCGGTCGGAGCAGCAAGGGTACGTATGGCAACGCATGAAGCACAGCCACGAAAGATACCGTGGCCTGCGTCAAGGGATAAGTGGTTTTCGCTCGGGCGACGCATTTTGCGGCACTCCCTGGCAGTGAAGTTCCTCCTGCTGCTGTTGGCTGCGGCAGCCGTGTAACAACTCGTGGTGCTGGCCGGGCTGGTGCCTGAGGAATTGGAGTGGGGCGGACGGTTGTCCACTGATGGGGACGAACGGTGGGCGCAGTTGTTTCGCTCGCGGTGCTGCTCAATTTGATGGCGGTCGTGCTGGTCCGCGCAATAGTCGTCGGTGTTGCGTTCCTTGTGGTCGGGCGTTAGGGCATGTTGGCGATCACCGCGCTCATCGCACTGAACGCCTTGGGCAACCGGTTCGCATTGGATAGTCGTGAGACCTTGATCATCACACCCCCCACGGCTATTGCCTTGCTACTTTCCTTGCGTGTAGCGCTTGGGCCGGAAGTGTGCAGAACGCGCCGGTGGTAAGGTCACTGGACCAGCACTACGCGTCGTGCAATACGGCCCTCGGCTCCCAAAGCTTCCACCCAGACCATGCTGGTCCCTTCGGGAAGTTGGCTTTGGTCCAGCGTCAGTACGCGCTCGTCGCCATCGATCATGGCCGCATCGAGCAGCATTAGCAGACGGCGACCGGTGGCATCCACCACATACACCGTGACCTGTTGCGAAGCGCGGCTCTGCACACGGATGGTGCCCGAGACGATCACGGGATTGGGCGAGATCACGATCTCTACAAGGCCACCACCGGCCAGGCTATCAGAAGGTGCGGGTGCGCAGGCGCCCAATACACAGCCATGGGCAAGGTGGGCGGGAACCCCGTTCGCACTGATGCAGATGGTGTGGGCATTGTCCGTGTTTCCGGGTGGGATGTGGCACACCAGCACTTTGTTGTTGTTGTTGCCGCAACGAACATCCACCACGTTCACGAACACGGAATCGGTGGCGGTGCATAGGGTGTCGTCGGTGACCACTACGCTGTACCAGCTGCTCGTGGAGTCGCACGCTTGAATGGACGTAGCGGTGCTGCCGTTGCTCCACACCAGTGTGGTCGGGGCTGCCCCATCACCGATCGCAGTGATCGTGGCGCACGACAAGGGCTCGTAGCCCCAGTAGGTGGTCACGGTGTCAGCGGACAGGGACACGCTGCACTGGGCGAGTGCTGAAAGGGCGAGAGGCAGCAGAAAGAACGAGAGTAGCGATCGCTTCATGGGCGCAAGTTACCCCTCCACTTGGCGTAGGGTCAAGCGGACGCCTTTCCAATGCGATCGGAATTGTTCAATCCAATGCAAGTCTGTACGTGCTCGTTTCGGGCGCGCGTCCTGATGGCACCAAGGCCTTTCCGTTCCAGGTAAGGTAGGTGCGCGTGGTGATGCGGGAGATGTACTCCTGGTCGGTGTCATCAGCCTCATCGACAGGCTGGTCCTCGGTCACCTCTTCACCTTCCGTGTTCGTGTCCTCTAAAGGTTCATCAGCTACTTCGGAGTAGGTCAGTTCTTCGCGAATGATCACGTCGGGCAGTCCTTCCATGTCCGCAGGGAAGATGAACGATACGTTGGTGCTGTACGCGCCGTCGGGCGAGCCCATCAGGTCGGCCGCATGGTGGAACCTTCCACCGCTCCAGAATACCAGCACGTCACCCGTGGTGCAGCCACATCCCCCCACACAAGGCACGTTCAGCGCAATGATATCATCCACCGCATGCAGGCCCCTGTCACCCAGGTTGGTCACCATCTCGAAGCCCCATGCGAACGATCGCACCACGATCCGGTCGATCTCCTTGCCGTCCTTCAGCGCTATCAGGCGATAGGAGTGGTCGTACATCCCGGTATCCGATGGCGTGATGTGATCGATGCCGCCCACGAACTTCACGGTGGCATCGGCGGTGGACCCGAACGCGACCTGTGCGATGTTGCCGCCCCAGGTCCAGCCTTGGCGGTCGCCTGCCGTTACACGGTACCAATAACTGCCCACGCCGTTCACGATCAACGTGTCCGTGGTCATTTCCTCAATGAAAACCGATGTTCCAGCGTTCAGCGTTGTTACCACCTGGCCGGTTCGTGAGGGTGTTTCGCGCAAGGCCACGTTGTTGCCCAGGATGTAGGCGCGCGGTGCCTCATCGGGGAAGAGGTATTGCGCGCGCGGTGTGTGGTGCACGAATGCCGGGTCCTGGGCGAAGGCCGTAATGGAGAGCAGGCTCAGCGACAGGAGTAGGGAACGCATTTGGAATGGTCGATCAGTGGTCAGCAAAGGGCGGGCCGTATCAGCGCGGGTTCATTTTGCGGGTAGTGGCACGAACTCCGTTTCGCCCAGCACGCGCGGAAAGGCCTGGTCTTTCCAGCGTTGTTTGGCGGCATCGATCAGCTCGCGGGAAGTGGCCACGAAGTTCCATTCGATGAAACGTTCCTCGGGCAGGGGCTCGCCGCCGAAGAGGAAGACGGTGCTGCCCGCTTCAATGGTAAAGGTGCAGAGGGAGGCTTCCTTGGCCACCAGGATCTGTTTGGGACCGTAGTGGTGACCGTTGTTGCTGATGCCTCCTTGCAGGATGTAGAGCCCCACCTCGCCGAACAGCGCGTGGCCGATGTCCAGCGTCCGTGTTTCCTGTGCCGTGATCTTCACCATGTAGCATGGACTGTGCACCGGCACGGGCGATACCTGTCCGAAGGCGTTGCCCGCGATCAGTTTGAAGTGGGCACCGTCCTGTTCCCATACGGGCAGTTCCTCCTCGCGGGCATGAAAGAAGCTGGGCTCCATCTGCTCCAGTTCCTTGGGCAGGGCCACCCAGATCTGCAGGCCGTGCAAGGTCTTCGGTCCGTTGCGCAGGTGGTCGGGTGTGCGTTCGGAATGCACAATGCCTTTGCCGGCCGTCATCCAGTTCACTTGTCCGGGCTTGATCTCTATCGCTGTGCCCAGACTGTCGCGGTGCATCACGCTGCCCTCGAACAGGTAGGTAAGGGTGCTGAGCCCGATGTGCGGGTGCGGTGGCACATCGAAGTTGGTCTGCGCATCGAGCGTGGTGGGCCCCATGTGGTCAATGAAGACGAACGGCCCCACCATGCGCTTGCTGTGGAAGGGCAGGAGACGGCCCACCAGGAAGTTGCCGATGTCGCGGGCGCGCTCCTCAATGATCAGGTCGATGTTCGACATGGTGTTCGTGGTCAGTGGTGCTATCGGGCAAGTTCCCGGTCGATGGGATAGGCGCGCAGGTGTTCGAGCAATTGGTGATTGACGCCCTGTAACTCTTCAAGCTGCATGTTCACAGTGACCGCGTAGTTCGCAAGGATCGCATTCCTGAGCTCGTCGTTCTTCAGCGCCTCCGCGATATCGGCTCTTATCGGGTTGCTCAGGACTTTGTGGTCCACGAGACCGGGGATCTTGAAAGCGAGTTTGCGCAGTTCGGCCCTATTGCGTTCGTAATACGCTTGACCACCGTTCACGTATGTTTGATACGCGTTGTAGGTCTTGATGATCCTGCTCCTTAAGCCCGGATCTTGGACCACGTTCAAACGCCCAGTGCTCTTCATCTCGTCGAACGTTGTCGTGGTCGGATTGAACCCCATGGACAGTTCCCATTGCTTGGCGAAGAAGTGCTGGACCGAATCCCCAGGGAATGCGATCCCATCAAGGTATTCATAGAGTTTCTTTTTCCTTCTGACCTGATCATCAGAGTCCGCCTTCAGATTGCCTATTGCGAGCGAGTCGGCTTGAAGGTCAATGATCAGTCCCGTCACATACTGTTCCTCCAGCACCCTGTCCTTGTTGAAGTTGCTCCAGTTGTTGATTTGCAACGCGATCAGGATCCCGATCACCACCAGCACGATCTCGCCCACGGCGTAGACGAGGTAGCGGGTTAAGCGGTTCTCCTTCAGGAGCCGTTGGCGTATGGTGTTGAAGATGCGTGCCATGGATGTTCGTATTTATGGTCACTGCGGTGTGCTGGTCGGCCGCACCATTACCCGGTATCGGATCAGCACATCGGTCAACGGAGCGCCATTACCTCCGGTGTTCGCTTCGCGCATGGGAGCTGCGGCGCTCCAGGTGGTGTCCACTTGCGGTGTGGCCGGCAAAGGCAGATCGAAGGCCAGCCAGGTGTGTTCCTCGATGTGGAAGCTGAGCGTGCGGAGGTACGACTTGCTGTTCAGCTGCGCTACTGCAGGCACGATGAAACGACCGTTCTCCTCCCGGAAGCGCTTGCTATCCACATCCGCATACTGGTTGTCCTTGTCGCCCGCATACAGGCTCAGACGCAGTTGGTCCGGTTCCAAGGCACTGGGTGTGATGCGCTCCAAAGGCACTAGCACCTCCACTTCCAGATCAAGCGCTTGTCCGTTCACCAGCGGTGGGCGAGGAATGGAGAGCAGGCTGAGGCCCGCGATGCCGAACAAGGCCACCTGGCCAAGCACCACGGAGAGCCCCGCTGCTTTCCAGAATTGCGGCCATTCCACAGCACCGGTCAGCTTGGTGCCCAGTAGCCCGAGCAGAAAGCCACCGATGAAGCCGGCGGGGATCAGGATGAAGGCGATGGCCATGCCGCGCCCACCTTCGAAGTCGCTGACGCCATGCATGCGCGTCACCTTGTCGGCCACGGGTGCGGTAACAACGGCGGTGATCACGGCCGTGAGCAGCGCGACAGCAAGGGCGATCTTCCAGGACATGGCGGTAAGGGTCAGTGAAGATGCGCGATCTTTGGGAATGCCCAGCGTGGTCCTGTTGTTGCGCTGGAACCAATGCGAGCAAGGCATGAACAACGCCAAGGTCACGATCACGGAGGACGGACGATCGGGTTCGGTGAGCTACACGGAAAGTGGTGGCACGATCAGCGGCTGGTGGGAATTTGCGGGCGGTCATGCCATCGCCATCGTCAACATGGGTAGCGAGAGCGTTTGGCGCGTACAGCACCCTTGGGCCATGGACCGTCGCGCGGACATCCTGCGTTCCGTGGGGGATGAGGTGGTGCGCCAGAAGGCCAGCGGTTGCAAGGCGGAGATCGATCTTGAGGGCGGCTGGATCAACATCGTTCGATAGCCAGGACCCATGACCGACCCCACATCACGCGCCAAGGATGTAGCCTGGTATGCGCGTTACCGCGACTTCCGATTGAAGTTGGCATTGGGTGTTGGCGGCGCAGCGATCATCATTGGCGGTATCCTGTGGATGAAGAACGAACTGCTCACCATCGACCCCGGCAAGGGCACACCGCTCGGCCTTTGCGTGCGCACCGATAGCCACATTGCCACGCTGGTCCAAACGCTGGAGCCCTACACGCCGAGCCTGCATCGCGATGGTTCCAAGGACCGGTTCAGTGTGAGCCTCTTCCTGGTCCCGCTCGATGGTAGCAGTCCTCGACTGGTGCCCATCGCCGATGGCCTTGAAGGCAATTCGTTCAGTTTGGCGAAGGTGCTGGGCAGCGATGGTCGCACGCTTTGGTTCGATGTGGGCGGTGTGGGCGGCGTGGACCTGAGGAACTATGACCTGTTGCCTGCTGGCCGAACGCTTGCGCCCAACGTGTCCTTGCAAGGTGCGTGGTCCTCGCCCTTCCCGTCCCGCGCCGATGCCTTCCTGGCCGCAGGCTACATCGCAGCGCCCGGTCAGTGGGTAGGCCTACATTCCGCAGCAGAGCTGGAAGGCGGGTACAAGCCGAAGAAGTTCGTTCGCCGCGTAGTGGGCCAGGAGGAGGCGAAGCAGGAACGACGCTTTTGCCGCGCTTCGTTGGAAGCACCGGTCGATGACAAGTACCACCGCATCGTATCGATCGCACCGATCAACGAGGCCACGTTCCTGAACGCCGCCTTTTTGCGTGCCGACGACAAGAGCGAACCCTTCCTGCTTTCGGACCCCGATGGCGCAGTGATGGTCTATACCTCGGAGCCCGGGCGCGAGGGCAGGCTGATGGTGGCCCGCGTGGCGACCGACGGCCACATCATTTGGCAAGTGGATACCGGCATCGAACGCTTCAAGCTCGAACAGATCCTGCCAGGCCAGCGGTCCACGGCATTCGTGGGCACACGGCCACCGGTAGAAGGCAAGGTGTCCGAGCCCCTGTTGGTCATTGTCGATCATGCCACGGGTGCCATGATCAGCCATTCGCTCTGGCAGTGATCGCAGCAGAACATTCCCGGCCTTCGGGGTGTTGCTAGGCACATGCATCCCATTCTCATCATCGGTGCTTCCCGCGGCATCGGTCGCGCCCTGGCACAGCGCCTCATTGCGCAGGGGAGGAGCGTCATCACCCTCGGTCGCACCATGCCTGATGTTGCGGGCATCGCGGACCACATCACGCACGATGTCCTCGCTCCGGCCTTCCCCGTGGACCGCCTTCCCGAAACGCTGGGCGGCTTGGTCTACTGTCCGGGCAGCATCGACCTCAAGCCCATCCGCAGCACCAAGGCCGACGACCTGCGTGCTGCGTTCGAGCTGAACGCCATCGGTGCGTTCACCGCCATACAGGCCTGCGCCGATCGCTTGAAGAAGGCACCGGGAAGTGGCATCGTGCTCTTCAGTACGGTCGCGGTGCAGCGTGGCATGCCTTTCCACACCGGCGTGGCGGCCGCCAAGGGTGCGCTGGAAGGCATCGCGCGTTCGCTTGCGGCCGAGCTGGCGCCCACAGTGCGTGTGAATTGCATTGCGCCGAGCCTTACCCGTACGCCCTTGGCCGAGAAGCTGTTGGCAACACCCGAACGGGAGCAGGCCAGTGCCGAGCGCCATCCGCTGAAACGCGTGGGCGAACCCGAGGACCTGGCCGCCATGGCCGCTTTCCTGCTGGGCGATGAGGCGCGTTGGATCACGGGGCAGGTGATCGGTGTGGATGGTGGTCTGAGCGCGATCTGAAATGGACATCGAGCACACCCAGGACCATATCGGTATCGACCTTGGTGCACGTACGTCGGGCAACACGGCTGTGTGCCACTGGGCCCACGGCCAGTTCCGTTTCGCGCACAGCACCAAGGATGCCGATGGCGATACCTGGCTGGAGGAGGTGGTGTCGCAATTGCGGCCCAAGGCCATTTACATCGATGCACCGCTCAGCCTGCCTGGTGTCTACAGCGGTCATGGCCAGGACTACTTCTTCCGCGTGGCCGATCACCAAGCGCGCGGTATGAGCCCCATGTTCCTCGGAGGGCTCACTGCGCGGGCCATGCGCTTGGCGGCCACGTGGCGGGCACAGGGCATCGCTGTATATGAAGCCTATCCTGCGGCGCTCATCCGCCACGAGTGGGACAGCCTGAAGGTGGAGCCACGCAAAGCCGTTCCGAAGCACAAGCTGCGCATCATGGCCGGCATGATCGTAATGCCACCACCCGCGCCGGCCGACCGCCACGAGGCCGATGCATGGCTCTGTTGGGTCATCGGACACAGGCACCATCGGGGCGAGGCGCTGGTCTATGGCAACGAACAGGAGGGCCTCATCCTCGCTTGAGAGCATGCCTCGTCACCGGCCACCGTCCATACGGGAAACGAAGTCTTGCGCCATTTGTGGTAGACCTTTTCAATGGCGGAAGAAGTGGGAGAAGGTGTGGGACGAAGTGAAATACTGTAGCGATCGATGCCGCGCCAGCAAGAGCCTCGTAAAGCACGTGTGATCAGGCTGGTCCTCGGTGATCAGCTCAATGCCGCACACAGCTGGTACACGCGGCCGGATGCCGACGTGCTGCACGTGCTGATGGAAGTGCGCCAGGAGACCGACTACGCCTGGCACCATGCGCAGAAAGTGCTGGGCTTCTTCGGGGCCATGCGGCGCTTCGCGGAACAACTGCAGGCCGGCGGTCATCGCGTGCTCTACCTCGCATTGAACGATCCGCGGAACAAGCAGGGCATTCCTGAGAACCTGGCATGGATCATTGCAGATAGCGGCGCCAATACCTTCGCCTACCAGATGCCCGATGAATGGCGCCTGGACCAACAACTCTCGGCATTCGCTGCGCGGTGCGGCTGTGTGGTGGAAGTGGCCGATACCGAACATTTCCTCACTACGCGTAACGAACTGGCCGCGCTCTTCAAAGGGAAGAAGCAGTACCTGATGGAGCGCTTCTACCGCGTGATGCGCGAACGCACCGGACTGCTCATGCGCGGCAACGGACCCGAAGGAGGACGCTGGAACTTCGATCAGGAGAACCGGCAACGTCCGCCGAAGGACCATGTACCGCCGCCGCCCTTGCTCTTCGATCACGACCTCCGCGACATCAGGACGATGATAGACGAGGCGGGTGTGCATACCATCGGGGCCGTGGATGCCGCGCACTTCCCCTGGCCACTGGACCGCGACGAAAGCCTGCAACTACTGCGCTATTTCTGCGAACACCTGTTGCACCGCTTCGGCACCTACCAGGATGCCATGACGCCGCACCACTGGGCGCTGTACCATGCGCGTATCAGCTTCAGCATGAACGTGAAGTTGCTGCATCCGCTGGAGATCTGTGAGGCTGCGGTGGACGCATGGAAGGCCGCTCCGGAGCACATCTCACTCGGGCAGGTGGAAGGCTTCGTGCGGCAGATCATCGGGTGGCGCGAGTACATGCGCGGGATCTATTGGGCGCAGATGCCCTCCTTCGCGCAGCGCAACTTCCTGGGCCATGAACAGAAGCTGCCCGAGTGGTACTGGACCGGCACGTCACGCATGGCCTGTCTCCGCGATGCGATCACCGGCAGTCTCACCAACGCCTACGCGCACCACATCCAGCGCCTCATGCTCACCGGCAACTTCGCACTGTTGGCGGGCGTGCATCCGGACGAGGTGGACCGCTGGTACCTGGGTATCTACATCGATGCCATTGAGTGGGTGGAGATCACGAACACGCGCGGCATGAGCCAGTTCGCCGATGGGGGCATCGTGGGCACCAAACCCTACGTGAGCAGTGGTTCGTACATCAACAAGATGGGCCATCACTGTGGCTCCTGCTACTACGATGTGAACGACCGCACGGGTCCCAAGGCCTGCCCGTTCAACGCGCTCTACTGGCATTTCCATGCGCGCAACCGCGAACGTTTCCTCAGTGATGAAACGCGTCCTGGCATGATGGTGCGCATGGGCATGACCTACCGCACCTGGGACCGCATGCCCATGGCCACCAGACAGGCATTGCTGGATAGAGGCGATGCGTTGCTGGCGAATATCAATGACCTATGATCGGCTGTTCTTCCCGCATGCCCCACCTTCCATGACCCGCGCCATCATCTGGTTCCGCAGCGATCTGCGCGTGGCCGACAACCAGGCCCTGCATGCGGCGTGTACTGCACACGATGAAGTATTGCCCGTGGTCATCATCGACCCCAGGCAGCATGGGACAAACCCTTTCGGGTTCGAGCGCAGTGGTCCGTTCCGCAGGCGTTTCCTGAATGAGGCGATCGCCGGTCTCGATGCCGAACTGCGCTCACTGGGTGGCAGCCTGCGTGTGGTGGTCGCCGACCCGGCGGAAGCATTGGAACAGCTGGCGCGCGAGTGTCGGGCCGATGTCGTGCAAGCCCAACGCCTCTATGGCTGGGAGGAACAGGAGCAGGAACGCGCCGTGGCATCGCGTGTCCCGTTGCACCTGTATGAGCCGAACACTCTGCTTCATCCGGACGACCTGCCTTTCCCGGTGCAACGCTTGCCGCATGTGTTCACCGCCTTCCGCAACAAAGTGGAGAAGCAATGGGCCGTGCGCGATCCGTTCCCTGCACCCGCGCGTATTCCCACACCAATGGACTGGAGCAGTGGAGCGGGGGGCGATATGTTGCCTCACGGAACGATCACTGCCGATCCGCGCTCGCCCTTCGCCTTCACCGGTGATCGCGCCGCCGCTCTTGCGCGGTTGTGGCACTATTGCTCCGGTCCCGAACGGTTGGGCAGTTACAAGCTGACGCGCAACGGTCTGCTTGGCGCCGACTTCAGCGGTCGCTTCAGTCCGTGGTTGGCCACGGGAACGCTTGGTGCTCGCGAGGTCTACCGCGCGGTGAAGGACTACGAGCAGGCCCATGGTGCCAACGAGAGCACCTATTGGATGGTCTTCGAGCTGCTGTGGCGCGACTTCTTCCAGTTCACCGCTGCCATGCATGGTCGCGACCTGTTCCTGCGTCATGGCATCGCGCACAAGCCGTTCATGGGTGATCACAACACGCGCCGCTTCGAGGCTTGGTGCGAGGGGCGCACGGGACAACCCTTCATCGATGCCAACATGCGGGAGCTTGCGGCAACGGGCTGGATGAGCAACCGCGGACGACAGAACGTGGCCAGCTACTTGGTGCATGATCTGGGCATCGATTGGCGCATGGGGGCCTACTGGTTCGAGCGGATGCTCATCGACTACGACCCTTGCAGCAACTGGGGCAACTGGCAATACGTGGCCGGTGTGGGCAACGATCCCCGCGAGGGAAGGCGTTTTGATCCCGTGCGCCAGGCCGGCATGTACGATCCCGAAGGGCGCTACGTGGCACATTGGGGGTAGGCGGGCGGGCACCTGACCATACCACGATCGCGGTATTCCGGCGTACCCCTGTGGAAGCGACCTTTGCACCCTTATGGACAAGGAGCAGGTGCGTACGATCGGGTTGGACCAATTGCCGGAAGAGCGCTGGGCAATAGTGGCAGGGGTCACCGTGCCAACGCTCGCCAGCGACCATGTACTCGTTTTACGCCTGCTGGAGCTGGGCTTCGTTCCCGGCGAGCGCGTGCAGGTGGTACGCGAGGCCAGGCCTGGTCGCGATCCCGTGGCCGTTCGGTTGGGCCATACCACGTTCGCGTTGCGTCGGCACGAGGCGGCGTTCATCCAAGTGACCCCTTCCGTCTGAATGTCCGCCAGGCAGCCCCAACGCATCGCCCTGCTGGGCAATCCCAACTGCGGCAAAACAGCGTTGTTCAACCTGCTTACCGGCAGCCGCCAGAAGGTGGCCAACTATGCCGGTGTCACGGTGGAACGGAAGGAGGGGGTGATGCACACCGCGAGCGGAAGGCGCGTGAGCGTGCTGGACCTTCCCGGGGCATATAGCCTGAACGCGCTCAGCAACGACGAGGCCGTTACCCGCGATGTGATCACCGGCCATAGCAAGGAGTTGCTGCCCGACCTGCTGGTATGCGTGGCCGATGCCACCAACCTGCGCCTGCATTTGCGTCTCGTTCTGGAGGCGCGTCAGCTCGGGTTGCCATTGATCGTGGTGCTGAACAAGATGGACCGTGCTCGGCAGCTCGGCATCACCATCAACAAGGAATTGCTGGCCCGCGAACTGAACCTGCCCGTGGTGGAGACCGTGAGCCTGCATGCCCACGGCGCTGACGAACTGAAGAAGGCGTTGGACGAACCGCTCCACGAAGTGCCTCCCGCCCACTGGAAGCAACCCGGCGTTGAGCAGGTGCTGGCCACACAACGCGCTGTGCTTGGCATTTTCGAGCGCACCGTCTCGGCGCCGGCCATCGACAAGGACCCCAGCATCCGCATCGACCGCTTCCTGATGCATCCCGTGTGGGGTTTCATGGTGCTCGGGCTGGTGCTGTTCGCCACGTTCCTCGCGGTGTTCTCCGGCGGCGATGTGCTCTCCGGCTGGATCGAGGACGCCTTTGGTGCGCTTGCTGCACTGGTCGAAGGGCATATGGCCGAAGGCATGTTGCGCGGCCTGCTGGTGGAAGGTGTGATCGGCGGCGTGGGCGGTGTCATCGTTTTCCTGCCGCAGATCCTCATCCTATTCCTGTTCATCCTGGCGTTGGAGGCCTCCGGCTACTTGCCGCGCGCGGCCTTCCTGCTGGATAAACCCATGAGCGCCGCCGGACTTTCGGGCCGTTCCTTCATTCCCTTGCTGAGCAGTTTCGCCTGCGCGATCCCGGGCATCATGGCTACGCGCACCATCAGCCATTGGCGCGACCGGCTCACCACCATCCTCATCGCCCCGCTCATGGCCTGCTCGGCGCGTATCCCCGTGTACACGCTCATTGTGGCGGCCATGTTCCCCGATGATGCCACGTCCGCCGCGTTGGTCATGGTGGGGCTCTATGTGCTGGGCATCGTGGCCGCCATGACGGTGGCATGGTTCATCAAGCGCAGGGACAAGGACCACGCCCGTTCGCCCTTGATGATGGAACTGCCGGCCTACCAGTGGCCCGATGTGCGCAGCCTGGTCATTGGCCTATGGGAGCGCGCCATGATCTTCCTGCATCGTGTGGGTACCATCATCCTCGCGCTCACCATCGTGATGTGGGCCTTGTATACCGTTCCATCACCGCGCACCACCGATCAAGGCGAACAGCGCAGTCTGGCCGGCGAGCTCGGGCATGCGCTCCACTACGTCTTCGCGCCCATCGGCTTCAACGAGCAGATCTCTTTCGCGCTGGTGCCCGGCATGGCCGCGCGTGAAGTGGTGGTGAGCGCCCTGGGCACTGCTTATTCCATGGAAGGGGAGGAGGGCGATGTGGATGACCAACTGCGGGAACGCATCACCGTGGAATGGTCGCTGGCCACCAAGCTTTCCTTGCTGCTGTGGATGGTCTTCGCGCCCCAGTGTCTCAGTACCTTTGCAGTGGTGAAGCGCGAGACCGGCTCGTGGAAGCAGATGTGGATCATGGGCGGCTACCTCTTCGGACTGGCGTACCTCGCGAGCTTCATCACGTATCAGTTGACGAACATCCTCAGCACTCCGTGATGCAGACCCTGATCGCCATCGTGATCGTGCTTGCCGCAGTGGGCTACCTGGCGTGGGCTTGGATGCCGAAGCGGGGGCACATGGCTACCACGGCATCTGACACATCGTGCAACACCTGTGGCTCTTGCAGCGGCTGCAGCAGGGGCTAGCGGTCGTCCTCACAGCCTTCCCACCACCTCGTCGATCCCGTCCCTCAGCTTCTCGCAAGCGCGGATGGTATCGCCCATCAGTTCGGCGCGCGGGGTAAGGGTGCTCTCGCGCAGCGTATCCACTTTGGCCACCAGGGCCGCGCAGCGCGGCTCGCTGGCGATGCCGCGTTCCATTTGGACATCCACGTCGGTGATCAGCGCCTCGTCCAACCGGCCATGCCGCAGTTCGGTCTCGAGCATCAGCACCGTACGCCGCAATGCACGCAGGGCGCGGGAAAGTTCCTGGTCGGTCATGGGGCGCGAAGATCGCAGGTTGATGCACATTGCCGTTCGTACAGGTGCACGCCCTGAAGCAAGGTGATCAGTAACTTTCGGACTACCCTGCACCGGGCAACGATATCCTGCACTGTACGTCTGTTCAATTGACAATACAAGCATGGAAGCAGCACGATCACGTTCCCTGTTCCGCGCCGTGCCGACCGTACTGCAAATTCTGCTCATTCCCGTACTGCTCAAGGCCCAGTTGGGCACATGGTTGGCCCGGGACCTCAACGGTGTCTATCTCGTGGATGTGAGCACACCGGTTCCCACGGTCGGTGCATTCGTGCCTGGCTTGGGGTCCTCTGCCGATGAGGACGTGAACGTGATGACCGATGCGGCCAACAACCTGTTGTTCTGTACTGCGGTCAACACCAATGGCAACATCCAGGTGTTCGATGCGAACCTGATGCAGATGCCTGCAGGAACCGGGTTGCTGGGTCATAGCAGCACCTCGCATTCCGTGATCTCCCCGGTTCCATGCCATCCGGATCGCTATTTCTTCGTCCATCTGGTCACCGGCGATCCGGCGTCCCTGTATTACTCCACTGTCGACATGAGCCTCAATGGTGGCTTGGGCGATGTGGTGAATGCCAACACACCGATACCAGGCAATTTCAACGAGGGTCTCGCCATTTCACATGTGCTGCCTAACGGCTGTCGCTGGCTATTCGGCAGCCTACGCAATGGCAACAACTACGACCTGGTCCGTTGCCTAATCTCCCGAACAGGCATTGGTCCACCCACCGTGATCGCAACGGTTTCCATTGGCACCCCGGTGTCTGTGAACGACCTGGAGCTGGATCCGGCCAACACGCGCCTGGCCATGAGCTTGGCCAATACCTCCGCGATGGAGGACATAGCCATCTGGGACCTGGACCTGAACACCGGCACGGTAAGCAACCTGCAGAACCATGCCGTGTCGATGGACCGCATTTGTGGCCTGCAGTTCTCGCCATCGGGCCAGTACCTCTACTTCCTGGGCAATGGGGTCATCGACGCCATGGACTTCGGCCGGCTGGAACTTGCCACCGGCACCGCCGAGCTGATCGACCCGAACATGGGGCGCTACCTCATCCACCTGGAGCTGGCGGCGAACGGCCGCATTTATGCGGGCATGAACTATAACTACGACTTCCTCGCGGAGGTGGCTGATCCGGACAACCCCGTGTTGGCCAACATCGGGTATACGCACGATGCGGTCTTCATTTCCGGCATCGGTTGCCGCCCTGCGCTACCCAGTGCCATCGAGGGCGAACCACCGGGCACCAGCACCACACCGGCCTTCATCGATTTCAGCGCCTATGCCGTGGGCGGCTGCGATACCTACCAGTTCGTGGATAGCACTTGCCTCGCGACATGGTGGGAGTGGGATCTCGGCGATGGCACCATCACCAACGAGCAGGCGCCGGAACACACCTTCGCGGCCGGCACCTACGGTATCACGTTGCGCGTGGTGGCCTGTGGTGATACGCTGAGCCTCACACGACCGGCATACATCACCAGTACCTCCGCCGCACCAGTGGCGGCCTTCGCCGCACCCGATACCATTTGCCTCGGCAATGCGGTGAATTTCACCAATGCCTCCACCCAGGCCGATCAATACGCCTGGGACCTGGGCGACGGCAACACGACCACCGACAGCGATCCCACACATACCTACACCGCTGCGGGCACCTACAGCGTGCAGCTCGTATCGTCCAATTCCTGTTTGTCCGATACCGCGACCGTGGATGTGGTGGTACTTACCCAGGCCTCCGCTTCCTTCACCGTGGGTGGTGACACCTGTGCATTACAGGTGGAAGTGACCAGCACCTCGCCTGGCAGTACAATGTGGTGGTGGGACATGGGTGACGGGAATACCAGCGAACTCGCATCACCCGCACATACCTATGCCTCGTCGGGCACGTTCACCATCACGCTGATCACTACGATCGGAGGCGCTTGCAGCGATACCGCCGCGACCACGGTGGTGGTGCATGATGGACCGCAGGCCGCGTTCACCTACACCACCGCATGTGACCAGGTCGTGACCTTCACGGATCAAAGCACATTGGGCGGTTCCACCTTGTGGGCTTTTGGAGACGGGGCTGGCGCCAGCGGCAGCCCAGTGGATCACAACTATGCATCACCTGGAACCTATGCCGTAACCCTCACTTCCAGCAACGCATCAGGTTGCGACCACGACACCACCATGCAAGTGGTGGTGATCGCCGACCCATTTGCGGATCCGCAGTGGCTTAGCGGACCATGTGATGAGCAGCACCAATTCACAGCTGGCGCTTCCGTGGGGAACATGCTGCAATGGGAGTTGGGCGATGGTGCGTTCGCCAGCGGGGCGGATGTCGTGCATACCTACGCCGCGCAGGGGTCATACACCGTGCTCCTTATTGCGGAGCCGGGCACACCGTGTGCGGATACAGCATCCGTACTGGTCGTCGTGGCCGGACAGATCGAGGCCCGGCCCATGGCCTTGGTGGCGTGTGCGGGCGAAGTTCTGTTATATGATGCAGGACAAGGTGCGATCACATGGCAGTGGGACTTGGGTGATGGAAGCACAGCAAGTGCTGATAGCCTCTTGCATACCTATGGAGCGTCCGGCAGCTACACCGTAACGCTCATCGCAACGAACGCTGAAGGTTGCATGGACACCGTTGCCATTGAAGTGCTAAGCCCCCTCAGGCCGCTCGCACAGTTCAACGCCGAATGGGACCCCTGCACGGCGTGGTACCGGTTCAACAATAGCTGCATGAATGCCGGCACCTATTCATGGAACTTTGGTGACGGCAATGGAAGCACGTTGACCGACCCCATCCACCAGTACGCTGTGCCTGGCAGCTACACCGTGTGGCTGGTGGCGACCACAGCGGAGGGATGTGCGGACTCCACCAGTGTCGAACTGGTCAATGAGATAGGCGATGTCACGGCAGGTGTTTTCATACCCAACTGTTTCACCCCCAATGACGATGGGGTCAACGACCATTTCGAGGTTAGCGCGCCTGCGGATTGCTACACCGGTCTGCTCAGCATATTCAACCGCTGGGGAGAGCTCATCTTCGAGACAGCCACGTTCGAACCGTGGAACGGAACGAGGAATGGGAGGCCAGTGCCTGATGGAGTCTATGTGTACTACTTCTTGTCCAAGGGACAATACCTCAAGGGACACATCTCCGTGTTGCGTTGAGGGTCTTGATGGATCGCGGTATTGGAGTTCCGCTAGTGTCGCTGCCTTCGCTCATGGTCGTGCTAGTGAACACAGCCGTTGCTGAGGTAATTTCAAGCGCATGGTCAGCGTTCAACGCCAACGCGATCGCCAGCCCTCTTTCGCCATAGCTCCTCGGACCTTTACCTGCACAGCAGCGGTACCTGTGTGCACACCATGTTACTACATGCCGAAGTGGTGGGCCGGCGTATGCTGGTAGTGTTGATCCAGGGCTGCACGGCGGTGAGGGTCACTGAAGGCTCAATGCACCCGAAGCACCTCCCCTTCGTCCACCAAGCCCATCAACCGCACTCCCAGCTCGCCGCCGGGCGTGGTGTAGCTGACCTCGAAGCAGCCCAGCATAGGCCGGCCGTACTGCGTGCCCCGGAACACGAAGTTGTCCTGAAGAGGCTCGCTCGCAGGAAGCCAACCGGGCGGTTCGTCCGCCGTCCTTAAGGAACCGTACTTCTGTGTCAACACCTCGATGAACTCCGGCCAACGGGGCGGTTCGGCCCAGCGGAAGCGGTCGTTCGTAAGGCCGGTCCTCAGTTCCTCGGGTGTCAACGCTCCTTCCTGTTGCAGCTTGAACAGCGCGAATTGTCCATCGGCCTGTTTCTCCATGAGCAATGCCGCACCCGGCAGCATGCGCACCCCGCGGTGGTAGGTGCCGAGCGGAGGGGCGGATGAGTGGTGTGGCGCGTTCTCGCCGGTGATCACCAGGTCTGGAATGTCATCGGAGGTGAGGTCGATGGGCTCATTCGGTGGCACGCCCGGCGGTACCATCACCTGCAGCTCATATTCCTCATGCCCGAAGTCGTTCCCATCCTTCCCCACGGGATCCCTATGCACGGGATCGCCTTCTTCGCCATAGCCGTTCGGAACACGCACCGCCTCCCTCGATCGCACCACAACGCGTCCGTATGGGAAAGGCAGCTCGAAGGTGAACGCGGCGACGCTCGTACCAAGGTCGTTCGCGCTGCGCATCACCAGCGTGTGCCCGTCGTGATGGTCGCCGGTGCCGTACCAACCGTCCTGGTCCTTGGTGATCGCCGGTCCGAACGGACGCTCCAGCAGCCAGAACTCCGTGGCTACGTCCTGGTCGGTCCACCGCAGTTGCTTGAAGTGGATGCGCTTGGAGAGCTCGGCCGTATCGAGCCGTGCGGCGCTGTCCAACGAGAACCAGCGTTGGGTGCTGGGTGTGCTCCAAAGCAGGACGGATGTTCCGCTGATCGTCCGCACGCCCACCTTGATCAACCCCAGGTAGCCTGGTTGCTGAGGATCCGAGATGTGGATGGTGCGGCTGGTGATCAGCAGGTCCGCGCGACCATCGCCGGTCACGTCCACATACTCATCAGGAGGCGGACCGGGGATCTGATCTTGCTGGGCGTGGGCATGGTGCGCGAAGAGCACCAGGACGACCCCCAGCATTGCGTTGACCGGTAGCGAAGGGAACCGCACCATCAATGGGTCACGATGATCGGATGATGTGCGCCACCGAAGTGGATCACGTAAGTACCCGGTGACCAGGAAGCGCAATCGATCATGGTCGTTGATGTAGCCACATGGGTGTGCAGCATTGCGCGGCCAACGGCATCGTGGATCCGAAGTTCGCCGATGCTCGACCCGTGCTCGGTACTTATCGTGAACTGATGATCGGCCGGAACAGGAGCGATCAGCCACGAGCGATGGTTCGGCCGTGATGCGATGCCGGTGGATAGGTCATCGCTCTTCACCAGGAAACTCGCATCACCCACCATGTCCGGCAGGGGTGCGAACGCGATGGAGTCGTTGTAGCCGCCGGCCGCGTACAGTCCACCGGTGGCATCGCAGGCCACCTGGTTCACAACGCGCGGCCCTTGTGCGCGGTCGGCAAATACCTCCTGTACAACTCCATCCGCATCATAGTGCGCCACAAAAAGGCTGTAGAACTCGGTGTTCCCGTTGTTGGGGAACACGATGTTGTCGAATGTGCAACGGGACTGGAACGATCCTCCGGCCCATACATGGTCGTTCGCGTCCACGGCGAGTTCGTTGAATACATGGCTGTAGGTGGCATCGCCGGCTCGTCGGCCCCAGATGGCGGTGCCATCAGGGTCCATTTTCCACAGCGTCATCCGATAGGTGCCATTGGATCCGGCGAAGGGCAGGTCGATGCCATCGATCACGTGGCCACCTTCGCGCTTAGTGGCCACCAGGATGTTCCCCTCGCTGTCCGTGGCCAACGCAGTGATCTCGTCGTAGTTGAAGCCCGCCCAGGTGCGCACCCACACTTCCTCGCCATCCGGGGTGTATTTCACCACGAAGGCATCGTCGCTCTGTCCGCTGGGCATGAAATTGGGCAAGGTGTCCGTGGCGAAATAGGCGGTGTCACCACGGAAATCGCCTCCGAGGTACACACTGCCGTCCGTTGCTAATGCCAGCGCATCGCAGGTCGTAAGCCCAAGGCTTGCATCGCCCGTGCATTGCGGCATGAGCGACCAGATACCGGTCCCGTCGGCGTCCAGCTTGATCAGGAAGCCCTGTTCGCGGCCATTGCAGCCTTGTAGGTCCGGCAGACCGGGCACTTGCAGGGCGGTCTTGTACTGGCCGGCCACATAGAGATTGTCGTCGCCATCGACCACGATCGCGCGACCCCATTCCAGTCCGCTGGTCGCCGTCCAGCCATAGCGCTGCGCCCAAAGCGATGTGCCGTTCGCATCGTACTGCGCCACCAGGATATCCATGTTGCCCAGCTTGTTCAGCGTGGTAGACCAGAAGGTGACACTGGGACTCTCGAAATAGCCGGTGATGGAGATGCGGCCAGCACCATCCACGGCCACGTCGAATGCCCCGTCGAAATTGGCGCCACCCGCGCTGCGCACCCAAAGTGGCGTGCCGTCGGCCCCGAATTTCGCCACGAAAAGGTCGCTCTGTCCGGCGCTCGTGAGCGCTGGTAGGGTGCCGATGGTGAGCGTGCCATAGAAATCACCACAGACCACGGTGTTGCCGGCGGCATCCACTACAAGACCGTTCATGGAGGGTTGGATCTCCCCGGTCAGTTGCCGGGCCCACTGCCAATTGAATTGCGCAGTGAGCACGAGGTGGAACAGGAGGGTGAGAGCGGAGAGGAGTGTTCGGACCATGAACGAAGTGGAAGGTTGAAAAGGTACGGTCATCGCACCACAAAGGGTTGATCGGTCGGCACGAGCACACCAACACGGATATTCACGTGGTCCGATCGCACGGGTGGTTCAATGGTAAATGAGCCATGCCAGTCTTGCTCCTTGCCTTTGATGAGGAAGACGAAGTGCTGTGTTGCGAGACCGGGTGTCACGGTGAAGGGTTCCGCATTTCCGCCATACCCCCAATAAGCCACCGGTATCGAACCATCGGTGTAGTTCACCAGCGGGATCTGCAGGTCATCCTGCGGACGGTTGGGCACGGCGCTTATGCGATCGCCCTTGTTACAGACCTTCAAGCGCCAGCGGCCTTGCTCATCGCGTGAGTTCAGGAAGCTGGTACCAGGCAAGTTCATCACATGGAGATAGCAGTTCCCCGAGCTGCTGGGCTCATCGTCCGTGCCGCTGCGGAAGCCCT
>CAZQFG010000022.1:0-26994 GCA_964592515.1 uncultured Chryseobacterium sp. | reverse complement strand
AACACGGCCCTGTCCTCCAACCGTTGATAGAACTCAGCCTCGCGCAGTGCTTCGCTCCGCTGAAGAATGAGGTAGCTGAAAGCCAGGATAAGGACAGCCACAAGAACTGTGAAAGCGACGGCCATGCGCAAACGGAAACTCATGGCGCTTCTTCTCGCATCACATAACCCATACCCGTAACCGTATGAATGAGCCGTTTCTCGAACGGTTTATCCACCTTCTTGCGAAGCATATTGATGTACACATCCACGATATTCGTTTCGGTATCGAAGGATACATCCCACACCTGATCCAGGATCTCGCTGCGGCTTGTGACCCGCCCTTTGCGTTGGAGCAGGAATCGAAGCAGGGCGAACTCGCGGGCCGTTAGTCTGACCTCCTGCCCAGCACGCGTAACGGTCCGCGAATCATCATCTAGTTGAAGGTCCCCGCAGGTAAGGATGCTTTCGGTGCCCCTGCCTTGGGAGCGCCGCACCAAGGCCTGCACGCGGGCCATGAGCAGCTTTGGGTCGAAGGGCTTGGGGAGATAGTCATCAGCCCCTGCGCCAAATCCCTTCACCTGTTCCTCCACGCCATCCAGCGCAGTAAGCATAAGAATAGGAACACGGGGACGCTGTTCGCGCACATGGCGACATACATCGAGGCCACTTCGTTTGGGCAACATCCAGTCCAACAAGAGAATGTCGGGCTCCTGTTCAATAGCCATTCGTTCTCCTTCCACCCCGTCCACAGCGACCTCCACGGAAAATCCTGCTGTCCGCAACTCCTCTGCAATGAAGGCGGCGACCTGCGGTTCATCCTCTACGATCAATGCTCGCATGTCCCAAAAGTAGCAGTGCGCACAGCGCCTCACCATTTCCTGACGGATCTAATCCGGATCTCATAACACGTCCGCTGCTTGGGAGGAATTTTGTGGCCTCGAATATCCAAGGAGAGCGAGAACGGAACGACATACCGACGAACATGGCACACCAAAAGGACCATCAGGAGCCCCTACCATTGACCGGCCTTGCCGGTCTTGCGCAGAACTGGCGGAAGGATGCCCTTTCCGGGTTCATCGTATTCCTCATCGCCCTGCCCCTTTCCTTAGGCATTGCCATGGCATCGGGTGTACCGCCCATGTCCGGCATCATTGCAGCAGTGGTCGGCGGCATGTTAGTATCCCGCATCAATGGCAGCAACGTCACTATCAATGGCCCTGCAGCAGGGTTGATCGTTGTTATTGTGGGTGCCGTGGAAAGCCTTGGCGATGGCGACCCCATGGCGGGCTACAGGAGCATGCTGGCCGCTGTTGTGATATCCGGTGTACTGCTCTTTTTGCTCGGCCGCTCGAAAGCGGGCAAACTGGGCGATTTCTTCCCGGCATCCGCTGTGCATGGCATGCTAGCGGCCATAGGTATCATCATCTTGGCAAAGCAGGTCCATGTGGCGCTCGGGGTAAAACCTGAAGGCAAGGAGCCATTGGAACTCTTGGCGGAGATCCCTCACAGTCTTGTGAACTGGAATCCCGAGGTGGCGATCATCGGGGCGGTAAGTCTTTTGATCATGATCATACTTCCGTTGATCCAGAACAAGTATGTGAAGATGATACCTGCGCCCATGGTGGTGGTCCTGATGGGTATGGGCCTTGCCCACTACTTTGATCTGGAGCATGAGCACAAGTACCTGTTCCTCGACGGGCATGAATATGCACTTGGTCCCAAGTTCCTGGTCACGCTTCCTGAACGCGTGATGGACGGTATGATCTTCCCGGACTTCTCCAAGACCCTGACCTATCCGTTCATGCTAGCGGTGATCAGCATCACGCTTGTGCAAGGGATCGAATCGTTGCTGAGCGCCAAGGCCGTGGACAAACTGGACCCTTGGAAGCGCCAAAGCGACCTGAACAAGGACCTGAGCGCTGTTGGTGCCGGTAGTGCCATCTCTGGCATGATCGGTGGACTCCCCATTATCGCTGAGATCGTGCGTAGCAGTGCGAATATCAATAATGGAGGCAGGACCGGATGGGCGAACTTCTTCCACGGGGTGTTCCTGTTGGTGTTCGTTGTTGCCTTCCCTACGTTGATACACAGCATTCCATTGGCCGCGCTGGCCGCCATTCTCATGTATACCGGATACAAACTGGCCGCACCTCAGCACTTCAAACACACCTTGCAGATCGGCAGCGAACAGTTGGCCATATTCACCACCACGTTGATCATCACCTTGGCAACAGACCTTATCATCGGGGTGTTCAGCGGCATTCTGCTCAAAATGATCATCCACCTCTTCCGTGGGGCCTCACTCCGTACGCTCTTCAAACCAACAGTAGCCGTGCATTACGAATCCATCGCCGATCGATTCCTTGTGTCCGTTCACAACGTTGCGATCTTCTCCAACTACCTATCCTTGAAAAAGCAATTGGATGCCATTCCGGCGGGCAAGGATGTGGTGGTTGATTTCGACAATGCGACCTTGGTAGACCATACGGTGATGGAACACCTTCACTCCTACAAGAGCCATTATGAACGCAGTGGAGGCACGTTCGAACTAAAGGAAATGGGGCACCTGATACCTCGTTCGCAACACCCACTCTCAGCCCGCCGCACCTCACGTAAGCAGGTAGCGGTATGATGCGTTCCTTGTTTGGCCACGTTGCGGTGGCATTTATCATCCTCGCCCTTCAGGCCCCTTGGTCGGCCATGGGTCAGACCCAGCGCGTTACAGACCCCAACACCAACCTCTGGGTATCCCATTGGGGCGACCAACGAATCCATGACCGCTGGAGCCTCCATACCGAGATCCATTGGCGCAGGGCCGACCTGGGTTTGAACTGGCAACAATTGCTGGTGCGACCTGCCGTGAACTTCCACCTGAACGACCTAGTGCTGTTCACATTGGGCTACAGCTACTACTTCAACTATCAGTACGGCGACCACCCGATCCGTTATCAGAACTGGGAGCACCACCTGTTCCAACAAGTCCAGCTCACCCAACCACTTGGACGACTCAGGTTCCAGCACCGATTCCGCATGGAGGAGCGGTATATCGCACAGCTTACCCCATCCGCCGAGGACCCGGCCAACGGCGAGTTCGATCGCTATGCCTACCAGAGCCGGTTCCGCTATCGCGTATGGCTGACCATTCCGCTTGGCAAGCATGAAAAGGTGGAGCCCGGTGTGTTCTCTGCGAACGTGTACGATGAGGTGTTCATCAATTTCGGCGATAGCCAACGGCTGGACTACATTCAGCAGAACCGAATAGCCGGCATGCTGGGCTACCAAGTGAGCAAGCCCTTCAGCTTGCTTCTTGGGTTCCTGTACCAGACCATTGAACGCCCGAAAGCAGCCAACGGGGCCGACCTGCTCGAACTGAATTCCACCGTACACCTTGCCCTGGTGTACAACATGGACTTACGCAAGCGGGAAGTCCCAGCTCATTAATCAATTATAGAAGCCCGCCTTACGGGGCGGGCTTCTAAGTATCCTGAACTCCCGGCTTACGGGCCTGGACAAGGGCTTTTAACGCCTCTGGGCTGATGCCCCCTGTGTTCAGGTAGTTCTTTCGGGGCTTGCTTACCCAAGCCTCGTGCTTGTTCAACGCAAGCAACATGCCGAATGTTGCACACTACTTCGAAGGCTGTTCGGGAAGTGTGGCCAACAAGGCCTCTGCCTCGGCACGTTTCAGGTCGCTGGCGCGGCGATCAATAGTGCTCAACCGATGCGACTCGGCCAGCAGGTCTTTGTATCGCTTCATGATCTGATCCCGTGGATCCTTCTTCTTGAACAGTCCGAACATTAGGAGGCGTTTCTTAAGGAACGCTTTCGTCCCTTGTCCTGTTCACAGGCATGACCCTGACCGATCATACATGGCTCACAACATCGCCTCTCCCTTTAGGAACATGACGAAGATGAAGGTCATGAGGAAATGATGCAGCAGAAGAAGGCCGGTCATTACGGTAAGCACCGTTTTGCCACTGGGAGAAAGCTCGGGAAAGAGCTTTTTGTTGTTCATGGCGATGATGGGCAGAGGCACCGTGGCCAACAGGAAGGTGATGGCCAGTGTGCGGAACAGCACCACATCGTTCATTACGCCGAAGAAGAGGTGAGCGTAATAGAACAGGAACCCGATGAAAGACAACAGGCCCAACCGGATGAAGAGGCGGGACTCAGCGACCATTTTCTCCTTGGTATCCATAGCAGTAGACGCACCCTTTGAACGGAGTTGCGTGGTCTGCGGTTTCACTTCTTAACGATCCCCTTGGATTGGTCCGCCTGCGAGCGGTATAACCTGACCACCACGAACAGTCCAAGAACGGACCCGAACAAGAACCAACCCCAATTAAAGGGACCGGGCACGTATTTGTCAATGACCGTGGACATGGACAAGCTTTGGGAATGGGCCGATCGAATGAAAGACCCTGTGCGAATGCCTTGGGTGAACGGGTCCATCATGAACGAGACCAGGAAGCCCAGGACCGAAAGCCCCAACAACCACCAGATGGACGCGCCGATCTTCCAAGTCGCATCCCTGGCCTTGGCCCGGATGATGATCAGGCCAACGACGATCAATCCAATGGAAATAAAGCAAGGTGCCCATACCGGCCCGACCCATGGCAAGGGAAGGAGGAACAGCAGGTCAGTATCGGATATCGTTGCAGGCCAATCGATCAACACCTTCAGCCACGCGTAGTACCCAAGATCCCAAATGCCAAAACCGATACAGAACCACGCAAATCGCTCCAAGGCCCTGCTGGCCAACATGGCAGCGACCGTCCAAAGCATCACGATGGTGGCTGCCTCTCGACACACTTCGGTCACCACCAAGGTGGCATCCATGGGCACCAACGGAAAGTGGAACCCGGCCGGATAGTATAGGGCCCGTATGTAGATCACTACCGCGCTTTCCAACAAGGCCATGGCCAAGAAGAACACGGATGCGGTCACAAGACGAATCCTCAGTTCCCTGTTCATCATCATTGGCGATCCGATAATTGACCCAAGTCGGTGGAGACCGCATTGATGTCGGATAGGACCTCCATGCGACGAATACGCAGAAGCACGGCCCACAAGGGGACCGCACCCACAACGCCGAACGATGCATCAACACAACGCCAGAAGAAGGGAATGCCCCGAACAGGTGCCCACAGGAACGCCAGGAGCGGCACGCAAACGCAACACAAGAGCCCCCATTCCACTACCCATTTGTTCCTGACGGGATCGCGGAAAGGACCGATGAAGGCCATGGCAATGACCACATGGGCAAAGGCGAGCCAATCCGTCCCGTAGAACAACAGCGGGTAGTTCGCATCCACCGAGGCCACCGCAATGGCGGCTTTATCGGCCCATTCATATAAAGGGCCGCCTACAGGTTCAACAAGCTCAGCGAAAACCGACGTCAGCCAAACAAGCGGAACGGCCGTAAGTCCACTGACGAGCAAGCCCAGCATGAACACCAATAACCAGCGGCGGATATAGATCAGGTCGCTCATGACCGGGGCTTTTCAGGCAGGAAATACCCCATGGTCTTGGCATCAGCGAGGTTCCATTCCTGCCAGTGGGCTTTGCTGCTACGCTGCAGGAAGCGGTCACGCTTCACATCCAGCGATCTCCTGAACGACCGCGGCTCCAGCGTCTCAACCCACCGCACGCGGTTGTTGCGATGCCTGGCCATCTGCATCTCCACGACCTCGACATTCTCGTACAGCAAGGGCAGCACCTTATCGCTCATGGCGAGGTAGTTGTCGATATCGATCTCGCCCGGGTTATCGTGCTTCAGGTTGTAGCGCACGATAACGGTGTCCCAATCCACGGTTGAAAGCGAGACCAACACCATGAACAAGGCCCAGGTGTTCAGGCGGACCAGGAAGAAAAAGCTCTTTCGCTCTTTCACCTTGAAGTACAGCGTGACCAGCCCCACCATCACCAACGCAAGGAACACAATGACACCGATGCGCTTGTAGGCCAGGCCGTGGAAGGAGATGTAGTGGTAGTTGCGCAGGAACACCGAGATGCCGAGGATGAAGTTCTGGCACACCCAGAGCAGGGCCAATCGCTTCAGGGTATCGCCCTTCTTGTAGAAATTCTGATTGCCTCGGAACAGGTGTAACAGAATGACCATGCTGAGCAGGATACTGATGATCAGCGCCCATGTGCCCTCATGAACAAATTGCTTCAAGCTGAAGTCCTGTGGCACTTCGAACCCGAACCAGACCCACGAAACATCGATCGCATTGACCACCGCCAGTAGAACATTGACCAGCACCAGGAGCACCACGCCCATGCGCCTCTCCCGTTCGAGAAGGTTCATTCCCGTGGGGGCCATCCACTGCGGGCGCCGAATGCGTTTGCGCAAGAGGAGGTCCGTCCAACGTTGCTCCCATTGCACCACCGTGGCAGGTGCGTGGCGGAACAACAACACCCCCGCAACGAACATGGAGAACAGGAAGAACAGGGCATGCGGTGTGAAGATGCTCGTCAGCAGGTCGGCAACGAAAGACCAGAGACCATCGAGAAAACCGGCGGTGAGCGCTTCGAACCTGGGGTTGCCTACGCGGTAGATCTGGAAGAACACCACTCCGATAACGATCGGTAGCACCATGATCCTGCCCATACTCCAGCCCTTACGTGGTGTCCGCTCGGTGTGGACCAATTCTCCGGCACCATCCCATGCCGAAGCAGGTAGCATAATGGCGTTCGCCACGGCTTGCTGCAGGGCGTAATAGAGACTTCGCAACCGGGGTTCTTGGGCCAATGCACTGCCCAGCACAAGACCCATTACTGCCACCACCATGGAAAGGACACTGTTGTGCACGACGACCATCGCCGCACTTAACAACGCACCACCCAATGCTGCGCGTGCCGGCAACGATAGTCCGCTCCAACCGAGACGCATCACCAACACACCGATGACCACCATGGTGAACAAGAGCACGTTGATGCCCAGGTCCATCAAATGGAACAACCGATCAAAGATGATCGCGGTCAGAAAAACGGTCAGCAGTGGCAGCCAGCGGCGCAGACGTTGGTCGATCATGTTCTCGGGGTTAGACATCCTTTCGGGGAATGAGCTTTTCAATGGCATCCAAATGCTGACGGAACGCGCGGCCTCCGGCCACTGTTGCCTTGTAGCTGGTATTTGGGCGCTTGCCCACAAAGCGTTTGCGCACCTGCACATAGCCAAGTGTTTCCAAGGCCGCCAGATGACTGGCGAGATTGCCATCGGTGACACCCAGCAGTTCCTTCAAGCGGGCATGGTCCACCCATTCGTTCACCACCAGCACGGCCATGATGCCGAGGCGAACGCGGCTGTCGAACGCTTTATTGAGTTGTTCGATCATTGCAGATCGTCCGCTGCAGGAACACGCTCGTACCGGTAGTACATCAGCGCACCATAGAAGATGTGGAGCACACCGAAACCGATGGTCCAGATGAGCAATGCAGCATCAAGACGAACCAGGGCAACAAGGCCTAACACCAGTTCGCTCAGCGCCAACCAACGGACTTCATCCAGCGTGAATTTGCTCGCATGGAACAGGGCCAGGCCGTAGAAGATCAACGTGGCTGCAGGCACCAGGCCCGGCAGGCGATAGTGGAACAAAGCCAAGCAGAATAAACCGCCCACTATCAGCGGCACTGCGGTATTTGCCACGAGTCGCCTTGCGCTCGCATCCCAAATGCCCTGACCGGTCCTACGACCACGGCGCCACGTGAACCACAACGCTCCGGCAATCGCCAGCAGGAGAACTATGGCGCCATCGATAAGCAGGAACCACAAATGCTCGTCCCAATGATCGGAACCGATCGGTGAAGGTGCGAGCGATGAGCGCTGTATACGATCATCCCAGAACAGCGCGAGGTAATGCGGGCGGGCCAGATAGGCCCCAATAATGGCGACCACACCGGCTATCACACCGCTCAGACCGCTCAAACTGAGAAAGCGGGTACTGCGGTCCATCAACCCGCGTATGTGGGCCAGGTCGTTCATCCGGTCGTTCGATGTCATGTGCAAAGTACTTTGTACTGCAAAGTAACGCGTCGGCACGAGGCGAATTGTCCTGCCTTGAAAAAATGTTCAATGCATGGTGAGCGCGCCAAGCGCAGCGCCTACCAGAACGGCCGCGAATCGCTGCGCATTGAAGCGGTGCTCCGGAGCGCTCTCGAAGATGATCGTGGTGCTGATGTGTAGCAACATGCCAATGGCCAGGGCCAGCATGTGATCCAAGAAATGGCCCTCAACACCCTCATCCACTAAATGGCCGGCCATGATCCCCAGCGGAGCGGCAAGGGCAAAGACCACCAACAACATCCACGTTCGTCCCGACCCCACTTGTGAGCGCTGAAGAACGGTGGCCAACGCCACGGCCATGGGCATCTTGTGCAGTAACACACCTGCAAGGAAAGGGACATTACCCGCCACCGCGGGATCGGCAAAGGGCATCCCCTCTGCGAACGAGTGCAGGCAAAGACTGGCCAGGGTAATGAACGGCAATGCCCTGCCCGGTGTAGCGTGCATGTGGCCATGCTCTATTCCATGACTGAAGAACTCGAGCACCACCTGCAACAGGAAGCCGCCAAGTATCCACAGGCCGATGTCATGCCCCACCTCCTCATACAGCTCTGGAAGCATGTGCAGGAAGACCACGGCCAGCAGGAACGCACCACTGAAGGAAAGCAGCAGTCGCATCCAACGCGCATCGGGGCGCAACCATTGGACCATGGCGCCCGAAAAGAGCGGCAACACGAGGAACGCCAGTGCAACAGCGACGATCATGACAAAGGCCTCATCAACCATAGAACATAGCGGCCGGAATCATCCACATTGAACGCGTTGGGCACGGGACCATCGGTGCGATCCGCGATCACGAACCCTGCTGCCTTCGCCATTTCATCCAACTGGCTCGGCATCAAGGCCTTCACCCTTTCTTGGAAATGCTCGGTGACCGGCCCATCGGCAACAGTGATCTGCTTCACGATGACCCCGTCCTCCACTCTGCGCTGGACAGAGAACAGGATACCCTCACGTTCCAATTCCTCAAGCTGAACCAGATCATTGATAACGCGGGCCGTGTTCATGAAATCGACCACGAAATACCCCCCGGGTCGCACTGCCGTAAAGGCCGCATCGAACACCCGCTGCTCATCCTTCAGGTCATCGAAGTAGCCAATGCTGGTGAACAGGCAACAGACCAGATCGAACGGCCCATTAGCCACCGGATCACGCATATCATGCACCAGGAACCCCCCTTCGGGCAGGTTGGCCTGTGCTTCCGCTATGCTGGCAGGATCAATGTCCACCCCGGTGACGCGCAGACCGGCGTGCAAGAACCAGCGGGCATGACGCCCACGCCCGCATGCCAGATCGAGCACCGAAGCACCTTCAGGAACATGCAGCCGGTCCAGGATCATATCCACCCAGGCCTTCGCTTCCCGCTCATCGCGGTGCCCATAGAGCAGGGCGTAATATCGAGTGCCGAACCAATTGCGGTACCAAGCCATGAGGGAAGCCCCGGCGGCACCGGGACCGCGAATGTAACCCGGCCCTTCGGGTTGACAATTACGTGGATAACTCAACCCGTGCAGCAATGATCGGACCCGCCATACAGCGCTTGCTTTGCATAGGAAGGCTCCGGGCCATCCCACCGAACTCGCATGCTTGACCGCATACACGATCTGTACGATGAGCTCGAACGTCAGCGCGTCATGCTCTCCTTCAAGGGAAGCCTGACCGAGGACCTTATCACGGCCCTGCTCGGCCTCGTGGAACGGAAGATGCTCGCCATAGAGCCCGACGCCCGCGCTCGCAAACGGGTCTTCAACGTGGTGACGGAATGCCTGCAGAACCTGTACCACCACAACGCGCATCTGAAACTGATGGATGGGCACGCCGTGCAGACCACGGACCCACATGGTGTGGTGATGATCGCCCTTGCGGACAGCGGCTATTCCGTGCTGACGGGAAATTTCATGGCCGCCGGTGATGTGGACCGTTTGAAGACCCATTTGGACAAGATCAACACGCTTGGTCCCGATAAGCTCCGCGACCTCTACCGCGACACCCTTGCCGATGGCCAGTTCAGTCCGCATGGCGGCGGAGGACTGGGAATGATCGATATTGCCCGCAAGAGCGGAGGCAAGCTCGAATACGGCTTCGTGCCCTACGACAAGGACAATGCGTTCTTCAGCCTAAACGTTAACGTGACCCCCTAGCCCATTGAACATGGCACCGCTCCAACTTGAAGGTTCGCCCAAGACCCCGCATGTCAACTTCGACCCAGAGACGGGGTTGCTAGAACTGAAGGGGCGCTCCATTCCGGAGAACTCCATTGATTTCTACAAGCCCTTGATCGACTGGATCGACAAGTACGGGCGCAGTCCGCAGCCCAAGACAGCACTGCACATGCAATTGGAGTACTTCAACACCAGTTCTTCCAAGTGCATTCTCGATGTGTTCAAGAAGCTGGAGGCCATTCGCGCCGCTGGCAACGAGGTGACCGTGCTGTGGCACTACGAGGCCGATGATGAGGACATGCTGGAGGCCGGCGAGGACTATGCAGGCATCATCAATGTTCCCTTCCGGATGATCCAGATCGCCGAAGTGGACGACAATTAGGACCTGCGTTGCATGAACGAGAAAGCCCCCGGGATGATCGGGGGCTTTCTCGTTAGGGCCTATCGCCTGCCGGAACGAGGCAATGCATTCAGCAACCGGAGGAAGACCTCGCCATAGAGGGCGATAGCCAGCAACAAGGACATGCCCCAAAGCACCAATGTGTTCGCCCAAAGTGTGGGAACACGAACGCTTCCCAAGTATTTCGAAGGCGCATAGAACTGGGCCCCGAAGAAGCCACTGTATCTGGGTTCGAGATAAACGGGATCGCTCTTCTGAACGAGCTCCCCGTGGTATTCCACGATCACGTTCACATCATTCTTGTTGGTGACCACTTCCGCCAGGCTCTCATTGCGGAAAGCATCAAGGCGAGCGAAATACTCCCCACGTAGTTCGGGCGTGCCGGTAAGTTCTGCGATCAGCAGTTCCTTCTCCGCCTCGGCCGTTTTGTATGCCGTGCGGTAGTGTTGCGTGAGCGTTCGCAGGGCCTCATCCACTTGATCCAATACCTCGGCATCCACGCGACCGCGTTCCAAGCGGTCCAACAGCGGAAGCTCAAAGCCGTTCAGCACCTTGGTCTCTTTCTCCAACTCGCTGCGCAACAGCGCCAGATCGTGTTCCATCCCGCTCCCCTCGGACCGAGCGGCCAATGACCGGCGTACGTTGCCAGATGCGTTCTCCAACTCACGCACCCAGAGATCTTTCTTCCAGTTGGCGGTCTTCATGCGCCTATCCAACGGATAGAACTGCTTCTCGTAGCTGTTCTCCATGAACTGCGTAACGGCCAGCCCTTCGTAGGCCCAACGCGAGGCCATGATGTTGCCGATCCAAGGTACGCTCCGCTCCGAAGCGAACCAGGGATGCAGCTTATCGAACTTGACGATGATACCGCTGAACAACAGCTGCGGGATGATCAGCACCGGGATCATGATGTAGATGACCTTGGCGCTATTGAAGCTTGCACTGATGTTGAGGCCCAGCACGTTGGCAAAACAAGAGGTACTGAACAGCAGGAGCCAGTGCACCATGGTGAGGCCCTCAATACCCAGCACGGTGTTTCCCACGAGCACGAACAGCAGAGTCTGGATGGCCGAGATGAGGAACATCAGTCCCACTTTACTCACCAAATAGCTGGCCCAGCTCAGGTCCAGGAACTTCTCGCGCTGCAGGATCTTGCGATCGCGGATCACTTCCTCGGCGCTCACCGTGAGCCCGAGGAACAGGGCAACGATCACCGCAATGAACAGGTACTGCGGCAGGTTATCGTTCTCCCGGAAGATGTAGGCATCGAGCGTTCCATGACCGGTGCGGTAGTACCGCAGGAAGAACGACATGATGAAGGCGAGCACCGGGGCCTCCAACAGGTTGATGAGCACATACTGGGTATTGGCCAGTTTGCTCAGCAGATCACGCTTGAAGTAGACCCGCATCTGCCTGAGCCGGTCAGGCGCTGCGAACGTGCTCTTCGGCACGCTGCGCTCCTCGGGAACCATGGCCGCGCGGCCTTCCATTTGGGCGCGGAAGACCTCGTTCCACGCCTCAGGGCTGATGCGACGCTGGTCGGTCTCGTTGCCGTACTCGTCCACCAACTTGGCCTCGAGGATGTTGAAGATCTGTTCCGGGTTGACATTACCGCAGGCACTGCACTGGCCCACATCGCTGTTCACCTGCCCGGTCACGCGCTTGAAATAGACCACGGCGTCCACGGGGTCACCATAGTAGACCGGATGCCCTTCCTGGTCCATCAGCAGCAGCTTGTCGAACAACTTGAAGATGTCCGATGAAGGCTGGTGAATGACCACGAACACCACACGCCCTTTGAGCGCAAGCTCCTTGAGCAGGTCCATGATGTTCTCTGAATCGCGCGAACTGAGCCCGCTCGTGGGTTCATCCACGAACAGCACACTGGGTTCACGGATCAGTTCCAAGGCGATGTTCACGCGTTTGCGCTGACCACCGCTGATGGTCTTTTCCAATGGACTGCCCACCTTAAGGTCCTTGGTCTCAAAGAGGCCCAGGCTCTGCAGCATGCGCATGACACGCTCGTGGATCCCTTTGTCGTCCTGATCCCCAAAGCACAGCTTGGCGTTGAAGAACAGGTTCTGGTAGACCGTAAGCTCTTCAATGAGCAGATCATCCTGGCTCACGTGACCGATAACGCCCCGGATGCGCTCACGCTCGGTGTGCACATCGATCCCATTGATCGTCACGTGGCCCCGGCTGGGCTTCAGGTTGCCGTTCAGGACATTGAGCAGGGTGCTCTTACCACTGCCACTGCCGCCCATGATGCCGATGAGCTTGCCGCCGGTCTCGGCCATGTGCAGTTCGTGCAGGCCGATCTTGCCATTGGGGAACGCATACTCGATGCCGTCCGCCTTGAACACCGTACGCGGACGGCCATTCCGGCTCATGAAGGCACCAAGGATGTCGCTGTAGTAGATGGGCACCCCGTGCGGAGGCCGTACACTACTGCCGTTGCTGAGCACGTAGTGACTGCCGCGGCTCATGCGCTGACCGTTCAACAGCACCTCGGCCTGTCCGGTGTAGCGCATTACGTAAAGGTTCACACTGGGCACGTGTAGCACGCGCAGGTCACCGTCGAGGCCATGTGCATGCAGGTGCCTGGCCTGGCCGAAGGTGTTCTCGTGCGCAGCATCCACATACAGCAGATGGGCAGCGTCCTCGCGGTGCTGTACCTGGGGGTCCACGAACTGAAGGCAGCGTTTGAAATCCTCCTGTCCAATGTTGAAGGTCTCGGCCACGGTGGAGACGAACTCCATTTCCTGTTCGCCGGCATGACCATCCGCATGAATGAACTCGAGCAGGTGGACCAGCACAACGAACTTCTGGCGTTGGTTCAGCTCCTCGTTCACCTGGGTGCAGATCTTGAGGACCTTTACCGAATTGAGCGAGGTGCGCTTCCGGCCACTGCGGCTCTGCCCACCGCTGGCATGGAAGGCCTGTACGAAGGATTGGTAGCGGACCATGTGCCCCGCAGCAACTTCCGGACTGAACTGCTTCCGCAGGAAACGCTCCAGTGGTGCCGCGTTCTCGGGTCGCGCACCATCGGCCACGGCATCGCCCTTGGCGATGATCGCGAACAGTTGCAGCAGTGCCTTGAGTATCTTCTCGCTCATGCGACCCTTCCTATGGGAAATAAAAAAGCGCCCCTCTTTACGGGAGGGGCGCTGGAAGGTTGCAGTATCACTGAACGAACAGCTATTTCTTGAATCCCATGAGCATGACAGCGCATCCGCTGCCTGCCTTCGAGGGGTCTAACATGGCCTCCACCGTTACATCCAATGTATTGGCCACGGCCAAGTCCCAGAACGGTGCATTGCTGTGCTCCTTGTTGGTGAAGAGCAGGTTGCGGTCCTTGTCGTACACACTGAAGATCAGGATGCCGTCCGCATCTCCGCTGCATGCCGCGATCCTGTAGGTGGTACCACCGAACAGTGTGAGGCTGAACTCGGCCAGCTCATCCCCTTGCAACAGGGCACGATAGAACTGTCCATCGGGGATGTACTGCGTGGTGATGTGCTGCTCGCAACGCGTGGCGATGGGCTCGCACAGGGCTTGTCCATTGGCACCCATGGCCAGCCCCATGAAGAGGCCCAGGGCGAGGATCGGGAAGAACAGGTTGTTCCGGTACTGCATGGTCAGGCGAGGATCAGGGAACGGATTTGGGCGACCTGCTTGGTAATGGCCTCAATGGTCTCGGCAGGAATGGTCACCGTACTGCGGCTGTTGATGAAGGTGGTCTGCTTTGAGGCGTCGGTCACCGGCTGTTCAAACGTGTAGGTGCGCTGGATGCCGGCGAATTGACCCTGCAACTCCTTGAAGGCTGCCACGAGCGGAGCAGCAGCAGGATCGGCCACATGCTTTCCGAGCAACTCCACCAGCCCATCAAGCGCGTTCTTCTGGTCGCCAATGCGGTCCAGCAGGGCCTGGTCCTTCAGCGCAGATGGGTCCGCAAGGGTCAAATGGAGCGACCCCACCCAGCCGCCGGCCAGAATGAGCGTGCTCACATCGTTCCGGTCGTTGTTCTTCAGGTAGGCATCAGCCGCACGGAACGCCGTTCCACTGAAACGCAGAAGGCTGTCCTCGTTGCCCAGGTTCGTTTTAAAGCGGTCCAGCAATGCACGATCGAAGGCATTGGTGAGCTCGAGCTTCTGACCCAGCTTTTCAACGGCTTGCATGGTGGCCAATGCGCGCTGGCCGTCCTTGTGCACGGTCACGTAGGCCAGATCGGCACCATACAGACCCAGCACAACGGAATGCATGGCCTTGGAGGTCATGGCCTCCCCTTTGTCCAAGGGCGTGGTGAGGTCCTTGCGGTATTTCAGACCGGCCTTCCGTATGGCCATGGCCGTTTGCACGGGCGAAGGGAGGCTGAACAAGCGCCCACCCACGTTGAGCAACTGGCCGCTCTGGGCGGATGTGTCGGTGTTCAGGCTATCGGATCCCGATTGTTGGCCATCCGGCTGTTCGGGACCGCCACAGGATGCCAGGAACAGGGACAAGCCCATTCCAAAGACATAGGGCGACAGGTGATGTAAGGTCATCGCGTTCAGTGCTGGTCTTCTGGTGTCGAAGGTAATCGGCGTGTATACGGTGTCCCGGGCGAAAAGGCTTCAGTTTTCAACACACCGCGCTGGTTAGCGGCCTGCGCCCGCCCATTTGCGCTGCGTCCAACCGTACAGACCGTACCAACCGATGAACAGGTAGCACGGCACCAGCAACCAGTAGGCGGCCCTGGGCCCCACCTCGGCCATGGCGGCCAAAGCACCATAAACTGGTGGCAGCACGGCCCCACCTGCGATCGCCATGATCAGCAGCGCACTGGCGGTCTTGGTGTGACGGCCAAGTCCATCGATGGCGAGCGGCCAGATAGCGGGCCACATCAGCGCATTCGCCAGGCCCAGCAAGGCGATGCAGGCCACTGAAGCCCTGCCATCGAGCATGAGCGCGGCAATGCTGAGGCCGATCCCGAGCAACGCGGAGACCAGCAGCGCTCGTGATTGGCTGATGAAACGGGGAATGGCGAGGATGCCCAGGATATAGCCGATCACCATGGAGACCAAGGTCCAACTGGTGAGGTGCTTGGCCTCGGAGAGCGGCATGCCTTGGGCCTCACCGTAAGATGGTATCGTATCTCCAGCGATGACCTCAACGCCCACATACAGGAACAACGCCACTACGCCAAGCATCAGGTTGGGGAACGAGAATACCGAACGCCCATCTCCGGTATCGGTGGTGGACTCCACCTCCGGGTCAAGCTCTGGCAAGGGAGCATATCGCACGAGCATGCCTAAACCGAAGAGCACCGCCGTCATGATCGAATATGGAAAAATGACGCGGGTGGCCACCTCATTGAGCCGCACATCATGAGCGTCACCCTGCAACAGGGCCAGCTCGCTCTGCAATGCATCGGCATCGCCCAGAAGTACAGCACCCAGTGCGATCGGGGCTATGACCCCGGCCATCTTGTTACAAATGCCCATGATGCTGATGCGGGCCGCTGCACTTTCAATGGGGCCCACCACCGTGATGTAGGGATTGCTCGCGGTCTGTAACAGGGAAAGTCCGGTACCAATGATGAACAGCCCGGCCAGGAAGAGGGGGTATGACCGCATTTGCGCGGCCGGAACAAAGAGCAACGCTCCGAGCGCCATGGTCCAAAGGCCATACATCATGCCCCGTTTCATGCCGGTGATCATGAGCACGCGTGACATGGGCAGGGCGGTCACGAAGTAGGCGATGTAGAACGCCGAAGTGACGTAGAATGGCTCGGCGCCTGAACGGAGCTCACAGATGATCTTGAGGTAACTGATCAACGGCCCATTGATCCATGTGGTGAACCCGAAAAGGAAGAACAGGGCACCCAGGAAGGTAATGGCCGAAGTGGTCCGGGAACTTGATGACATTGTGAAAAGTGTCCGCATGTGCGGGTCCGGCAGCAAAATAGGCCCCTCTGTACATGCGCAAGGCGGCCCACTGGACCGCCTCGCGAACAGGGCATTGTCAACGAACGCTAATCAACCAGCAATCGGCCACTGGCCTGCACCGGACCGGTCAATCTGTACAGGTAGGCCCCGCGCGCCAATCCACCCCGATCGATCACGACCCTACCCGATGTCACTCCGTCATAGCGGCGCACCTCACGTCCTTGCAGGTCCATCAGCACCAGGCTGGCAGGGCCATCGGAGGCATGCGGATACATCAGCACGGTCTGGTCGCGGAACGGATTGGGATGCACACGGACCCCCTCCTCGGCCGCCGAGGCGCTGACACCGGTGAAGGTGGCGCAGGGATCCACCAGATAGGTGGTGCTGTTCATGTAATTCTCGTTCACCACATCGATCACCTCGGAAATGCAGATGGTGGAGGCCGGGTTCACGAAATGCACCCTGCACAAGGGAACGAACGCAGTGTTCTTCTGGATCAGGGAATCCACGTACGAAAGACCCATTAGATGACCACCACCGAAAGCGAAGGCCGGCGTGATGGGATAGTTCACCGGATCGTACAGGTTCTCCACATCGGTGATCTGGATGCCGTCCATCATGAGCTCATAGCCGACCAGCTTCTTGTTGGGGTTCTTGATCAGGATGTCGAGCCAACCATCGGTCATGTTCACAGCACCCAGTGTGAACCACACCGAGTCGAAAGGGTTGATGATCTCAACGAACGGGAAGTTGCAGTGGTCGTGGACCGCATTGCTGTCCGGTGTGTGGTTGTAAGTGGTCCAGTAGTTACAGAACGCTATGTAGGCCGCATCGGAGACCGTGATATTCCCATCCTGGTCAATGTCGGTGCAAGGCCATGCGGAGATATCATCGCCCATGATCCCGAACACGTACTCGTTCACATCGTTCAGGTCCTGTTGTCCATCGCTGTTCAGGTCCCCGATCAGCGCCTGGCCATTGCAGTTGCCATTGCAATCGTACTGTGCGCTTCCGAATATGTTCCCGAGGCAATCCACATAAGGCTGGCAGTCGAGCGATAGGGTCACGGCCAAGGTGGGTGTGCGATCAATGAAGAGGCAGGCCTGCGCCCAGTTGTTGTTGATATCGGTCTCATAGCGACCCAGGCCGTCGGGGCTGTTGTCCCAGTTGGTCCGTACCACCAAGGTGTATTGCCCTTCAGGTACGTCAGTGATATCGACCCACTGACAGGCGAGGCCGGAACTGTAGATGTCGCCACACATGCTGCTGATGCCCATGGTACCACAGCCATATTGACCCGTGCCTCCCATGCTGCATTCCAGGTCCATTACACAGAACCCGTTCTTGAACCCGTTCACCACTTCCTGACCGGTCATGTCGTAGAGGATATACTCGGCATAACCCTCGTAATGCACGTGGCCGTGGCAATTCACCAGGTTGAACTGGTCAGGGTTGGTCTGGGGATTACCGATGTAGTAATCCGTGTTGCCGATGTTCTGGATGTGCGTGGTGAACCGAACGATCTCGCGCACTCCGTAACCGTTGAGACAACCTTCGGCGATGTAGCAATCGGTGGGTCCTACATTGATCGTAGCAAGCTGGATGGAGTTCTGTAGTACATCACTGCGTACGGTGAGGTCCGGTCCATTGGGACAGGCAGGGTCTCCGAAGTAGATGCAACTGTCATCGCTCTCCGACGCTAATGGGTCATAGTTGCAGGCCGTGGGGTCCATGCAGCCGACAATGGGCCCGGAGTAGTTCACCGACCAATCGATGTCCGTGCAGTTATCGCCATTGCTACCCACCCGGATGTAATAGGTGCTGCCACCTTCCATGATCGCGTTGATACGGGCCTGCCAGCCGCACTCCTCGTTGTTGTCATTGAAATAGATGCTGCCCACCTGTGTGTCATCCCACATCAGGTTCATGCAGTGGTCGTAGATCCATAGGCGTGTATCGCAGGTCTCCGTGCATGTGGAGACCAGATACATGCCGTTCTCGTCTGGCACGAACGTGTACCAATAGTTGCTGTGCGGTGCTACATAGCTACCCACGGTTACCGGAACAGCCGAACCACAGCTGTAGCCCGGCGGACAGTTCATCTCTTCCTGTGCACTGAACCCATAGTTGTAGCCGGTACCGATCAGTTGGCCGTTGTAATACACCCAATAGCCACCTGGGGCGAATATGCCATCACCATAACTGTCGTTGATGGTGAACACCAGGCAATCTCCCTCAGGCACACAGACCACCGTGCCCTGTGATGTACCATTGGCCACCAAGGCCCCATCGCTGGTGCGCAGGTTCCAGCTGATCTCGGCCGGGTAGTTGTCAGGAACGATCACGATGGCCACTTCGGCCTCTCCGCTCTCACATTCGATCGTGGGGATCAAGGTGCCCTCGGTCAACTCCCAGACCACTTCCTGGCCTGCACATAAGTTGTTGTAATCACCCACCCTGATCCAGTATGACTGGCCCACGGATACATTGATGGTGATCCGTGATTGAAGCTCGCAAGCATCATCGTTGTAGGCCAACGTGTTCAGCGCTCCTTCATCCGTGAGCAGGCCCTCACACACCGAATAGGCCCACAATTTGGTGTCGCACGTGGACAAGCTGCAGGTCTGAACGATGTACGACCCCGTGGCAGGCGCGGTGAACAGGTACCAGTAATTATCCGAAGGAGCAGTGTGTACTCCCAAATTGACCGGCACGGCAGTGGCGCAGGAAGCACCGTCCTGAGCATTAGCCTGCCATGCAAGGAAAAGAGCGAGGTAAGTGGTCAGGGTCCGAAGCATGAGAGCGGGTTTGGAGTTCCGAAAGTCCGCGATCCCCCGGATCAAGACCTGACCAATATCACCCACGATCGATCTCCTACCAGTTCAGCACCCGCTTGTAGTACCGCGGGAACCTGATGGTACGCCGCACCTTGTGGTAGTAGGCGTTCCAACGCGGAGTGGCCAGTTCGTAGAACGGTTCCAATGCATCCCAACGGCCAACAAGGGTCCGCTCCTCCCCTTGCCGCCTCTGCCTGCCCTGGTTCTCCATGTCCAATGGACGCGGTGAACCATGCTCGGCGCTGCCCGGGAAAACGCACGAAGAACATCATGACCATTCCATGACCGAGCCTCGGTGGGGCGGAAGGATCAACTTTGTGCGCCCCCATGCGGTCCGTGTACATCGATGTGATCCTTCCCTTGGCGGTGCCCGGCATCTTTACCTACGCCTGGCCCGACGAACTGCCTGCCGTGCTGCCCGGCATGCGCGTTTCGGTGCCTTTTGGCAAGGGTAGGAAGCTTTACGGGGGGCTGGTGCGCCGCGTCCACGATGAGCGACCTGGTTATCGCACCGTGCGCCCTGCCCTGGCCCTGCTCGATAACGCCCCTGTGGTACATGAGCGCCAGCTCAGCCTGTGGGAACGCATAGCGGCGCACTACCTGTGCAGCTTGGGCGAGGTGATGATCGCTGCACTGCCTGCGCAACTGGCTCTGAGCAGCGAGACCCGCCTGGTGATCAACCCCGCCATGGCGCAGGACCCGTTACTGAAAGGCCGCGCCGGCCTGTTGCTGGAGGCCTTGGAACACCGGCATGTGGTGACCTTGGAAGAGGCCGGTGAACTGCTGGGTCTGAAGAACCCCATGCCCGTTGTCAAAGGCCTGATGGACCAAGGCGCGCTGCAATTGGAAGAAGAACTGAAGGACACCTGGAAGCCCCGCATGGTGACCTATGTGGGCCTGAACGAAGACGCCAAAGAGGAACAGGCACTGCATGCTTGGTTCGACAAGCTGGAACGCGCACCGAAGCAGCTGCACCTACTGATGCGCTACATCGAGTTGAGCCGGTGTTTGAGCGACGACCCACGCGAGGTGGAGCGAAATGCACTGCTGCGCGCGAGCGGCTCCACATCAGCCATGCTGAAAGGCCTGGTCGAAAAGGGATTGTTCACCACCTACGAACGCGAGGCCGGCGTACCCGTGAACGAGGCGATGCGAAAGCCACCTCCATCCTTGTCCGCTGCCCAAACGGTGGCGCTCCAAGAGATCAAGGAGCAGTTCAACGCGAAGGACGTGGTGCTTTTACGAGGGGTGACCTCTTCCGGCAAGACCGAGCTGTACATCACCCTCATTCAAGAGGCCCTTGACAGCGGACAGCAAGTGCTTTATCTGCTGCCTGAGATCGCGCTCACCACGCAGATCATCAGCCGGTTGCGCGAACGCTTCGGCGAACGGATCGCGGTATCCCACTCGCGCATGGCACAACACGAACGCACGGCGCTTTGGCTGCACATGGCCCAAGGCGAAGCACCTCCTTCGGTAGTGGTGGGTGCCCGTTCGGCCTTGTTCCTTCCGTTCCGGCAGCTCGGCCTTATCGTGGTGGACGAGGAGCACGACCCCAGCTACAAACAGCACGACCCTTCGCCCCGCTACCATGCGCGCGACATGGCCATTGTGCTTGCCGGGCTGCACGGTGCCAAGACCCTGCTGGGCTCTGCAACGCCCGCTTTGGAAAGCCTGCACAATGCCAAGGGCGGCAAGTACGGTCATGTTGAACTGCTCACCCGTTTCGGCGATGTGGCCATGCCCAATGTGCTACGCGTTGACCTACGCGATTCGCAGAAACGCAAGCTCATGCGGGGGCACTTCTCGCAAACGCTGATCGATACGGTTCAACAAGCGCTTGACCGACGCGAGCAGGCCATCATCTTTCAGAACCGGCGTGGCTACGTGCCCGTTTGGCAATGCGAGACCTGTAGCTGGGTGCCGGAGTGCGACCAGTGCGATGTGAGCCTTACCTACCACAAGCACCAGCACCAGTTGCGTTGCCACTATTGCGGCAGGCACTATGCACCGCCCACATCCTGCGGTCACTGCGGCAGTCCGCGGTTGCGCATGCTGGGTTTCGGCACCGAGAAGATCGAGGAGGAACTGGCGGAGATCTTCCCCGAAGCGCGCATCGGGCGCATGGACCAGGACACCATGCGTGGCAAGCATGCCATGGACCGCCTGCTCACCAGCTTCGGGCAGGGAGGCATCGACATTCTGGTGGGCACACAAATGGTGACCAAAGGCCTGGACTTCGACCATGTGAGCGTGGTGGGCATTTTGAACGCCGACAACCTGATGCGCTTTCCCGATTTCAGGGCACACGAGCGCGCTTTCCAGCTGATGGCACAAGTGGCGGGGCGATCGGGACGGCGCAAGCAGGCCGGCACAGTGATCATACAGGCCATGGACGTGAACAACCCGGTGCTGGACCTGGTGGTGCGCCACGATGTGGACGGCATGTACCAGCGCGAGATCGAGCATCGAAGGGCGCATGGCTATCCGCCCTTCACCCGGCTCATCGAACTGACCCTGAAACACCGATCGGAAGAACGTGTGGCGGCCACTGGTGCCGTGCTTGGCATGGCCCTGCGCGAAGGATTGGGTGAACGCGTACTGGGGCCGGACATCCCACTGGTATCACGCATCCGCGATCGACACCTGCGCAAACTGCTGATCAAGCTGAGGCGCACAGCGCACCACGAGGAGAAGGCCTTCGTGAGCGACACCATCGACCAGGTCTTCGGAGACCCCGCACATTCCGCTGTTCAGTTGGTGACCGACGTGGACCCGATGTGATCGACATCGATGCCTGGCAATAGTTTCGCCCAAAGGCCCACGTCCGGGGGTGTTGCCGTGAAGGACAATTGACCGTCAGTAAGGTCGGCAGGCAGCGTCAACCGGTAAGCATGCAGGGCAATGCTGCGGTCCTTTTCACCCCTTCGTGCGCCGTACTTCACATCCCCCTTGATCGGGTGACCCCATGCTGCCAACTGCGCCCTGATCTGATGGAACCGGCCTCCTTCCGGAAGGACCTTGAGCAAAGTATACCGCTCCCCCCTGTTCAGCACCCGGACCTGAAGCCGGGCCACCTTGGCCTGCGGAGCATCAGCAACCACCACGCGAGCACGTCTGGCATGTACATCGTGTATCAGGTGATGCTCCAAGATCAACTCCGGACCACCCGACACGCTGCCTTCCACAATGGCGAGGTAGACCTTTCGTACCGCCTGCTGATGGAAGGCCAGGTTCGCGGCCACCAAGGTCGGACCTTCAACAGCGACCAGGACAAGTCCGCTAACTGGTCGATCGATCCTGTTCACCAATTGGAGACCCGGTTCATTGAGCTCCTGTTGCACCCATGAAAGAAGATCCGGATCACCCGAAGTATCGGCTTGCACAGGCATGCCCGCCGGTTTGCATGCGACAACGAACCCATCGGCATGATGGATGATCCTCGGTTTGAGCGCCCCTTCAGTACTGTTCGCCTGCATTCGGGAAATCCTTGGCCCGCACATCCGCCACGTAGGACGAAATGGCGCCCGTGATCACATCGTGCAGATCGGCATAGCGGCGCAGGAAACGCGGCCTGAACTCGGTATTGATGCCCAACATATCGTGCAGCACCAATACCTGTCCATCGACCCCCTGCCCGGCACCAATGCCAATGACCGGAATGGACACGCTGCGCGCCACCTCGGTGGCCAATGTGGCGGGGATCTTCTCCAGCACCAAGGCGAAACAGCCGGCCTGCTCCAACAGTTTGGCATCCTCGCGCAAACGCTGGGCCTCGGCCTCCTCCTTGGCGCGCACCACGTAGGTGCCGAACTTGTAGATGCTCTGCGGCGTAAGGCCCAGGTGGCCCATCACGGGGATGCCTGCGGTGAGGATCCGCTCGATGGAGCCCAACACTTCCCGACCGCCTTCGAGCTTCACGGCATGCGCGCCGCTCTCCTTCATGATCCGGATGGCCGAATTGAGCGCCCCCTTACTGTTCCCTTGATAAGTACCGAACGGCAGATCGACCACGATCAGCGCCCGGTGGCAGCCACGCACCACACTTCCGGCATGGTAGATCATCTGGTCCAGGGTGATGGGCAGGGTGGTCTCATGACCGGCCATCACATTGGAGGCACTGTCGCCAACGAGGATCACGTCCACACCGGCCGCATCCACCAAGCGCGCCAGCGAATAATCGTAGGCCGTGAGCATGGCAATGGGCGTACCCCTGTGCTTCATTTCCTGCAGCACATGGGTGGTCACGCGCTTTACGTCCTTCAGGCTGGTGCTCATTGCGGCTGGTGGCTTTGTAGAGGTCGGTCCAAAGCTAAGACCCGATCCTTGGCCGGGAGGTCGCCACGTACCACCGCTAATTCGGCCTTGGGCGCCGTTCCCCGTTCGTTCCCCGCGTTGGCCCACATCCGGCTATATTTGACGGCCCTGCATCAGGCAGTCCATGCAACGCACACTCCTCATCCTCGCCGCCGCTGCCACCATGGCCGGCTGCAGCACCGACCTCGACATCAACGCACCGTACAAGGACGTGACCGTGGTCTACGGCCTGCTGAACATGCGCGATTCGGTGCATTATGTGAAGATCAACAAGGCCTTCCTTGGCGAAGGCAACGCATTCACCTACGCCGCCATTCGCGACTCCAATGAGTACCGCGACGAGGACATCAGCCAAGCCGTGGTGTACCGCGTGAACAGTGCCGGAACACCGGTGGATTCGTTCCTGCTGCGTGATACCCTGCTGACCGGACGCTTGCCAGGCGACTTCTACTATCCCGAGCAGAAGGTATACTACTTCAATACGCCCCAGCGCATCATCAACCCGAGCGGTTCACCCCAGATCAGTTCCGGCCCCACGTTCCTATACCAGAACGGCATTTACAAGTTGAAGCTGAAGATCAAGGGTCGTGATGTGACCTCCACCTCGAACATTGCCAGCGACATCACCATTGCGTCCAACGACCAGGATACGCTGAACAGCGCCTCGGCCATAAACTTCATGAACCCGCTTGGCAACGGATACGGCATCTACGAGTTCAACTGGACCTCCTCCATTTCCGGTATCCCTTGGACCAACAAGCGCTTCGTGGTGACCTTGGACTTCAAGTTCGATGAAGTGCGTGGCGGTGTATCCCAACGCATCGTGAAGAGCCGCGAGCTTGGCACCGTGGTGGCCACGGCAGCTTCTCAACCGTTGGCCGTCACCCTTCCCGGGGAGACCTTCTACAGCTGGTTGCGCAACTCCATCCCTGACGACCCGGCCGTGGACCAGCGCATTTTCCGAGGCATTGATTTCCGCGTGGATGCCGCCAACGAGGACTTCCACACCTACCTGACCCTCACGGAACCCATCTCCAGTATCGTGGAGGACCGTCCCCAGTATTCCAACATCGATGGAGCTTATGGCCTATGGGCCAGCCGGTACTACAAGAACGTGGTGAACAAGCGCCTGAACCCCGCATCGCTCAACGAGCTGATCAACGGCACCTACACCTCCACCATGAGGTTCTGCTCAGGGTTCAACTCCGGGCCTCCCTACGGCTGTAACTGACGATCTGTCCTTTTGGCAGAGTTGTCGGCAGGGCTTCCTGCCCCGACACAGTGATCCTGTCATAAATATCGCTTCCCTGACAGATGGCATACCCCTTGCCAAGGGCCTGCCATCTGAAAACAGCTAAGCAACCTACGACATGAGCAAGATCATCGGGATCGATCTGGGAACCACCAACAGCTGCGTATCCGTAATGGAGGGCAACGAGCCGGTGGTGATCGCCAACAGCGAGGGAAAACGTACCACTCCCAGCGTAGTGGCCTTCGTGGAAGGTGGCGAACGCAAGGTGGGCGACCCGGCCAAGCGCCAGGCCATCACCAACCCCACGAACACGATCTTCTCCATCAAACGCTTCATGGGCAACTCGTACGACGAGAGTTCCAAGGAAGCATCGCGCGTGCCCTACAAGGTGGAGCGCGGCCCGAACAATACGCCCCGCGTGCAGATCGGCGACCGCCAGTACACGCCGCAGGAGATCAGCGCCATGGTGTTGCAGAAAATGAAGAAGACCGCCGAGGACTACCTCGGCACCACCGTATCCGAGGCCGTGATCACGGTGCCTGCCTACTTCAACGATGCACAGCGTCAGGCCACCAAGGAAGCCGGTGAGATCGCCGGCCTCAAGGTGCGCCGCATCATCAACGAACCGACCGCTGCCGCACTGGCCTACGGACTGGATAAGAAGGGCATCGACCAGAAGATCGTGGTGTTCGACTGCGGTGGTGGTACGCACGACGTGAGCGTGCTGGAACTGGGTGATGGCGTGTTCGAAGTGAAGGCCACGGATGGTGATACCCACCTGGGCGGTGATGACTTCGACCAGGTGATCATCGACTGGTTGGCCGATGAGTTCAAGAGCCAATACAGCATCGATCTGCGCAAGGACCCCATGGCCCTGCAGCGCCTGAAGGATGCGGCCGAAAAGGCCAAGATCGAACTGAGCAGCACCACCAGCTCGGAGATCAACCTGCCTTACATCATGCCAGTGGACGGTGTGCCGCAGCACTTGGTGCGCAGCCTCACCCGTGCCAAGTTCGAGCAACTGGCCGACAGCCTGATCAAGCGCACCATCGCACCCTGCGAGAGCGCGTTGAAGAACGCCGGCCTGAAGACCAGTGACATCGACGAGGTGATCCTGGTGGGTGGCAGCACGCGCATCCCTGCCATTCAGGAGGCCGTGAAGAAGTTCTTCGGCAAAGAGCCCAGCAAGGGCGTGAACCCCGATGAAGTGGTGGCCGTGGGTGCCGCCATCCAAGGTGGTGTGCTCACCGGCGAAGTGAAGGACGTGCTCCTGCTCGACGTGACCCCGCTGAGCCTGGGCATCGAGACCATGGGTGGTGTGATGACCAAGTTGATCGAGGCCAACACCACGATCCCCACCAAGAAGAGCGAGACCTTCAGCACGGCCAGCGACAACCAACCGAGCGTTGAGATCCATGTGTTGCAGGGCGAACGTCCCATGGCCAGCGGAAACCGCACCATCGGCCGCTTCCACCTGGACGGCATTCCCCCCGCACCGCGCGGCGTGCCCCAGATCGAGGTGACCTTCGACATCGATGCCAACGGTATCCTGCACGTGGGTGCCAAGGACAAAGCCACCGGCAAGGAGCAGAGCATCCGCATTGAGGCCAGCAGCGGTCTCAGCAAGGAGGACATCGAAAAAATGAAGCAGGAGGCCGAGGCCAACGCCGATGCCGACAAGGCCACCCGCGAACGCGTGGACAAGCTGAACGCAGCGGACAGCCTGATCTTCCAGACCGAAAAGAGCCTGAAGGAATACGGCGACAAGATCCCGGCTGAGAAGAAGCAACCCATTGAGGATGCCCTGACCCGCCTGAAGGACGCCCACAAGGCACAGGACGTTGATGCCTGCGAGAAGCTGATGGGCGAACTGAACGCTGCATTCGGTGCAGCCAGCGAAGAGATGTATAAGACCACCCAGGAAGGCCAGGCCAATGGTGGTGCCAACAACACCAGCAGCACCGCCGATGCCGATGTGACCGATGTGGACTTCGAGGAAGTGAAGGACACGAAATAAGGTCCCGGCCACAACGCACCTACAGAAGAAAGCCCC
>CAZQFG010000021.1:0-27042 GCA_964592515.1 uncultured Chryseobacterium sp. | reverse complement strand
CCGGCCGCCATCAGTTCCACCACGGTATGCGAACCGATGAACCCCGCCCCCCCCGTAACAATGACCTTCTTCATGGATGCGCGCGCCCCGGAGACGCCCGACGAAAATAGGATACCCGCCGAAAGCGTCGGCCTCGCGCTGGTGTATCGCGTTACGCGTGCCATCTTCACGCGCCGAAATGCTGCGCCGATCCTCTCCCTCGCTCCTGGTCGTTCTGCTAGCCGTACTGGTAACGGCCGTGGTGTCCGTTAACGGCCTGTGGATAGGTGAAAAGGGCGATGGCTGGAAGGGCACGGTGCGTAGTGATGTGAAGGGCTACTACGGTTACCTGCAGTCGCTCTTCATCCGAAACGATCTCGGCCATGAACCGTACGTGTGGGAATACGTGCGCTACACGGACGATGGACGTACCGTGAACAAGTACTTCTGCGGCACCAGCGTGATGATGGCGCCGTGGTTCGGCATCGGTCACGCCATGGCCTTGCGGGACCCCGAAGCCCCCAAGGACGGACTGAGCATCCACGAGATGCGGGCACTGAGCATTGGCGCATGGGTGTACTTGCTGATCGGCCTGTTGGCACTGCGGGCGCTGTTGCTGGGCATGGGTGTGCGCGAATTTGCCGTGGCGTGGACACTTGCCGCCTTCGCCTTTGGCACACAGCTCATGCAATATGCCGCGCTACAGCCCGGCTGGTCGCACATCCACACGTTCTGTACGGCAAGCGTCTTCCTACTTGTCGTACACCGCATGGTCCACGGCGGAACGGCGCGACCATGGTTCGCGGCTGCGGCCCTGCTGGGGCTGATGGTGCTGATCCGTCCGGTGAACGGCCTGGTGCTTTTGGCCATTCCCGTGGTGGCCGGCAAGCAAACGGCAGCGCTGCTACGCGGCCTGTTCCAACGGCCCTTGGTGCTGACAGGCGCCGTGCTGATCGGTGCGGCCGTAGTGGGCATACAGCCGCTGCTCTGGTACCTGCAGACCGGCCACTGGTTCGCCTACGGTTACCAGGGCGAAGGCTTCCATTGGGACCGGCCCGAGGTCTTCAAGGTGTTGTTCGGCTTCAGGCGCGGCCTCTTCCTTTGGGCGCCTGTGCTATTGCTGGCGGCCTTGGGAACGCTGGCCTGTTGGCGCAGCGACCGCATGCGCAGTGGGGGCATGCTGCTCTATTGGGCGGTCAACACCTACGTGATCAGCAGTTGGTGGATCTGGTACTACGGCAGCGGGTTCGGCAGCCGGGTCTTCGTGGACCACTACCCGGTGCTGGCCATCCCCATGGCCTTGTTGCTCGACCGAACGCACGGACAGTGGTGGACCCTGACACGCGCCTACATCGTGGCGTGCATCGCGCTACTGGGTATACAGATGTGGCAGTATCACGTACACATACTGCACCACGAGAGCATGGACCGCCGGAAGTATGCGTTCACCTTCCTGAAGTTCGGCGATGAATACCGGCACTTGCTGGGCGGCAACTACCAGTCGGCTCCCTTCAACCCGAACGGCATGGACGTGGTGCTGGAGGAAAGCTGCGACCTGGAGCGCGAATGCACGTGGTGGAAAGGAGGCCGTATCGAGGAGCGACCGGAGGCCTTCAGCGGCCGTAAGGTCTGTGTATTCAACGATAGCACAGAGTACGGCATAACCTTCATTGCCGAGCCGGGCAGTTTGCCTTCAGGTCGTGCGCTGTTCCTCGAAGTGGGGCTGCAGCGCTACGAGGCGAACGCTGGTGACTCGCACACCCTATTGGGCATCACCGAGGTGAAACATGCCGACGGCAGCAGCGGATATTACGAACCCTTCCAGATCAACCCGATGCCACCCGTGCCGGGTCAATGGGAGCAGGTGGAATACCGCATTCCCGTACCGCCATTGGAGGAGGGCGACCGCCTGAGCTTCTACTTCTGGAACAAGGACCGCGATGCGCACATGCTCATCGACGATGTGTTCATGCGAGTGAGCGCCGCTCGGCCTTACTGAGCAGGGCGCTCCTTTCAGAAAGACGCTCTGCTCCTTCGTCATGCCGTCACGCCAGGTGCGCGCGCGGATCCAGTGGGCCCAGCAGGATTTGAACCTGCGACCAAGGGATTATGAGTCCCCTGCTCTGACCGCTGAGCTATAGGCCCGTGATCCACCGTGCTGCACTGAAAAGTCGCTGCCCGGCGATCCGGCGGCAAAAGTATCCCGCAGTAACCTTGCCCAACGCGAAAAATGAAAGTCGCCCACGACCGATCGGTGAACATGGCCACTCGCACACCGGAACCATCACAAGATAGGCGGCCTGCCAAGGGCCAGCCTGCCCCTGCGCGCCCGGCACGCAAACGCACCCGGATCCGCTGGGGGCGTGTGGGATTGGTGGGTGGCCTGTTGTGCACAGCCGTGGTGGCCACCGTGCGCAGCTGCATACCCGAAGCGGCGGCGCCACCTGTGGTGGCCGAAGAGCCCGCCGTTGAGCGCGGTCCTGTGCTGGACTGCACCACCTATCCCTACAAGCATTTCAGCAAACGGTTGCGCGACAAACTGCCCGCGTACAAGCACCTGTCGTTGGGTGCGGGCGTGGCGCCGGTGGCGGATGAGAACATGCTGGAAAAGCTGATCTCGCAGCGGTCCGTTGGCCTGGTGCGCGTAACGGCAACGGATGCGTTCTGGGTGGCACCCATGGCACATGGCCGACCCTACCTGACCCCGAGGGCGCATGCCGTGCTCCAGTCCATTTCCAAGGACTTCCACAAGCGGATACGGAACACCGATGTGGCACATGCACGCATCAAGGTCACCAGCCTGTTCCGCACGCGGAAAGACCAACGCGAACTGGGTCGGTCCAACGTGAACGCCACGCGCGATGCCAGCGCACCGCACACCCACGGCACCTCCATGGACCTCTCGTACATGAAGTTCGTGGATGCCGAAGGCGAGCCGCTGGAACTGGCCGCTTGCCAGCAGGTATTTCTTGCGGAGACCCTCGCCGAAGTGATCGACGAGCACCGGCGGAAGGACAAGCTGATCTTCGCTACGCGCGAGGCCAAGCAGGCCTGTTACCACCTCTCCGTTTGCCGTTGAGCCAAGTGTCCTTCCCTATGTCCGCACCCCATTCCTCCTTCGACACCCTTCTGCTCGACCTGGGCGGTGTGCTCTTCGATGTGGACTACCACGCTTCGATGCGGGCTTTCCATGCGCTCGGCTTCGAGGATTTCGATACCCTGTACAGCAAGGCCAAGCAGGACCATTTGTTCGATGGGTTCGAGACGGGCGAACTATCGCCAGAGATGTTCCGCGACCGCATTCGCGCCTTGTTCCGGCCTGACATCACTGACCGCGAGATCGATGCCTGCTGGAACGCCATGCTGGGCACCCTTCCCCGCGAACGGCTCGATCTGGTCAGGAGCCTGAAAGAGCGTTACCAGGTACTTCTGCTCAGCAACACCAACGCCATCCACGTACCGGCCTTCGAGGCGATTCTGGCGCGCGACCTCGGCATCACCGACTTCAAAACGGTGTTCCACGGCGCTTACTACAGCTGCGAGATCGGACTGCGGAAGCCGCATGCGGAGGCCTTTCACCATGTGCTGCAACAGCACCAAGCCGACCCTGCGCGCACGCTGTTCATCGACGACAGCATCCAGCACGTGATCGGGGCACGCGAAGCCGGGCTCCATGCCGAACACCTGGAGCTGGAAAAGGAGGATGTGCTGGGAATGGTGAAGCGGCTGGGGCTGTTGTAGGCCGTAAACCTCATCCACGCCCACGCCCCTTTCCCTTTGCCTTGGGCAACGGCAGCACTTCCGCCATGCGCAGCAGCATGGACGCCAAGCCGCGTTCGCTCACGATCAGGTCCTCGGGTACGAGGTAGTAGTCCTTGCTGCCGGGGTAGGCCGGGGCCAGTTCACAACGACCCTGCAAGGCAGCGCTCTCCGGCAGGATCTTCACGAATAGCTGGTCGTCGCAGATAAAGGCCACGGGCTTGCCATCGGCATACAGTGCGAACTCGCCGAACATGGCCTTGGTGCTGAAGCGATCGGAATGGCCCAGCGTTTCGAGGATGAAGGCCGCGGTCTCCTTGCGTGTGGCCATGGCTCAGCGGATCTCCTGGCACAACTCCACCAGCACCCCTCCGGCGCTCTTCGGATGCACGAAACACACCAACTTGTTGTCTGCACCGCGCTTGGGTTCCTCGTTCAGCAGGGTAAAGCCTTCAGCCCGCAACCGCGCCATCTCGGCATGGATATCGGCCACCTCGTAGGCAATATGGTGAATGCCCTCGCCGCGTTTCTCAATGGCCTTGGCAATGGGCCCATCGGGGCGGGTGCTCTCCAGCAGCTCGATCTTGTTCGGCCCTACTTGGAAGAAGGAGGTGATCACCCCTTCGCTCTCCACGCTCTCGCGCTTGTAGCTCGGCGTGCCCAGCAACTTGCGGTACAACTCCTCGGCGGCGTTCAGGTCCTTCACGGCAATGCCGATGTGCTCAATGCGAATCATGCCGCGAAGTTCCGAAAAGAAGAAAGCCCCCCGGTAATGGGAGGCTTTCCTGGAAGATGTTGCAGGATCAACGCTTGATGAACGTCTCTCCCATTTTGTTGTCGTAGTTCAGGTAGTAGAGGTCCTTCTTCAGGGTGCTGACGTCCACCGAGGCCGCATAGCCGCGCTTCACGATATTGCCGTACTGGTCATAGATCTCGAACAGGGTGGCGGACGAGAAGGTGATCACATCCTTGGGCTTGGTGGGGCCCCAGGTCACTGCGGCCACGCTGCTGTCGGAGTACCTCACGGGCTCGCTGTAACGCGAACGTTTGGTCAGATCCACCTGCTTCACGCGGAACGTGTTCTCGCCGCTGTGGGGCGTTACCTTGAAGGTGTAGGTATGCTCACCGGGCTTGCCGTTGCCCATCACCTCGCCCACCTTCACCCATTTGTTCCAGCGCTTCTGCTCAACGATGTAAGCCAGCTCGCCGGTCTCGTTGGTAGTGGTCCAAGTATAGGTACCATCGTTGCCAACGGACTGCTTCACGATGTCGAAGGTGCTCTTGGGCTTCAACACTTCGGGGTTGAGGACCACGGGCGTGCAGCCATCCTTATGCTTGATCTTCACCACGATGGCATCACCCACTTTCAGGCCGAAATTGGCGAGGTCCACCTCAAAGGCACTGGAGTTGATCTCGTCCGTAGCGATCTGGTCGTTCACCGTTATCTCGAACACGCAGAAACCCACCCCGGCCTCGGAGAAGGGGTTCTGTATGAAGAGGTTCTTGCCTTGGTATTGGCCTTCGAGCACAATGACCCCGGCCAGGCTGCGCAGGGTAAGGAGGACGGCGATCGCGAGGGTAGTAAGACGCATGTCGTGGAGCTCTACAAGCGACAAGGATACGAATTCCGGGGGGCTTTTCCGAACCCGGTCCGGCGCCTTGTACGGAGTCCTATGTCCCCGGTTACAGGCCTGTCAGTGTTCAAAGGCCTTCACCCCCGCCTCAACCGAGAGCTCCACGTGATTATCCGGCGGGGGAATGGGGCATGAATACTTGCCCCCATAGGCACAATAGGGATTGTAGGCCCGGTTGAAATCCAGTTCCACCTTGGCGCCCAGCGGGCCGGTAAGTTCCAGGTAGCGCCCGCCACCATACGTGCTGAGTCCGTTGGTAAGGTCCGTGAAGGGGATGAACAGGTAGTTCACGTACTCGGGCCGCTTGCTCAGCTCGATGTTGCGGTATACGGTAAGCTTCTCCTTGCGCCCCAGAAGGGTGAAGGTGAGCACACCGACGGGCTCGTACATCGGCAGGCGGTCCGTGGTGGTCTTCATGGCGAAAGGCTTCCCCTTGCGTGCTTTGAAGGTGGCTTGAACACGGTAACGCGGATCCACCGGGAAGCGCTCCAGTTCGGTAAAGGTCTTGCGGTCCTCGGGACGCAGGGGGGTGTGCTCGGGGTCGCGGTATTCGGCATTGATGCGGTCCCAGTAGGCCTGCAGGCTATCGGCCCACACCTTATCGCCCACTTGTGCCTTGGACGTGATAGCGCCCAGTAGCAGAAGGAAAAAGAGGATCCGGCGCATCAGGCAGCTGTCTTCAACCGGACCGACCCGCTCATACGCGCCACATCCGCTTCGGTGAAGCGCGGCCCCATGGCATCCTGCATCACGAATGTGCGGCCTTCAACGGTGATCACCCGAACGAAGTGGATGTAAACCAGGTCCGAATCGGGGAATTGGGAGCGGTACACCATGTGCTCGGCGTCCTGCTCGATCATGGTGTGCTTTTGCAGCATGTCGCGGTCCAGGTCGGCCTTCAGGCGTTGCAGGTCGCCGGGCTCTTCGGCAATGGTGAGGCCCACGTGCTCACCCACCCGCACTTCCAGCCAACCGAACTCCTCATTGAAGGCCACCTCCACACTGTCGGCCCCAAGGGTGGCGGGGTCGCCGAGATCGAGCGAGAAGGGTATATCGTAAGGCGCGAGGTCCACGACGATGCCGGGTGCCGTGCTTTCCGATGCTGTCGACTGTTCGGCGGCCTCGTGTCTGCCATCTCCGCAAGCGGCCAGCGAAAGGCCCAACAGGGCGATCAGGTAGTGCTTCATTGCCCCAAAACTAACGGACTATCCGCGCATCATCCGTTAAGGATGCATCACCATCAACCGCATGACGGTATGCCTATCACCGGCGATGACGTTGAGCACATACAAGCCCGGGACCTGGCCAGAAAGATCGATGTGGTCAACGGGTCCACGGCGGCGCCAGACCAGGCTACCATTCGCGTCGAACACACGGGCTTCCTGCATTTCGGCAAGTGGTCCTTGTAGTGCGAACTGTCCGGCAGCCTGCGTGGGAAGCGCGCGGAACGCATCACCGGCAGATGAAGTGGCATGCGCCTGACCCAGGAAGAGGCATGAACCATACAGCGCATTGTTGTTCACGCCGTAGCATTCCAGCCAGATGCCCACCTCCCAGAACGGGTTCACGCTGCTCAGCACGTACACCGGGTCACCAATGCTCTCGACCCATTCCTGAAGCAATCCCTGGTTGGGCGCGAATACCCAGCGGTCCCGGTAGGTGCCATCCATCAACTGTACCGAGTCCTTGGCGATCACTTCGGCCTGCACCGTGGGCTGCATCGGCAGGGTGTAATGATCGCCCACTTGCAGATTGAAATCGTACAGGAGCACGGGAACGGAATCCAACTCCCACAACAGATCACCGAAGGGCATGAACCACACGCGGCGATCTTCCTCGCGCATGGCGCCGTAACCCGAGTAGTCATCACTGATCACGCGATAGGTCTCGCCATTGATCACGGTATCCTGCTCGAACTCGAGTGGCACCAGTGAGTGCACATTGAACGGAGATACCACGTGGTTCAACCACCGCGCACCATCAATGACAAGAGGGTCATAGGCCTGTGCCACCACCAAAAAAGGCAACAGGACAGGTAAGAAGGTTATGACCCTATTCATAGCATGAAGGTAGTGGTCACTCGCCAACGATGAGCTTCAACCCTTCGCTGTGCGAACTGAACTCCGGCGCATACATGCACATGGCGGTGGTGATGCCGTTGCTGAACTCCCCGGCGTGCGTCACCTTCAGGTCGTACTCGAACACATAGGTGCCGGGTGCCACGCGGTCGAAGAAAAAGTGCATGGCCGCGTCGCGGATGCTGCGGTAGTAGCCAAGCCCGCTCTTCCATTCGTAGCCGCTGAGCGCATCCACCGGCTCGAGGCCCGCGGCACGGAGGTCCTTCAGGTGCACAAAGTCGAGCCAGCGGTCGGTGCGGAGCTCCACGCGCACGGTGAGCCTGTCACCGGGCTTCAGGGCACGCCCGTTGTTCAGCTCGATCAAGCGCGTGCCCGCGTCGGTCTGTTCGCGAAGCATCACGGTCCGCTTCAGGCTGAGCGGTGATCCGTGCGCCTTCACCTTGTCCATCTGCTCGAAGTACTGCCAATGGAGCGCGCCCCATTGCACACCGTCGCTCGCCGTGGTCACGGTCACGCGGCCCATCGCCGGCTTCACCTCTGCACCCGTCCAGCTCTGCTCGAAATAGCCCGTACCTGCCTGAGCCTTCGTGGCGGTCACATCTTCCGCACCGACCTTGATCACAGGCGCGACCGTAGGCTCCAACCAGTCATCACCGATGAGGAGAAGAGAGTAGCAGGCATCGGCCGTGGCCTTGGTGGTGCCCCAGTCGGTGGTGCGTTTCAGGGTGAGCAGGTGCTGGCGTAGGGCGTTCACCTTCTGCCTGTCGCGCGACACCAGCTCGAAGGCCTCGATCATCAGGGCATGCGTCTCCGTTGGGAAATTGTTCCATGCGTAGCCTGCTCGGAAGTCCCTCCAGTACATGCCGAGCTCATCGCTGACCGTGGCGCGTTGCGCAAGCGACTCCATGATCAACGCCGGAGCGTTCGTCCCATCCACCATGCGGTGCAGGAAGATGACGATCATGGCCTGTTCCTGCAGCCCGTACTTCAACCAATCGCGTTGGGCGCGTTCCAGGATGAAGGCCGCCGCGCTTCCCTTCTTCCGGTCCACAGCGCGCTGCGGGAAGTGGCTGCGCGCGTAGAGGTAGTGGATGTCCTCTGCGGAGGGGTTGGGCAGGCTGTCCAACGTGGTGCCGCGCAGCCGGCGCTGGTGCTCGCGCTCCACCTCCTGGTCCAGCCAGTCAATGGCGCGTTCGATCATTCGGCGCTCGTCTGTGCCGCGCGCGAGGTCGAGCGCGCCAAGCTGCTGCAGGTGCCCGAAGCCCGTCACGATGTGCTGCGTGATATACCGCGAAGGCTGCATGCCGCTCCACCAGCCCCAGCCCCCCAGGGGCAACTGCTGCTCGGCCAGTTTCTTGAGGGTTACGGCCTCCTCACCGGCCATGCGCTGCAGGTCGAAGAAGAGCGCGATGCGCCGCTTGCGTTCGCCCTCGTCCCTGGCGTTGAGCAGCCAGGGCGTCTCCTCCAGCACGATGCCTTTCAGCTCAGGGTTCTTCTCCAGGTTGCTCAGGAAGGCCTGCTCGTTGCCCGGGCCGCTCTTGCTCCACGCCTCGAACACCTGCTTCACCTGTGGCCGCTGCTGCACGATGTGCGCGGCCAGACGGTTGGCATAGTAGCGGCTGAAGACCTGCTCCGCGCATTCGTGCGGGAACTCCATCAGGTAGGGCAGCGCCTGCACAGCATACCAGGCCGGGTTGGGGGTGTACTCCAACTTCAGGCTCTGGTGACGCATGGTGGATGACGATGCGCTCACCAGGTTTTTCAGCTCGAAGGTCCGTGTGCCCGCCTTGCTCATGGCGATGGGCACACTCTCGGTGACGAGCACGCGGTCGGTGAGGATGGGCAGCGGACGCTCCTCGCCATCGCTCATCCCTGCCGCGCTTGCTGTGATGCGCACGGCGACCACATCAAGTCCTTCGGGCACGGCCACGGTCCACGAGACCACGGCACTGTTACCAGGCGCTGCCGTGAACGCGCGCTCGGCCTGCTTGAGGGCGAAACGATCGCTCACCGGCTTGTTGGTGATCGGGTCGAAGAGCTCGAGACGGGCGGTGCCATTGGTCGTGCCGCCTTCCACCACGTTCACCTTGGCGGTAAGCGTGATGCGATCGCCCTGGCGCAGGAAGCGCGGCAGGTTGGGCACCACCATCAACGGCTTCTGCGTGATGGTGCTGCGCGTGAACTGTGCGGTCTTGAGATCGGTGGTGTGCGCCAGGCCCATGAAGTTCCAGCGCGTGAGCGCATCCGGCATGGTGAAGCGCAGCACCACACTGCCGTCGCGGTCGGTGAGCAGATCGGGGAAGAAGAACGCGCTCTCGCGGAAATCGGTGCGGAGCGGAGTGGGTGCTGGTGTACCAGAAGCAACCTGCGCTTGGCCGACCACCATATTCCCCACGGTCAGTGAGTCGCCGGATGTCGTAAACCCAAAGGTCCCGATATCCTGCGCCTCATCCCGCATGACCACGCCGGGCATTGCCTGCAGACCAGAGCTCACCTCCACATCCGAGTCGGCCCTGAACCTGCGCCGCATCACATTTCCCTGGATCAGCCCCCTTCCATTTCCGCTCCACGAATACACCATGCCCCCTTCGCCCACCGACAGGTCCGGGTACGTACGCGCCGTATCCTGCACACTGGCATCCATCCAGCTGATCCACTGGGGGCCGGCCTCACCGAACGGTCTTGCCGAGCCCCAGGACAGCCGATCGTTGTTGGTGCCCCACACGTTCATCCACCACTCCGGCAAGGCGAAGTGGTCCAGCGAGGCATCATACATCGTGGCCAGGACTTGCGCGGCCACCTGCTCCTTCTTCGGACCCGTGATCTTCAGTCGCCATTCCTCCTTTGCACCCGGCAGCAGCTTGTCGCGGAAGCTCATCCATTCCACCTTCAGCTGCTTGTTCGTCCACAGCACTTCGATGCGCTGTGTGATGAGATGCTCCCTTCCGCGTTCCACAGCGACGAAATGCACTGAGAATCCCCCGCGATCCTCTTCCAGCACGGGAAGTTCCACACGTTGCTGGCCACGCTTCAGGAGCATGGGGCGGCTCACCACGATGCGCCCATCACGCTCCAATTCCATCAGCACGCGGCATTCGGGCAGGGCGGTGCTCAACAACAGCGCGGCCTTCTCGCCCGGCTCGCACCGCTTCTTCACCGCCTGCACATGAAAAGCCTCGTTCTCGAAGCCCGTGTTCTGGATCTCGGGATCGAAGAGGGTGAACACCTTGCTCGCCTTCACCACCTGGCCCGAGGGGTCGATGGCCTCCATCTCCGCGAGGTAGGTGCCCACCTCCCAATCCTGGATGCCCGTGAGCGCGGTGAGTGCCGCTTTGGCCCGTACATCACCGCGTTGCAGCACCGCCGTGCCACGCGACCAGGTCCCAGGATCCTGCTCGTCCGCATAGGAATCGTGTGGGAAGCGCTGCGCGAACACCTCCCGCATCATCACGTGTCGGTCCGGTCGTTCCCAGTATCGTTCGCGTTTCACACCACCTTCGGGCATCACCAGTCGGGTGACCCGCAGGCTGAACGGTGTGTCCTGCTCCTCGCCATTCAGGTTCACCACACGGATGAGCGCACTGTCCGCCGTGCTTCGATCCACCGTGGCATCGATACCCAGCTCCAGGTCGATGCTGCGATAGCCCACCACGAGCGATGTGTTGGCATCGTGTGTTTCGCCCGTGATGTCGGTGACGGAAGCGCTCACCTCATAGTTGAAATTCGGATCAGCGTCACGCGGGAAGGCACGGTCTGCCTCGGCGGTGAACTTCACCGTGAACGTGCCCTGCGCATCGCAGGTGGCCTCGCCACTGGCGATCTCGGTGCTGTGGCCCCACGGCAGGCCGCCCCAGCGCCAGCCGCACCACCACGGCATGATGGCGTTGCGCAGCACGATGTACTTCACGATGGCGCCATCGAGCGGCACGCCCGCATAGCTCTTCGCCACCCCGGTGACCGCAGCCTCCTCGCCCAACTTGGGCGCCGCGCTCACCGGATCGAAAACCACCTCGAAGGTGGGCCGCTTGTACTCTTCCACAAGGATGCTCTTCTCACCGTCATCCATTCCCAACGACCACGAGCCCGTGAGCCTTCCCTGCGGCAGGGTGAAGCGCCCGTGGAAGGCCCCGAAGCGGTCGGTGGTCACGGTCAGGGTGTCCACTTCCTCGCCATTGGCATCGTTCAGCCAGATTCCGGTCTCGTAGTTGGCCAGCACCTCGGTGCCCTTGCCCCGCTTCACGGTGACGATGCCCTTGAACTGCAGCTCCTGTCCAGGCCGGTAGATGGCGCGGTCGGTGAAGAGGAAGGTGCGGATGCTGTCCGACGTGTCCTGGTGGTGGTCGTAGCTGTAGTGGTTGTCGCTCGTGATGCGGTCGGTACCATGGGTCACCACGAATGTGAGCGCTCCGCGCTGTGCATCCAGCTTGAACCGCACTGCTCCTTCTTCCGAAGTGCTTGCATTGGTCACGACCGTGCTGGTCCTCTTGCCACCCTCCCAGGCCGTGAGCACAGCGTCCACCCTGGCGCCTCCGACCGGCCGGCCCGTGGTGCGGTCCAGCACGAGCAGCTCATGCGTGCCGCCCTCGTAGCGATGCACAAGCGACAGTTCAGTGACCTGCACACCGCACCAGCTGATCGACCCCAGATCGCGTGTGAACGAAGCTTCATTGCTGATCAGCAGCGCATAACGGCCCAACGGCATGCCCTCGATCGCGATCTCCACCGCATGCTCGTTCATGTCGCCATCATCGGGCAGATCGATACTCCACTCTTTTACCGGCTTCTGCTTCAGCAACCAGGCATGGCGGTCGGGTTCGTAGCGGCGGTCATTGTCGTCGCGCTCGGGATCGCTCACCACGCGTAGCCATGCTTTGGTGGTGTTGCGGTACTTCACCAGCGCGAGGAACTCATTCCCGGGTGGCACGGCCAGCTCGCTGCTGATGCCGACCGAGGGCTGCTTGATACCAGAGATCAGCGCGGCGGCGTTCCGCGCTCCGAAAGTGTTCGGCCACTTGGCCATGGCCTCGTTGCAGAGGTCCACGGCGGTCTTGCGCTCCCACTTACACTCATCGCCGCGCAACCGCTCGTACTTGGCAGCCATCTGCTCGTGCCAACGCGCCATGGCCACCATCACCTCGGCCTCGCTGGCTTCGTTCGGCAGACGGGTGCGCAGCAGTTCCAAGGCACCGAGGTAAAGGCTGTCCCGCTCCGGCAACACACTGCGCTCCCGCACATAGCTCAGGCGCTGCAGCACCACATCCACATAGGCATCGAGCTTGTCCGCGTTGATGTGCAGCCGCTCCAGCCGCTGGTAAAGGCGCAAGGCCTGGAACTCCCAAGAGGTGGAGTCGCGGTGCTGGAGCGAACGGGACAGGAAGGGCTCAAAGAGCTCGAAGTCCTTGGGGTCGTTCAGCGTGAAGCGCCACGATGGCTCGGCGAGGCGGGTCTCGGTGTTGCTGAAGATGCGAAGCGCACGGTGGGCCAGAATATCGTACACCGTGGGGCGCAGTGGGATCGCAGCGTGATCGCCGACCAGCAGTTCGGCCAGTTCGCCCACGGGGATGTGCCGCAGCGTGTCGTAGGGCTCCAGGGAGGCCTGCGCCTCGCGGATGATGCGCTCCATGAAGCGACCCTGTGTCCAAGTGTCCGGATCGTTGGCATCGAAGGATGCCTCCAGTTCGGTGCGGTCCATGATGCGCCAGCGGTCCCGCTCGTACCGCTGCCACCAGCGGTCCATGAGGGTGCTGTGCAGCAGCTGCGCGAGCGGCACCGGCGCCGTGGCCGCGCGCAGCTCCAGGGGCTGGAGGATGCTGTCCGGGGCCACGCCGATCTGTTCCTGGCACACCGCGCGGCGCGCCCAGGCCGCGAACTCCAAGCGCCATTCACCGGAGGTCTGCGCCTCGGCCAGCAAGGCGTCCGTGCGCTCCAAGGCACTGGCGTACTGGCCAATGCTCACGAGCGAATCGATCGCGGCCCAGCGGGGATCGGTGGTGCTCATGTCGGCTTTCAGCGTGTTCCGGGAGGTGCTGCAGGCGGCAAGGGTGAAGGCCAGGATGAGGAGGCCAAGGGCCCAGTGGATGGTGCGCATACGGAGGTGATCTTCCTACAACAAAGGTGGGGCCTGCGCTCACTTAACGGACCGCTGTTCGTCACGCTGCGCCGCATCTTTACCCCGTGGCACAGCTCCCCTACCCACACCCGCGCACCTTCCTTCAGCAACTCTTCGCTGCGCTGGACCAACTGGGTGTGAACGTGCACCACATGCATCTGGACCACCTCTGTTACCGGGTGAGCACAGCGGAGCGCTACACGCAGTTGCGGAATGCGCTATGTGCCGATGGCGAGCTGCTGGCGGAGACGATGATCGGCGGAAGGCCCATCGCCACCTTTCGCCTGCATGCGCCGATCGTACATGATGGAAGATCCATCCACTTGGTGGAACTACCCGCACCGAAACCGGGCAGCCCCTATGCTGAAGGCTGGGAGCACGCGGAGTTCGTGGTGAATGAGGACCTGCCCTCCTTCACGCAACGGTACCAGCAAGTGAACTGGGACCTCTCCGACCTGGACAAACCCGTGAACGCCGATGTGCGCCTTCGCCTTGGCGACATGAGCGTGAAGTTCCACCGCCTGGCGTTGGACGAAGTGATCCGGCGCGAGCAGGCCGAGGGTAAGGCCTGAGCCTAATTTCGCGCGTCACTTTCCGCCCACCATGTTGCGCAAATTCCTTCGCATCGGTCTGCTCCTCCTGGGTATCGTGGTCCTCCTGTTCGGTGCCGTGCTGGCGATCGCCTATGCCAAGCAACGCACCGTGGTGGAGTATGCCGTGGCCGAGATCAACCGCGACATGGCCGGGATGCTCTCCATCGGCGGCAGCCACATCGCGCCCTTCGAGGCCTTCCCGCTGATGTGCATCGACCTCGAGCACGTGCGCTTCCATGCCAGCGACGACACCACGCAGGCCCCGATCTACACCATCAACGACCTCTACCTCTGCTTCCGCATCTGGGACCTGTTGCGGGGCTACTTCGATGTGCAGAGCGTGCATGCCGATGGCGGACACCTGGACCTGGTGCAACACCCGGACGGCAGCCTGAACCTGCTCCTGGCCAAACAATTCGCCACCGCCGCAGAGGACGATGCGTCCGCCTTGCACATCCACTTGCGTGACCCGCAATTGCGCGACTTCACCTTCAGCCACCTGCAGGAAAACACCGGGCAGAAAGTGACCGCGCGCATCACCACACTGAAGGCCGACCTCCGAAGCATAGGGGACAGTATTGCAGCCGAAGTAGCGGCCGATCTCCGTCTCGACATCATTGGCAAACGAGATACCTCCTTCTTCTACGACAAGCACATTGAGCTCGACGTGCACCTCGACTACGATATGGCCACGCAGGTGCTGTTGATGCCACTTTCGTCCGTGAAGCTGCAAGAGGTGGAGTTCAAGGCTGAAGGCAGCATCGACATCAGCCACGAAGTGGACCTTGACCTGCACGTGCATGGCGAAAAGCCGGACTTCTCCCTGCTCACCGCCTTCGCACCCAACGACGTGGCGGACTTCCTGAAGCAGTTCAAGAACGCCGGCAACATCACCTTCGACGGCACGGTGAAAGGCCGGAGCGCGCTTGGTATGACCCCGCACGTGCACATTGCGTTCAGCTGTGCCAATGGCTGGTTCGAGAACCCCAAGACCAACAAGCGCGTGGACGGCCTGGCCTTCAATGGCCACTTCACCAATGGTGGCGACCCCACCCTGCGCAAGGCCGAGTTCCATCTGCTGGACCTGAACCTGCGGCCCGGCAGCGGGGAGTTCAGCGGCGACCTTGTGGTGGTCGACTTCGTGGAACCCTTTATCGATGTGGACCTGCACTGCGACCTGGACCTCGACTTCATCGGCAAGTTCCTGAACGTGGAGGTGGTGAAAGAGCTCAGTGGGCATGTACAGGTGGACATGAAGCTCACCGAGCTCATCGACATCGAAGCACCCGAACGCAACCTGGCGCGTCTGAAACAGGGCATCGACAGCGAACTGCGCGTGAAGGACCTCCACGTGCGCCTCCCCGGCCACCCGCACCCCATCGACGACCTCGACATCCATGCGCAGATGCGGCAGGGCTTCGTGGACATCGACACCTTCAGCCTGCGTATGGCCACCAGCGACCTGCGCCTCAGCGGTAGCATCAGCGACCTACCGGCCATCTTCCATCACCAGGAAAAGCCGATCGAACTGAAGCTCGCCGTGGCCGCCAACAAGCTGGACCTCTCCGAACTCTTGGCCCACGACACGGCACTGGCGCGCACCCAGAACGAAGTGCTCACCGGCCTGAGCACCCACCTTCACTTCGTGACCAGTGTGAGCGGTCTGCTCGACCACGAGCCACTGCCGATCGGCGAGTTCTTCATCGACGACCTCACCGTGAAAGCCAAGCACTACCCGCACCGGCTGCACGACGTGCACGTGGACATCCTGGTCACCGACAGCACCCTGCGCATCAAGGACCTCACCGGCACGGTGGATGCGAGCGACCTTCACCTCAACGGACTGGTGCGCAACTACGACCTGTGGTTCCAGGAACGGAAGGCCGGAGAGACCCACCTGGCGATCGACTTCCGCAGCGACCAGCTGATCCTGCACGACCTGCTCACCTACCGCGGCGAGAACTTCCTGCCGCAGGAGTACCGCGACGAGGTGCTGCGCGAGGCCCGCTTCCATGCCGACGCCGACCTGCGCTTCGCGGACAACGCGTTCCGCTTCGCCGACCTGCGCGTGACGAAGTTGACCGGACGCATGAAAGTACACCCGCTGAAGCTCGAGGACTTCCACGGCCACCTGCATGTGGAGGACGATGTGCTCACCATCGACGACCTCGGCGGGCGCATGGGCCGCAGCGACCTGGCCGCCGACCTGCGCGTGTACCTCGGCGACAATCCCGCAAAACGCCAGGCACCCGACAAGCTCCACCTGCGCTCGCACTTCCTGGACCTGGACGCGCTGATGAACTACAGCCCCGAGCGCACCGTGGACCACGACAGCGCCTTCAACATCTTCACCCTGCCCTTCCCGGACCTGGAGCTGATCACCGACATCGGCACGCTGAAGTACCACCGCTATGACCTGAAGGACTTCCGCACGCGCCTGCACCTGAAGCCCGACCACACACTGCAGGTGGACACCCTGAGCGTACGCATCGCGCAGGGCCTAGTGGGCCTCAAGGGCACCTTCACCGCCAAGGACCCGAAGGACATCCGCTTCACCAGCGAACTGGTGGCCCGGGACCTGGACCTGGATGCGCTGATGATCAAGTTCGACAACTTCGGGCAGGACGTGCTGCTGAACCGCAACCTGCACGGGCGCGTGAGCGGGCGGGTGAAGAGCACCTGGCCGATGCATGCCGACCTCACGCCGATCATGGAGAAGGGCGAGGCGCACCTGGACATCGAAGTGGTGGACGGCAGCCTGGTGCAGTTCACACCGATGCACGCCATGGCCGAGTTCTTCGCGGACAAGAACCTGGACCTGGTCCGCTTTGATACGCTGCGCAACGAACTGCACCTGAAGGACGGCGTGCTGGATATCCCCGCCATGAACCTGAACAGCTCGCTCGGCTTCCTGGAGATCAGCGGCAAGCAGGGCTTGGACCTGACCATGGACTACTACCTGCGCATCCCGTGGAGCCTGGTGACGCAGACCGCCAGCACCAAGCTCTTCGGCGGCCGCCGCAAGGAAGAAGTGGACCCCGACCAAGTGGACGCGATCCAGTACCGCGACACCGACAAGCGTTTACGCTTCCTCAACGTGCGCGTAACGGGTACGCCGGACGAATACAAGGTGACCCTCGGCCGCGACCGCAGCACACGCCGCTAGAGCGCGCGCGCCACATCCACCTCGGGGTCCAGCGCAGTGCCATCGAGCAGGTGCGCAGCCAGGTGCTGCGCGCACCACGGGGCCAGCAGCACACCACGCGAACCCACTCCGTTCAATACGGCTTGCGAAGGACCGGTGATGCCCAGCAAGGGCCGGCGGTCGCGCGCGGTGGGGCGAACACCCGCAGTGTGTTCCACCACTTCCACTGGACATTGCACCAAGGCGTTCAGCCGCTCCAAGAGCCAGACACGTGCCTGGTCCGTGGGGCCGGCAAAGACATCGTCCCACTTGAAGGTGGCGCCCACGCGGTAGAGCCCCCTACCCAGCGGCAGCACGAAGACGCCGCGATGCACCATGCGCGTGAGGTGCAGGTCGGGAATGCGCACCACCAGTGTTTCGCCTTTTACAGGCACCAGCCCACGTGCGGCACCGAAAGGCCCTTCGCAGCGCACGAGCCAGCGCGCCTGCACCTCGCCGATGCGTACGTGGTCCGGCGTGATAATGATCTCTTCTGGAGCCACGTCGGCCTCGGTGAGCTGGCCCGCCGAGAGCAGCTGTTGCCGCTGGGCCTCAAGCAGGGCGGGTACATCCAGCCAAGCGGCCGGCCACACGGTGCCATAGCCATGCGGCGCGGCGATGGGTGCGGCATCCACCTCGGGCTCGGGGTGGCGGTGTACGAAGGGCGCACTGGCGGGATCCTGCATGGCGCGCTGCCATTGGTCCACCTCGCGCGGCGTGGGGAAGACCTTGACCAGGGGAAGCTCGTGCCAGCAGGTGATGTCCAGCCGTTGTTGCAACGCAGTGTAAAAGCCCTGCGCCATGGGCAGCAGCTGGGCCGCGCGCCAGCTGGGCACATCGCGCCGTAGCACAATGGGGTTGACCACACCCCCGGCGGCCATGCTGGCATTGCCGGGCCGCTTGCGATCGAACACGTGCACCCGCTCCCCGCGCTGCCGCAGCGTCTCGGCCAGCACCGCCCCGGCGATGCCGCGGCCCAGGATGAGGACATCGGTGTGCATGGGGCAAAGGTGGGGCACACGCCCTCTGCACGGTCCACAACAGCTAACAAGCAGATGTCACGCCGCCAGCAAGCGCTGCATGCGTGCAATAAGCTCCTCCTGGTCGTAGGGTTTTTGCACCAGCTCGTTGGCGCCGGTGCTGCGCACGGTGGCGTGCAGGTGGGGCAGTTCGTAGGCGGTGAGCACCAGCACGGGGGTGGTGATGCCACGGCTGCGAATATCCTCCAGTAGACTGAGGCCATCCACATGGGGGAGACCGAGGTCCAGCAGGATCAGATCGGCGGGATCGGTATGGGCGATGTCAGCGAGGGCACGGCCATCGCGCAGGGCGGTGACGCGCCAGCCGGCCAGTACGAGGCGCTTCTCCAACAGGGTGCGCACCAGGGCATCGTCCTCGATCAGTATCACATGCGGCATGGGCCCTTGTACGCCATGGGCCGGGCAAGGTTCCCCGCAGGGTCAGTCCAGCTCCAGGATGTGGTCGCCACCGCCGGTCGTTGCGGGATAGACCATCATCAGCGATAGGTCTGGGAACTGTTTGTCTACCCGCCGGGGCAGCTGGTCCATGGCGGGGCTGTAGGAGATGGAGCGCGGCCGTGCGCTGACCACCACTACCAGATCGGTGCTGGTGCTGTGGCGCGCCAGGAGCAGTTCGGCATCAAGTTCGTCGTCCTGCGGAATGAGGGCTGGTTCGAAATTGAGGCGTTGCTCCCGGACCTCGGCGAGCACAGCGGTGTGGGTGGCGTGGGTGCAGAGCATGTCCACGCGCAAGCCCAGTTCCTTGGAGAGCCGATGCACCTTGCCTACCCATTGCCCGAAGCCGGGTTCACGCTCGGCCAGTGGCGGGCACAGCAACAGGATGCGGCGATGGGCGCTGAGCGCACGCATGAGGCGGGTGACGAGCACCAGCTTGTGGTAGTTGCGCAGCAGCGTGTCCGTCTTGGGGCCGAAGAGACGCTCGAGCAGGGTGACGCGATCGCTCCAGCCCAGCAGGATGAGGTTGCTGTTGGTCTCCTTGGCAATGCGGATGATGCCGCCGGACACGTTGTTGTCTATGGTGACCACCGCCTGCACCTTGGTGTCGCTGGCGGCGGCGTAACGGGCCTGTTCGGCCAGCAGGCGTTGCATGCGCGGGGCACGCGATTCGGCACGGTCGTCGTTCTCCACCACGTTCACCAAGGTGATGGGTTGATCGCCCTTGCGATCGCGCAGCATCACGGCGAGATCGAGCAGCGGAGGTGCAGAGGCGGGCTCGGCACAAGGGATGAGGATCCGTTCGCGTTGAGCCTCGGGCCTATCGCTGTTACCGGGCAATTCCACCTCGCCGGCCAGCACGATGCGTTTGGCGGCGGCCTCTGTAGCGAAGCTGGCGACCAGACAGGTGATGAGGATGAGAATGATGGTGCCGTTGAGGATGTTCTCGTCGATGATGCCCGCCTTGAAGCCCACCAGGATGATGGCGAGGGTGGCGGCCGCATGCGAGCTGCTGAGGCCGAAAATGAGCTGGCGTTGCGGGCCGGAGAAACGGAACACGAGCTGGGCCAGCAGCGCGGCGAGCCACTTACCCAGCAGTGCCACCGTGGTGAGCACTGCGGCCACCCAGAGCGCGGTGGTGCCTTTGGCGAGCACGCGCACATCCACGATCATGCCCACACTGATGAGGAAGAAGGGGATGAAGAGCGCGTTGCCCACGAACTCGAGCCGGTTCATGAGGGCGGAACTGTGCGGAATGAGGCGGTTCAGCGAGAGCCCCGCCACGAAGGCGCCGATGATGGGCTCCACACCGGCCACCTGCGCCAGGAAGGCGGCGAAGAACACGGCGGCGAGCACGAACACGTAGTGCGAGGTCTTCTCGCTCTCCAGGCGGCTGAAGAACCAGCGCGCAATGCGTGGCAGCACCAGGAACATGAAGAGCAGGAAGAGCGCCATGGACGAGCCCAGGCGGATCCAGAACTCGCGATTGAGGCCACCGCCCTCGGAGCCCATGATCACCGCGAAGAGCAGCAGCACGGCGGTATCGGTGAGGATGGTGCCGCCCACGGTGATGGCCACGGCCTGGTGGCGACTGATGCCGAACTTGGAGACGATGGGATAGGCCACCAGCGTGTGCGTGGCGAACATGCTGGCCGTGAGGAAGCTGGCGGACTCCCCATAGCCCAGCACGAAACGCAGCACGGGATAACCGAGCGCGAACGGGATGGCGAAGGTGAACAGGCCGAACCACAGGCTCTTGTTGCGGTGGCGGCGGAACTCGTCCATGTCCAGCTCCAGGCCCGCGATGAACATGATGTACAGCAGACCGATGGTACTGAAGAGGTCCACCGCGCTGTTCTTCTCCAGGATATTGAGGGCGTGCGGGCCGATGATGACCCCGGAGATGATGAGGCCGATGACGCCGGGCACCCTGAGCTGGCGCAGGATGAGCGGTGCGAGCAGGATGATGAAGAGCGCGACACAGAACACCAGCACGGGGTTCTGCAAGGGCAGTGCGAACTCGTGCGCCAGGTGCTGGAAGAAGTCGCGGAAGCCCATGGCGATCAGGCGGGCGTCAGTTCAAAAGCGCCTTGAACAGATCGTTGCCATTGGCGAAGAGCAACAGGCCGAGCAGGAGCACCATGCCGATCATTTGCGCCACCTCCAGCACGCGCTGGTTGGGCGGACGGCGGGTGATCATCTCGTACAGCAGGAACACCACGTGCCCGCCATCGAGCGCGGGGATGGGCAGGATGTTCATGAAAGCGAGGATGATGCTGAGGAAGGCGGTCATGTTCCAGAACACCTGCCAGTCCCACGTGGGGCTGAAGAGGCCGCCGATGGAACCGAAGCCGCCGATCTGGCTGGCGCCGCTGCGCGAGAACAGGAGCTTGAGCGAACGCACGTAGCCGCCCAGTGTTTCCACGCCATAGGAGATGCCTGCGGGAATGGCGGAGATGAAGTTGAAACGCTCGTGCTCCAGCTTGAACCCATGGCCGCGCGCAATGAGCGAATCGAGACCCATGGGGCGTGCGCCGATGACGCCGGCGGGGTCCACGGTGAGGGCCACCTGCACCGTGTCGGCACCACGGAGCGCGGTGATGCGCACCTGCTCTCCCTTGTGGGTACCTACTGCATGGCGGAAGTTCTCGAAGAAGGGCGTGGGCTCTTCGTTCACGGCCAACAACCGGTCGCCCACGCGGAGATCGCTGCCCGCCGCGGGCTTGCCGGGTTCCATGGCCTGGATGTAGAACGGCAGGCGCACGGCGAAGAGTTGTTTCTCACCGCTCGCCAGGATGCTGTCGTGCACGGCCGGGCTGAGCGTGATGTCCTGCCGCGTGCCATTGCGTTCAACGGTGAGCGTGCGGGCCTCGTCGATGAGGATGGCGCGCGATACCTCTTCAATGGTCTTCGGCGTACGCCCGTCGATGGCGACCAGGCGATCGCCGTCCTGAACGCCCTGGGCCTTCATCACCTCGCTGGCGTGTACGCCGTACACCACGTTCTCCAAGGGCAGATGATCGCGCCCCCAGGCCCACAGGATACCGATGTAGATGGCCATGCCCAGCAGCAGGTTCACGGTGACACCGCCCACCATGATGATGAGGCGCTGCCAGGCGGGTTTGCTGCGGAACTCCCACGGCTCGGCGGGCTTGGACAGTTGCTCCTTGTCCATGCTCTCGTCGATCATGCCGCTGATCTTCACGTAGCCACCGAAGGGCACCCAACCGATGCCGAACTCGGTGCCTTTCCACTTCTTCTTCCACAGGGAGAACCAAGGGTCGAAGAACAGATAGAACTTCTCTACACGGGTGCCGAAGAGGCGGGCGGGAATGAAGTGGCCCAGCTCATGCAGCACCACCAGGATGCTGAGGCTGAGGATGAGCTGTGCTCCTTTGATCAGGATGTCCATGCGGCGGGAAGTCCGGCCCGTGCCACGCGACGCGCTTCGGCGTCACTGGCCTCGAGGTCGGCAAGCGAAGGGTTGTTGATGTGTGGTACGGTCAGCAGGCAGTGCTCCACGAGGTCGCTCATCTGCAGGAAGCCGATGGCATCCTTGAGGAAGAGCTCCACGGCCACTTCGTTGGCGGCGTTGAGCACGCAAGGCGCGTTGCCCCCTTTGTCCAGCGCATCGAGCGCCAGGGCCAGGTTGCGGAAGGTCTCGAGGTCGGGCTGCTCGAAGGTGAGCGCGGGGTAGTTCAGGAAATCGAAGCGCGGCCAGGTGGTGGGCAGGCGGTCCGGGTAGGCCATGGCGTACTGGATGGGCAGCTTCATATCGGGCAGGCCCATCTGCGCCTTCATGCTGCCATCGCGGAACTGCACGATGCTGTGGATGATGCTCTGCGGGTGGACGATGATGTCGATCTGGTCCTTGCGCAGGTTGAAGAGCCACTTGGCCTCGATGGCCTCCAAGCCTTTGTTCATGAGGCTGGCACTGTCGATGGTGATCTTGGCGCCCATGTCCCAGTTGGGGTGCTTGAGCGCTTGTGCCTTGGTGACCGTGGCGAGCTGCTCACGGGTGCGACCTCGGAACGGGCCACCACTGGCGGTGAGCACGATCTTCTCGATGGGGTTGTGCCACTCGCCGGCCAGGCATTGGAAGATGGCGCTGTGCTCGCTGTCCACCGGGTAGATGTTCACTCCCTTCTCCCGCGCGGCCTGGGTGACCAGTTCACCGGCCACCACCAGCGTCTCCTTGTTGGCCAATGCAATGTGCTTGCCCGCAGCGATGGCGGCCAGCGTAGGTCGCAGCCCGGCATAGCCCACCAGCGCGGTAAGCACCAGGTCGATGCCCTCCATGGTGACAGCCTGCTCCAAGGCCTCGGCACCGGCGTAGGCCTTGATGCCCACTGGGAAGAGCACATCCTTCACGGCCTCTAGCTTGGCCGGGTCCCCGATCACCACGGCGTTCGGCTTGAACTCGAGCGCCTGCTTGATGAGCAGGTCCACGTTGTTGCCGCAGGTGAGCAGCTCCACCTGAAAGCGTTCGGGCTGGTCGCGCACCACGTCCAGTGCCTGCGTGCCGATGGAGCCGGTGGACCCGAGAATGGCGATCTTCTTCATGTGCCCATGCGATCAGGCGACCATGTGCCCATGAAGCCGGGAACACGTGACGGATGATCGAAAGCGTGCAAAGATCGCGCTTCCCCGGCGAAACGAACGGCCCGGATCAGCCCGCCTTGCGCTGCGCCTCGGTGAGGGTGTAGATCAATGACGCCGGTTCGCACACCACGGCCTTATCGCCCAGCAGGGCAATGGGGGCTTTCAGCAGATCGGGATTGTGCGCCACCACCTGCAGCCAACCCTCGGTGTCCAGATCGCGGCCGCGCAGGTGCTCCTGGTAATACGGATGTGCACGGTTCAGCAGGTCCTTGGGGCGCACGTTCAACTGTTTCAGCACCTGGCGCACGAAGGTGGTACTGAGCTGCACCTCGTTCACATCCTGGCGGTTCACTTTCGATGCCAAGGAGACCGCGTAGGCCAGGGCCTTGCGTCCTTCGCTGGTGGAACTGTTGTACACCAACGTCAATTCCCGGGTGTTCAGCGTAGTGCTCATGGAAAGGTGGTTAGTGGGTGATGCGGCCCCTGAAGATACTGTCGTGAACGGCCTTTTCGACACGGGGAGTACGCGGCACGCGGCTTCCGTGCTCAAGATCTCGACGAATTTCTTTGGGGATCCGACCGGGAACGCCGGTGACTAACGGGCGGCGGCGGCCCTGCGCAGCCGATCGTTGATGGCGCGGCCCAGCCCCTCGTTGGGGAACTCCTCGGCCACGATTACGTTGCAATCACTGGCGTCCATATCGCGCAGCACAGCGAAGAGGTGGCGGGCCGCTTCGGCCAGGTCGCCGGTCTCAGACAACACCTCGCAGCGGTGGCCGGGGTATTCGGTGCGGAAGCTGATGACCCCGACGGCCCTGCCCGCAAAGCGCCGCAACAGGGCGGGAACATCACCAACGTGCACGGGTTTCTTGGGGGCATAATGGCTGGCCAACATGCCGGGGGCCACGGGCAGCACGTGCTTCACGGCAGGCTCCACGCGACCGATGACGGCCTCGATGGCCTCCAGCGCGATACCGCCCGGCCGATAGAGCTGCCAATGGCCGTTCTCCCAGCCCACAATGGTGGATTCCACGCCCACGCTGCACGCACCGCCGTCCAGGATATAGGGCACCTTGTCGCCCAACTGGTCGGCCACATGCTGCGCCGTGGTGGGGCTTACGTAGCCAAAGGGATTGGCGCTGGGGGCCGCCAGCGGGAACTCGATCTCCTCCAGCAACTGTCGCGTGAGTGGATGGGCCGGCATCCGCACACCCACGGTATCGAGGCCGCTGGTGACCAGATCGGGTATGCCGGTATGCTTGGGCAGAACCAGCGTGAGCGGTCCGGGCCAGAAGGCATTCATCAGCGCTTCGGCACCGGGAGGGAGCTCTCGCACCACGCGTTGCACATCCTCCCTGCGGGCCACGTGCACGATCAAAGGGTCGAACGAAGGGCGTTGCTTGATCGAGAAGATCTTCAGCACGGCCGCCTCATCGAAGGCGTTCGCGGCCAGGCCGTAGACGGTCTCCGTGGGAATGGCCACGGCCTCGCCGTTGCGCAAAAGCTCGGCGGCCCGCTGCGCGTTGTTGCCGATGGTGACCATGGGGCAAAGGTCGCATGCGTGGAAGAACCACTGCACCGACAGGTGCGTTACTTTCATCGCCACGGTTGCCCAACATGCGTACTCCACTCCTCCTGCTCTTTGCGTTCTGGATGAACACGACGGTCGCACAGCAACTGAAGCCCGGCTTCGAACTGCAGGAATACACCGAGCTGCTGAAGGTGGGCCGCAGTTTCGTGGACAGCATGATCCCCGGCCTGGACATCCCGCACAGCACCAGATACAGGCGCGTATACCGATCGCCGGTGATGGGCCTGGAGAACATGTGGGAACTGCACACCGATGACCAGGGCACGGCCGTGATCAGCCTGCGTGGCACCACCGCCAAGGCCGTGAGCTGGCTGGCCAATGGCTACGCCGCCATGATACCGGCCTCGGGATCGATGCAACTGGAAAAAGGCTTCACCTTCGAGCACCACCTGGCCAACGACCCCGAGGCGGCCGTGCATGTGGGCTGGACGGTGGGCGTGGGCTTTTTGCAACGCGACATACTGCCCAAAGTGGATTCACTTTACAAGGCAGGCGTGCGCGATGTGATCATTACCGGCCACAGCCAGGGCGGCGCTTTAGCCTACCTGCTCACCGCGCACCTGTGGGACCTACGCACACGCGGCCGCTTGCCTGCCGACCTTCGACTGAAGACCTATGCGAGCGCAGCGCCCAAGCCCGGAAACCTCTTCTTCGCGCACCACTTTGAATCCACCACGCGCGGCTGGGCCTTCAACCTGGTGAACGCCTGGGACTGGGTGCCCGAAACGCCGATGAGCATCCAAACGGTGGACGACTTCAACACCATCAATCCCTTCACCGATGGCAAGAAGGCCATGAAGGACCTACCCCTGACGCAGCGGGTGGTGGCGAAGCACGTGTACAACAAGCTGGACAAGCCCACCCGCAAGGCCCAACGCAACTACCAGCACTACCTCGGCGGTTCGGCCTCGGGCTTCGTGCGCAAATCGCTGCCCGACTTCGTGCCACCCGCATACGCGGCCACCAACAACTATGCACGCACAGGCACCATCATCACCCTGATGCCCGATAGTGCGTACAGCGCTCGTTTCCCCCAACAACGTGAGCGGATGTTCGTGAACCACATGCCCGATGCCTATCTGTTCCTGGCGGAGCGCAGCATGAGGACCGCACTTGCCATGAGCACCCCAACGCCAGCACCCCAGCGTGATACGCTCACCTTGGACCGGCAACGTGATGTGCTCCGAGGTATGGAGTTCCATGCGGCGGGTGATGGATGGCTGCTCACCGTGCATGCACAACAGGGCTTCGTGCTGGACCGCGTTGGCATGGAGCGCCTCGTATTCCCCTATGCCGCGCCGATCAATGAGAAGGATGGTGGGTATCGCTATGTGAGCGTGATGGGGAGCACGCGGATCGCGGTCGTCGTCAGCGATACGGCGAACGTGGTCCCGGGCACCTTTTCCACGACCGTACGGATCGGAAGCGTTGACGCAGCCCAGACCTACACCTGGCTTAACGGCACTGGCGAGTTCCTGCCACCGGTGCGCCTGCACGACATCTGGATGCTGATGACCATTGATGGGAAGCGTGTGGACCCGAAGCTCTTTCGCGAAGGCCCGAGGTTGGAGTTCTTCGTGGCCGATGGGCAGGTGGTGGGGAGTGATGGCTGCAACGGGATCTCCGGACCGTTCACCGCAACGCCTGAAGGATTGATCCTTGGCGCACTGATGCGCACATTGGTCGCTTGCCCTGGGGCCGTGGAGCGCGTCGAACAGGCGTTCCACAACGCATTGGGCAGCGGGCCGCTCCGCTACACCTTCCACAACAACGACCTCACCTTGCGCGCTGCGAACGGCACAGTGCTGGTGTTCCGCCGGGTGGACTGAACCACGCAGAACACGACCTTCACCAACACATCACCCACTGAACGAACCGCCCATGGACCGTCGCACCTTCATCCGATCCGCCTGCCAGGCCTGCGCTGCACTGGCCGTTGTTCCTGCCGTGGCCACGCTGGAGGGTTGTGCCAGTGGAAAGGGACTGGCCGTGAACAATGGCGCGCTCAACATCCCCCTGAGCGACCTGAACAAGAATG
>CAZQFG010000020.1:0-27065 GCA_964592515.1 uncultured Chryseobacterium sp. | reverse complement strand
CCTGATCGAGTACAACCCCATCGACGAGGGCGGCTTTGGTCGCACGGAAGCCACCGATGCCGAGGCCTTCCAACAATACCTGGACAAGAAAGGCATCATCGCACGGATCCGCCGCAGCCGTGGGCGCGATATCGATGCGGCCTGCGGGCAATTGGCCAACAAGAACGAGCCAGCTTTGAAGGACGGGGAACGGGTGATGAAGTGAACGGCTTGACCGTTCCGATCACCAGCCCAGACCGATCTTCATGCCCAGGTAGAACACCGGCACGTTGTCCGATTCTTCGGTAACCGTGTAGGTATACTCCTGCGAGGCCAGGTCAAGGATCTCGCTCACGATGATGCTGTTGCGCGAACGGAAGCCCAGTCCACCGTAGAAATCGAGGAGCCAGTTGCTGCTCATGCCCAACATCTGGTATCCGGCCAGGAAGCGCAGATCATTGTAGGTGCGTTCATCGCGTAGTTCCTCACCGGTGAAGAGGCCGTCGTTGCCCTTCACGCCGATGTCCTTGGTATAGATCAGGTGCGCGAACTCGGGTTGCAGGTACCAACCCTGCGGCTCCAGGTCATCGCCCAGGTAGAGCCGCGCGGCAATATGGAAGCTGGGGTTGGGCACAATGGTGGTGCCTGCGCCGAAGTCATCGGCATCGTTGCCGCCATTGATCGACATGTTCAGGTAATCGCGCAAGGTGACCCCCAGGCCCACCTCAAGGCTGAGCCATGGCGTCAGGGCACGCTCATAATAGATGGGCACCTCGCCACGGAAGAACAGCAGCGGGTTGATCTTCACCACGTTCTTCACGCAGTCCACCGTATCGAACTGGGCCGCTATCCGGTCCTTGTAGAGCACCACCTTCGGCTTCGGCTTGGGTTGGGCGTACGCGGCAAGGGCCACGGTCGCCAGCAAGGCGGTGAGCACCGGGCGAAAAGCGGATGTGCGGAACTGCATGCTCAGCGAAGGTAGGCGGCGGGCAAATGCCATCCAATGGACGCAGAACAGGCGGGCGGGTTGTGTGTTCGGGTCTTGCAAGCCCATTCCTGCCGAACTTAGGCGCCCCGATGCTGTCCATCGAAGAGATCCAACGGCCCATAGCCGCCGAGATGCAGGCCTTCGAGCCGCACTTCCGCGAGGCCATGCGCAGCCGTGCCGCCCTGCTGGACCGCATCATGCACTACATCGTGAAGCGCAAGGGCAAGCAGATGCGGCCCATGTTCACGCTGCTGAGCGCACGCCAGTTCGGCCCAGTGAACGAAAGCGCCTTCACGGCCGCCAGCCTCATCGAACTGCTGCACACCGCCACACTGGTGCACGACGACGTGGTGGACGGTAGCCCCATGCGTCGCGGCTTTTTCAGCATCAATGCGCTGTGGAAGAACAAGATCGCCGTGCTGGTGGGCGATTACCTATTGAGCCGCGGCCTGCTGCTGGCCATCGACAAGGGCGAGTTCGAGCTGTTGCGAATTGTAAGCCATGCCGTGCGCGAAATGAGCGAAGGTGAACTGTTGCAACTGGAAAAGAGCCGCAACCTCAACTTCAGCGAGGAGGTGTACTTCACCATCATCCGCCAAAAGACCGCCAGCCTGATCGCCGCCTGCTGTGCCAGCGGGGCCAGCGCCGCAGGCCGTCCCGCCGATGAAGTGGACCGCATGCGGAAGTTCGGGGAGCTGACGGGGATCGCCTTCCAGATCAAGGACGACCTGTTCGACTACGGCAACGGCGATGGCACCGGCAAGCCCAGCGGCCTCGACATCAAGGAGAAAAAGCTCACCCTGCCCCTGATCCATGCCCTGCAGCACGTGGATGCGAGCGACCGCCGCTGGATGGTTAACACCGTGAAGAATAAGAACGAGGACAGCAAGGCCGTGGCGAAGCTGATCGACATGGTGACCCGCGCCGGTGGCATTGAGCACGCCCGCGAACGCATGCTGGCCTACCGCGACGAAGCGCTGGCCGTGCTGCACTCCTTCCCCCGCAACGATGCCCGCGACAGCTTGGAAGGACTGGTACAACTGACCGTTGAGCGCACCAAATGACCCGGCCCATGCGCAACCTGTTCATTGCCCTTGTTGTAGCAACCTTTGCAACGGCATGCAGCAACGCACCGGAAGCCCCGAAGAGCAATACCGGTGTGGCCGATAGCACTGCAACACCCGCTGCGACCACACCAGCGAACGGCCCCCAAGTGATCCACACCAAGGATGGGGGCCGCATGGAGGGCATGATGACCGACGGCGCGCGCACCGGAACGTGGATCTCGTACTTCCCCGATGGTGGCATCCGCAGCCGGGTGTCCTACCTGAACGGTAAAGAGGAAGGGCCCACGGAAGTGTTCCACCCCAACAGCATGCCCTATTACACCGGCCAATACTGGCAGGGCACCACCGTGGGCGAGTGGGTCTTCTTCGACCCCACGGGCAAGGAAGTGAAGCGCGTGGTGTATGATAGCACAGGCGTGGCGAAACGCTGACCCTATTTGTTCATTCGATCGTGGGATCCATGTTGGATCGCTGAGCTGATCGTGGTAATCGGCTGAGGCTCAGCAGTGCCTTTCAGAGGCTTCATCAGGAAGCATCAACACCGGTGGTGGCGGCCCTTGGCCACGGTAAATTCGCGTCCCGCTTCACCCGCCATGATCTCCCCGCACGCCATTCAACAGGTCAAGGAAGCCGCCCGTGTGGAGGAGGTGGTGGGCGAGTTCGTGGCGCTGAAACGCAAGGGACCGCGCTACCTGGGCCTGTGCCCTTTCCACAACGAGAAGACGCCCAGCTTCAACGTCAGCCCCACCCTCGGTATCTATAAGTGCTTCGGGTGTGGCGAGAGCGGCGACTCCATCAGCTTCCTGCAGAAACACGAGCACCTGAGCTATGTGGAGGCGATCCGGTGGCTGGCCAAGCGCTACCAGATCGACCTGCCCGAAGAAGAGCAGAGCCCCGAACAACAGCTGGAGCAAAGCGAGCGCGAGAGCCTCGCTGTGGTGCAGCAGTGGGCGCTGAGCTGGAGCGTGGAGCAACTGTGGAACACGGATGAAGGCAAGCGCATCGGCCTTTCCTACTTCCATGAGCGCGGCTTCACCGATGCCACCATCAAGGCCTTCCAGCTCGGCTATGTGCCCGAGTATGGTGCCGCCTTCGCGAACGCGGCCATTGCCAACGGCTTCATCCCCGATGTGCTGGAAAAGGCCGGATGGATCAAGCGCCGCGACGATGGCACCCCGTGGGACTTCTTCGCCGGCCGGGTCACCTTCCCGGTGTTCGGCCTCAGCGGACAGCCCATCGCCTTCGGTGCACGCACGCTGAAGAGCGACAAGAAGCTACCCAAGTACTTCAACAGCCCGGAAAGCGTCCTCTATATCAAGAGTCGTTCGCTCTACGGCATCTACCACGCGAAGAAGGCCATTGTGGAGCAACAGCTCTGCTACCTGGTGGAGGGCTACACCGACGTGATCAGTCTTCACCAGGCAGGCATCACCAACGTGGTGGCCAGCAGCGGCACCAGCCTCACCGAGGACCAGGTGCGCCTGATCAAGCGCTACGCCCCCACGGTGTGCATCCTGTACGATGGTGATGCGGCCGGTATGAAGGCCAGCCTGCGCGGTATCGACCTGGTGCTGAAGGAGGGCCTGAACGTGAAGGTGGTGACCTTCCCCGAAGGCGAGGACCCAGACAGCTTTGCGAAGGGCCACAGCAGTAGCGAGGTGACCGACCACCTCACGAGGACCGCACAGGACTTCCTGGTGTTCAAGGCCACGCTGCTGATGCAGGACGTGGGCGACGACCCAGTGAAGAAGGCAGCGGCCATCCACGACATCGTGGAGAGCATCGCCCTGGTGCCCGACATGGTGCTGCGTTCGCTTTACCTGCAGCAGTGCAGCCGCTTGTTGCAAGTGCCCGAACAGGCGCTGATCAGCGAGACCAACAAGGTGCTGCGCAAACAGTACCGCAAGAAGCTGGGCGGCGACGAGTTCGTTCCGGATGAGCAGGTGGCACCGGAGATCGCACCGCCACAGCCCACCGTGGAGAACCTGGGCACCACGCCCCAGGAGCGCGACCTCCTGCGCATGCTGCTGAGCTACGGGCACGAGCGGCTGATGGTGCCCTTCCAGCACGAGGATGGCAGCACCGCCGAGGACGAGACGAGCGTGGCTGAACTGATGTTCGAACTGCTGGCACTGGACGACATCCTCTTCGACGAGCCGATCTTCCGGGAGATATACCTGGATTACCGACACACCAGCAACCTCGGCCAGGCAGTGGATGCCGCACGCTACATCGGTCACGAGCACGACCACTGGCGTCGCACGGCCATCGACCTGCTCACCGAGAAACACGTGCTGAGCCCCAACTGGAAAGAGCGGCACAAGATCCACGTGAAGCGCGAGAACGAACAGCTGCTCGACGCACTGGAGGAGGCCGTGGACATCCTGAAAGAGCGGCGTGTGGACCGCATGTTGAAAGAGCGGCAGGAAAAGCTGATCAACGCCGACGACCTCACCGTGATGGCGCTGCTGCAGGAGATCATGCAGCTGAACGACGCGAAGAAAAAGCTCGCCAAGAAGACGGGCCGCGTGATCGTGGGGTGATCGGCACCCCGGCTACCTTCGTGCCATGGCCCACGACCACGTGCATGACCATGCCGGTCATCACCATCACCACGCGCATGCGCACGGCCATGTGCACGCCGCTGGCGCACGGGCACTGGGTGTTGCCTTTCTGATCAACCTCGCCTTCACACTGGTGGAAGTGGCGGGCGGCCTGTGGACCGGCAGCATCGCCGTACTCACCGATGCCTTCCACGATGCCGGCGACTGCCTGGTGCTTGGCACTGCATGGTACTTACAGCGCGTGGCCATGAAGGGTCGCGATGCCAACTACAGCTACGGCTATGGGCGCTATAGCATGCTGGGCGGGTGGCTCACCAGCGTGGTGCTTATCGTCGGAGCGATCTTCATGCTTACGGTGAGCTTACCCAAGTTGTGGGCGCCTACGATGCCCAACTCGCTCGGCATGGTCGGTTTCGCGCTCTTCGGCCTGGCCATGAACGGACTTGCGGCGTGGAAACTGCATGGCGGCAGTACATTGAACGAACGGGGAGCCTACCTCCATCTGTTGGAGGATGTGCTCGGCTGGGCGGCCGTGCTCGTGGGTGGCATTGTCATCCACTTCACCGGCTGGTCGATCGTGGACCCGCTGCTCAGTGTCTGCATCAGCTTGTACATCCTCATCAACGCCATCGGCACCTTGCGCAAAGGCACGGGCATCCTCATGCAAGAGATCCCTCCGGGGGTGGATATGCAACAGGTGCGTGCGCGCCTGATGGCCATTCCACACGTTATCGATCTGCACGACCAGCACACATGGACCTTGGACGGGAGTTTCATTGTACACACCGTGCACATTGTGGTGGATGACGTGGACCACGGTGAAGCGCTCGCGGTGAAATGCAGGGCCCGCGACGAGCTGAAGGCGCTGGGGATCCACCACGCCACCATAGAGCTTGAATGGAGGGGCGAGGAATGCGGGCTACAACACCACTGACCATGGGCAGAACGATATTCCGTGTGCTTGCCCAAGTGAACAAATGGGTGTTGCCAAGGCTCTGGGACAAGGACCTGACCCGCCTTACCAAGGCCCAGAAGCTGATCGTGGTGTGGCGGTACTGGGTAACACGGAACGCGCTCTGAGCAGCGGTCCCGTTCTGAAGAACCGCCGCCCCAAGTGCTGCGCACCCACTAATTTCGGCCGGTGCGGAACATTACGTTCATCAGCCTGCTGTTGACCGCCCTATCGGCCGTTGCACAGCCGCGACTGATGATCAACGAGCTGCAGGCCTCCAACCGCACCACGCTGCGCACGGCCAATGGCGCTACACCCGATTGGATCGAGCTTTACAACGCTGGCACTATCGCCGCAGACCTTGCCGGTATGCGCATCGCGATCAACGGTCGGCAACATGTGATAGACGCACCGATACGCATTGCGGCCAAGGGCTTCCTTCTGCTGTATTGTGATTGCCGGACGAATGAAGGGCCCGAACATCTGGGCTTCACGTTGGAGCGGACGGGCGGCACCGTTCTACTGATCGCCGCCGACGGTTACACCATACTCGACCTCTTCAACTACCCCGAACTGCCCACCGACGCGAGCATGGGCCGCTTGCCCGATGGCAGCAAGGAGTGGAGCTTCTTTGAACAGCCCAGCCCGGGAACGCGCTGCGAAAAGGACCGGCTTTCCGCTATCCGCACATGGACAGCAGCACCCGTGGTGAGCATCGGTGAAGTGACGAGCTCCGAACAAATTGAGGTGACGCTTACCGCGCCAGAACCGAGCGTGATCCGCTACACGACCGATGCCACGCTGCCTTCAGCGAGCAACGGCCATACCTATAAGGCCCCATTGCGGCTTCCTCGTGGAACGGTGCTGCGCGCCATGGCCTTCGCACCGAACGCCTGGCCAAGTCCGGAGGTCTGCGTTACGCTGCCTGTTGTGACACCAACCACGCGATCCATGGCCTTGGTGCTCGACCCACAAGACCTGTGGAGCGACTCAACGGGGATCATGACCCACGGCAGCTTTGCCAACCACACACGCGGTGGCCGTGCCTGGGAACGCGCTGGTTGGCTGCAGGAGAATGGCGACCATGCATCACTTGTAGGTATACGCGTGAGCGGCAGCGGTTCGCGCGGTCTGGCCAAACGATCGCTCAAACTCTACGCGCGTGACGGTGATGGGAGCGCGACAAAGGCCTTCACGTTCGCAGATGGCACAACATGCGATGAACTGATGCTGCGTGCGGATGCTGGACCATTGGCGTTCCTGCGCAACATGTTGATGGAGACCGTTGTCCAGCAATACGGATTGAACGTGGAGGTGCAGCCTTCGGAACCGGTGGAGGTGCTGCTCAATGGTACTCCCTGGGGGCTCTACCGGCGCATGCCACCCAAGGATGCCGAATGGTTGAAGCAACGCAGCAGGGCCGAGGCCGTGGATGTGCTGGAGGGCCCGGCATTCATGGCCCGCTCCGGCAGCAACGCGCATTTCCTACAGGCTGAACATGCGTTGATGAGCGGTGCGGATCAAGACAGCCTTGCCGCGCGTATCGACCTGAACAGCCTGATCGACCTGGCCTGTATGGACCTGTACACCGGCCGCGCGGACCATGACCTGAACGTACGGTGCTTCAGGCCCAGACAGCCAGGCGGGCGGTGGCGGTGGGTGATGTTCGATATGGATCTCTGGGCTCCGGCACAAGAGAACAGCGTAGAGCGGATGTGTGCCGCATCGGTTGCCGAAACGCCCTTCGTTCCGCAACTGCTGTCGCACCCCGTGCTGCAACAACGCTTGTTGGCCCGCATCACCGCGTTGCAGGCCACGGCCTTCAACACATGGAAATTGCACCAACTGGCCGATAGTATCCACCGCGCACATGCCGCAGCACTGGAGGCTGATCATGCACGCTGGAGCAATGACCTCGTTCGTCCGGACCCTTCCGCAGCGCTGGCCCAATTGGCACAGTTCACCCGTGAACGGCCGGAACACCTGATGGCGTACTTGGCGGAACGAACTGGAAGACGTGTACGCGAAACGGTGATCGAGGCACCACCCAGTGAGCGTGGCCGGCTGTTGTTGGATGGACTACCAATTCCGCCGGGACGCCATGTAGTGCGGTGCTTCGAAGGGGTGACCATGACCCTGATCGCCGAACCAGCACCCAACCACGAATGGGCCGGCTGGAAAGGTACGCGCGGCGATACGGCTCAATTGACCGTGGACCTCGCCCGAAGCGGGACGATCAAGGTCCTCTTCAGGCCGTTGGCACCATAGCCCAAGGCCGCTCAGGCAAGCACGCCCTTGAGCAGCGAATCGAACAACGAACGACCGTCGGTATTGCCCAGGCGCGCATCGCAGGCACGCTCCGGATGAGGCATCATGCCGAACACATTGCGGCCCGCGTTGCATACACCGGCAATGTTATCGCGGCTGCCGTTCGGGTTGGCGGTGTCGGTGATGCGTCCTTCGGCATCGCAATAGCGGAAAAGCACCTGGTCGTTATCCTTTAGTGCCTTCAGCGTTTCGGCATCGGCATGGTAACGGCCTTCGCCGTGGGCAATAGGGATCTTCAGGGCCTTGTCGGGCACTGCGTTCGTTAGGGCGGTGTTGGCCGTGCTGCGGCGGATGAACACGTTCTTCGAAATGAACTTCTGACCGTCGTTGTGCAACAAGGCGCCGGGAACGAGGCCGGCCTCGCACAATACTTGGAACCCATTGCACACCCCGAACACCAGGCCACCCTTTTTGGCATGCGCCGCCACTTCCTGCATGATGGGCGAAAAGCGCGCGATGGCACCGCTGCGGAGGTAATCACCATAGGAGAACCCGCCCGGAAGCACCACCATGTCCACACCGCGCAGATCGTGCTCCTTGTGCCAGAGGCGCTCCACCGGCTTGCTGGTGAGCGACCCCAGGACATTGATCATGTCCTCATCGCAATTGGAACCCGGGAAGGTGACCACTCCGAACTTCATGCTGTTGGCGTATGGCATGGTTGCCCGTTACGCGCCGCAAAGGTAGCCGATGCCAGCGGGACGGGCACCGCACACCTAGCCCCACTGTGCCCAGAGCGCCATGACCAGAAGGCCCCATGCCGCAGCGCCACGAAGGGCCTTGCGCTTCTCGCCCATGAACGCATGCACGCACAGCACAGCGAGCGGTACCGCCAGGAGCACGGGAGGGAAGGCCTTGTTCAGCAGGTACACACCGAGCATGATCACCGTGAGCGCCGCACCCCATGCCAGGAACGAGGAGCGTAGGTTCTTCACCTGCATTACCCCACGCTGGTAGCTGACCGCGAAGTCCAATAGGGCCACGAGGAGAACTGGCACCAGTACCACATAGAGCAATCCCCGGAACAAGCCCGAGCGAGGCGCAAGAGGTATGGAAACACCCTGTTCAGCAATGGTGAGCAAGGGGCGCCAAGGCGTGGCTCCGTTCAGGTGGAGCACACCCCATGTGAGGTACAGCACCACGGCCAACCCCAGTACGGGCACGATGTACTCACGCAATTGGAACGGGCGGATCACCGAGATGGAGGCCCAAAGCACCACCACCAGGAATGCATAGGGCAGGTAGAACAAAGCGGCCAGACCCAGCAGGAAACCCGCATCGAACAGGGACGACAACGCCGGACCGTTGTTGGTCATTGACCACGCCCTGCGCATGGCCCAGATCACCAATGGCATGCCCACCAGCGCGGGATCAAGCAATGCTGACCGCACGAACAGGGCCAACAGAACAGGGAAGAGGAAGGCTGGCAGGTGGTTGCGGCGGTCGGCAAGATCGGCGCTGTTCACCAGCCCGGTAAGCTGAACTGCCATGAGCAACATGAGCCCTATGGCAAAGAGGCCATGTACCCAAGCCTTCGGACCCAATGCCACAAGCAGCCGCTCGAACAACACCATGGAGCCGCCTGGCGCCACCACAGGGCCTGCCAGGTCGCCCAGGAACAGCCCGGGCACCAGCACCATCAAGGTGAGGAGCACGGCGGGCTGGTTGCTGCGGTACAGGCCTACGAGCATGGTGTGCTGAGTGAATGGTGGGCGCTATCTTTGCCGGGCCCCAAGCTTACGCACGATGCAACAGATCTCATTCGCCATCGGACATTTCCTGGAGTGGACCTTCCAGATCCTTAGCGCCCTGGGATGGTTGCCCAGCATAGGCATTTCTGTGCTGTTGTTCGTTGGTATGCTCTACTGGCTGAACCTGCAAGGCAGGTACAACCGCAAGGCAAAGCAGGACGGCACGATCGCCTGAGGCGTTCGCACTAAGCCTGCTGCTGTGCCCCGGCCTTGCTGGGACGCATACGCACCAGATCGTGGCCGATATCGGTCCGCATCACCTTCCCTTCGAAGTCGATCAACATGGCGCTGCGATAAGCAGCCGCAATGGCTTGTTCCAGGTCCTTGCCGAAGGCCGTTACCGTTAGCACGCGCCCACCGGCCGTGATCAGCTGGCCGTTCTTCTCCGCCGTACCGGCCTGGAACACATAGGCCTCGCGCACCAGTTCCAACCCGCCGATGGGCCGCCCCGTGGTCACCTTGCCCGGATAACCTTCCGAAGCCAACACGATGGTCACTGCCGTGCGGTCGTCCACATCAACATGGCGTTCGCTGAGCGTGCCAGTGGCAATGCCCTCGAACAGGTCCAGCAGGTCGCTGCGCAAGCGGGGCAGTACGGCCTCGGTCTCGGGATCGCCCATGCGCACGTTGTACTCGATCACATAGGGTTCGCCGTTCACGTTCATGAGCCCCATGAACAGGAAGCCGTTGTACGCTATGCCATCCTTGCGCAGGCCGCGGATGGTGGGTGCAGCAATGCGGTCGTGCACCTTCTGCATGAACTCCTTATCGGCGAAGGACACCGGTGATACCGCGCCCATGCCTCCGGTGTTCGGTCCGGTGTCGCCATTGCCCACCCGCTTGTAGTCCTTCGCGGCGGGCAGCATCTTGAACGCCTCGCCATCGGTGATCAGGAACGCGCTCAGCTCCACACCATTCAGGAACTGCTCGATCACCACGCGTTCGCCGGCCTCACCGAAGCTGCTGCCATCCAGCATTCCTTTCAGCACAGATGCGGCCTCCTTCTTGTCGCTGGTGATCACCACGCCCTTGCCCGCTGCGAGACCATCAGCCTTGATCACGTATGGGGGTTGCATGCGACCAACGTGGTCCAACGCATCCTGCAACTGGCCTTTTACGAAGGTGCGGTGTGCGGCCGTGGGGATGTTGTGACGGAACATGAACTCCTTTGCGAAGTCCTTGCTGCCTTCGAGCTGTGCGGCCACTTTGCGCGGCCCGATCACGGTCACCTTACCGGCGAGTTGCGGATCATCGGCAATGCGATCATGCAGGCCATCTACCAAAGGCCCCTCAGGACCCACCACCACGATACGGACATCCTTCTCGAGCAGGAACTTGCGGAGGGCTTTGTGGTCGTTGATGTCCACCTCGGCATTGCGGCCGTGGCGTACCGTCCCCGGGTTCCCCGGTGCCACCCAGAGCGCATCGAGCAGGGAGCTCTGTGCGATCTTCCAGGCCATGGCGTGCTCACGACCTCCACTACCGATCAGCAATACGTTCATTCCATCCGTGTTTGTTGCAAAGGAACATCTTGCCCTGCGGCAGTGCGGGCGTTTGTTTTCAACAGGCAAGTCACATACTCAGGGCCCATCCGGGCCTGCCGTGTTCAAAGCCCATTGGGCGCATATGCAACGCGCCGCACCTTGGCAGGCACGGCGCGTCACTTGTTGGAACTGATCAGTGCTTGTGTTCCTGGGCCACTCGCTTGATGCTACATCCGATGTTCCGCGTAAGCGCCGGATCAATGGCCTTGCCACTAGCCAGGTTCTCAATGGCGTTGTGCAACCAGCGCTCCTTCACTTCGGCGGCGCTTGACACGTTATCGTCAATGGCGCCTTTGTACACCAGCTTCATGTTCTTGTCGAACAGAAACACGTGCGGGGTGGTGCGTGCGCCGAATGCATCTGCCACCACATGCTTCTCATCCAGCAGATACGCTCCGCTGTACCCCTTTTCCTTGTACCGGGCCTGCATTTCGGCGAATGAATCGCCATTGTCCCTCTTGGCCTCGTTACTGTTCACAAAGGCCACGCCCACACCATATCGCTGGGCATATGCGGCCAATTCGGGATAGCGCCCCTCCCAGCCTTCGCTACCCTCGGTACCCACTACGAAAGGACAGGTGTTGCAGGAGAATACCACCAAAAGGCCCGATCCACCTACCAGTTCCTTCAGGGCGATGGACTTGCCGGAAACGTCCTTCATCTTGTGCTCGGCCTTGGGCAGCACGGTACCCAGTTGCAGATCGGGCAGGGGGTCGTGGGCTACGGAGGCGAGCAGGCCGAAAGCGGCAATGGAAGCGAGTTTGAGGATCATGGGTCAGGACGATTGGTTTTGAACGCCCCAAGTTAGTGCACCAAGCACGAGTGCTCTGCCAAGGGACTGGTTCCGTTCACGAAGGTTAACGATCGCCTCAGCGGACCAACCCGGCTTTGATCGCCACACGGACCAGGCCGGCCAGGTTATGGATGTCCAATTTCTTCATGAGGTTGGTACGGTGCGTGTCCACGGTGCGCGGACTGATGAACAAGCGGTCGCCGATCTCCTTGTTGCCAAGCCCTTCGGCCAGAGCGGCAAGAACCTCCACTTCCCGCTCACTCAGGTCCTTTAGAACATCCTTGGCCGAGTCCATGGTGTGCCGATGCTTTACCAAGCCATCTACAACACTGCTCGTGAAATGACGCTGACCAACATGCACAGCACGGATGGCATAGACCAATTCCTCCCTTCCACAGTTCTTCACCAGATAGCCATCGGCACCGAGCTCCATCACGCGTTTCACCACGGCGGGTTCATTGTGCATGCTGAGAATGATGACCTTCACGGTGGGACGATCGTGCTTGATGCGCTCGGTGGCGGCAATGCCATCCATCACGGGCATGTCGATGTCCATCAGCACCACATCAACGGCCAGGTGTGAAATGCTCTCAAGTGCTTCGGCCCCGTTCGAACAGGCACCTACGCATTCCATGTCCGGCACCCCTTCCAGCAGGATGCGTAGCCCATCGGTGATGATGCGGTGATCATCGGCCAACAACACTCGGATGACCTTCGCCAGGCTCATGGATCAATTCTGCTCTGGCAAAGGAACACGAATGGTGGCTATCGTACCCTGGCCTGGCGCACCTTCAATAATGAACGTGCCACCCAGGGCCCTTGCGCGATCGGCGATGTTCATCAAACCCAGCCCTCCTGTGCCCACTTTGAGCACGAGTCCCTTGCCATTGTCGTGCACGATCAACACCAAGTGGCCTTTGTTCTTCATCATCTGCACCTCCACGGTGGAGGCTTGGGCGTGCTTGATGATGTTGCCCACCAATTCCTGCACGATACGATAGAGCCCTGTGGCCACATTGTCCGGCAACCCGTTCTCCAATCCCACATGGTCCAGCTCCACCTTGGTCGCGGTGCCGTTGAACGCCTTGTGCAACAGGTCCTCCACGGCGGGTACCAGCCCCAGTCGGCTCAGGGTCTTGGGCATCAGTTGGTGTGCCATGTCGCGCACCTCCCGGGCCGTTTCGTCCACGTTGATGATCGTATCACTTAGGCCGGGGGCATCAGCGATGCCACGCAAGTGTTCCAGCCGGTGCTTGAGACCGCCAAGCTGTTGGCCCACACCATCGTGCAACTCACGGGCAAGGCGTCGGCGCTCTTCCTCCGTGGCATCGATCACGGCCTTCAAGCCTGCTTCGCGTTCACGAATGATGGCCGCATCACGAGCCGCACGTGCTCGGCGACGTTGTATCTGCACCAGTAGTAATGCCGCCAGCAGGATAACTCCCACGCCCGATGCGGCCAGCACCAGCCAGAACCGGCGGCGAGCCGACTCCTGCGCGAGCTCTGCTATCTGCACACGCTGCTCTTGCAGCTCACGTTCCCGCTTCTCTGCCTGGTAGCGCTCCTGCATCTCGGCTACTTGCGCCGACAGGTCCTCGTTGAAGAGCGAGTCCTTCAGGACAACATACTGGTCGTGGTACCAGTAGCTGCTGTCCCCATTGTTCAGCCGTGCGTGGATCAACGCAATATCGAGCAAAGCCTGCATGCGCTCGTTCTGCGCGTGAACCTCACGGCTCATGAAGAGCGCACGGCGTTGCAGCGGCAGTGCGGCAGCCCATTTCCCGGCCTTCATCAAGGTCTTTCCAAGGCCGATCATCGATGACGCTATGGCCTTCTTTTCGCCGCCGCGTTCCCGGATGGCGAGCGCTTCGCGATACAAATGCTCGGCCCGTTCTCGGTCGCCCTGTTCCAACACTACCCCGGCGAGGTTGTGCAGCTGCACGCCCAGCTCGCGTTGCATATCACGCTGGCGGAACAAACGCGCCGCCGCCTCATAGTGAGTGATGGCTCTGGCGGTATCACCCAGGGCCAGATAGGAATTGGCCATGTTGCCCCAGGAGGTGGCCAGGCCACTGGAATCGCCGATCGCGGTGAACAGTTCCACCGCGCGCTCCTGGGTGGCCAGGGCATCGGCATGGCGCCTTAGGTTGTTCTGCAGGATGGCGATGTTGTTGAGGATCAACGCCTCCTTGGTCTTCGGACCGATGCGCTCGAAAATGCGCAGGGCCTCGAAGTTCTCGGCAAGCGCCTCCTCGAAGCGTGATTGCGCCTGATGCATGTTGCCGAGCTTGTTGTACACGGCCCCGATCCCTGCGGAATCCTTCAGCACTCGCCGGATATCCAACGCTCGATGCAGCGCACTATCGGCAGAGCTGAAATCGCTGCGGTCGATATGTATGATGGCCATATCGTTGAAAGCCTGTGCCTCGCCTCGCGCGTACTTGAGCCTTTGGGCCAGAGACACGGCCGAACGCCCGAACTGCAAGGCAGAATCGCCATCCACCCGGCGGTATGCGAAGCAGAGGTCCGACAGCGCGAGCACCTTGGCAGTATCATCGCGCAAGGCAAGCACGGAATCCACTTGGACCTTGGGCACCTGCGCCACGGCTTGCGAACAAGCCAGCAAGGTCAGGAACGGGGTCCGACGGAATAGCACGCTTACAAGGGAATGTTGCCGTGCTTCTTCCGCGGCAGTTTGTCCACCTTGTTGCGCAGCATGTCCAACGCGGCCATCACTTTCAGACGCGTTTGGCTGGGGCGTATCACTTCATCCACGTAACCACGGGCAGCGGCCTCGTATGGGTTGGCGAACTGTTCCTTGTACTGGGCCTCTTTCTCCTGCCACTTGGCTGCTGGATCCTCAGCCTTGGCGATCTCTCCTTTGAAGATGATCTCAGCGGCGCCCTTCGCCCCCATGACAGCGATCTCGGCGCTGGGCCATGCGAAGTTCATGTCGCAGCCGATGTGCTTGCTGTTCATCACATCGTACGCGCCGCCATATGCCTTGCGTGTAATAATGGTGATACGTGGCACTGTGGCCTCGCTGAACGCGTAGAGCAGCTTTGCGCCGTGGTTGATGATGCCACGCCACTCCTGGTCGGTGCCGGGCAGGAAGCCGGGTACGTCCACGAAGGTGATCAGCGGAATGTTGAAGGCATCGCAGAAGCGCACGAAACGAGCGGCCTTGGTGCTGGCATCAATATCGAGCACCCCGGCGAGCACGGCGGGCTGGTTGGCCACACAGCCCACGGTGCGGCCACCCACACGGGCAAAGCCGATCACCATGTTGCGGGCATATTCCGCATGCACCTCCATGCTGCTGTCCGGATCGATCACCGCGTTCATCACGTGGCGGATATCGTACGGCTGATTGGGGTTCTCGGGAATGATGGCGTCCAGATCCGGACGCAGTTCATCACCCGGCGTGTAAGGCAGAACGGGCGGTTCCTCCTCGCAATTGCCGGGGATGTATCCCACCAACTGGCGTAGCTGACGGATCGCTTCGATCTCGTTCGCCGCCGTGAAGTGCGCCACTCCGCTCTTGCTGGCGTGCGTGGTGGCACCACCAAGGTCCTCGCTGCTCACCTCCTCGTGGGTCACGGTCTTCACCACGTTGGGGCCGGTAACGAACATGTAGCTGGTTCCTTCGGCCATGAGCACGAAGTCGGTGAGGGCCGGGCTGTAGACAGCGCCGCCAGCACAGGGGCCGAGGATGGCACTGATCTGCGGCACCACGCCGCTCGCACGCACATTGCGATAGAAGATATCGGCATAACCACCCAGCGATACCACCCCTTCCTGAATACGTGCGCCACCACTGTCGTTGAGGCCGATCACGGGTGCACCGTTCTGCATGGCCAGGTCCATTACGCGACAGATCTTCTGGGCATGGGCCTCCGCGAGCGAACCACCCAGCACCGTGAAGTCCTGCGAGAACACATAGACCAAGCGCCCATCGATGGTGCCGTAACCAGTGACCACGCCATCGCCCAGGAACTTCTGCTTATCAAGCCCGAAGTTGGTACTGCGGTGTGTGACCAACTGGCCGATCTCCTGAAAGCTGCCCTCATCGAGCAGCAGGTTAACGCGCTCGCGGGCGGTGAGTTTGCCCTTCTTGTGTTGTGCGGCGATACGTTCGGCACCGCCACCTTCCATGGCCTGCGCAATACGGGCGTCCAACGCCTCGAAATGGTCCTTCATGACTTGTGGTGCCCTGTCGGGCGGCGCCGAAGTTAACGGGCGTGCAGCGAGCATGGCACTTGCGTACTTTGCGGGCCATGCAGCGGCGCTTCGCGGACCTTCCCGTCCGGGTCAAGTTCATGATCACCCTGGGCATACCCGTGCTCGGCATGGTGCTGCTCATCGGCAAACAGGTGGACGGCAGCCTGAAACGGCGCCGGGTGATGGACTACATCAACGGGCAGGCCGGCTTGATCGGTATGTATGCCAATGTGGCCCACGAGGTGCAGAAGGAAGCAGCACTTTCGGTAGGCTACCTCACCGGCCGTCCTGTGAACGCGATCAAGTTGGATGTCCAACAGGCCCGGACCGATGGTGCCTTGGCCGCCCTGCAGGACCCTGCACGCCCCTTGCGCCCCATGCCGGTCGACCGCTTGGCCTTCGATGGCCTTGATCTGCTGCGGGGCCGTGTGCGAGACCGGAACGTGAGCCCCGGCGAGGTGGCCCTGCGTTACCGTAAGATGTCGCGCACCGTTATGGACGTACTGGACCGCAGCGGCAAACTGGCCCTGGACCCCGAGACCAAGGACCGGATGTACGCCCACCTGCGCCTGCTCAATGCCAAGGAGGCGCTCAGTGAAGTACGCGACCTGATCAACATTGGTTTTTCCGACCAACGGTTGAGCGGTGATGAACTGAATGAGCTTGCGGGGCAGGTGGCGCAATACGAGACCAATATGCTGCTATTCGAGCGCGATGCACCACCCGAAGTGCTTGCACTGCATCGTGAGCTGTTCCAAGGACCCGATGTGAACTTCATGCGCAGTATTACCGGTACAGTGAAAGAACACGGTACACTTGGCCCAATGAGCATTGCACCGCGCGAGTGGTGGGACCTTTCACTGCGGGCAATGGATAAACTGAAACAGGTGGAGGACCGCTCACTTGACCTCATCGTTCAAGGTACTGCGGCGAACTCGCGCGATGCACAAATGCGCCTGATCATTGTGCTGGCCGCCCTCATAGGCGTGGTCGGTGCGGTCACCATCATGGGCATCATGATCCTAAGAGGTGTGCGCAACACTGTCTCCGAGGTGGGACAAGCCGCCCGAGCGCTCGCCATTGGAGATGTGAGTGCCGAGGTGCCCGTGACCAGCGAGGACGAGATCGGCGAGATGGCGCGCTCTTTCAACGAGATGATCCTGAACATCCGGTCGCTGGCCAATAGCGCGGAAGCGATCGGGCGGGGCGACTACGACACCCCGGTGAACGTGCGCGGCACACAGGACGTGCTCGGCCTTGCACTGGCCCGCATGAAGGAGAACCTGAAGGCCGCACGCCTTCGGGACGATGAGCAGACCAGTGCGCTGCAGGCCGAGAAGAACAAGTTGGAACAAGCCAACGAACGCATCCAGATGCTGATCAAGGAAATGCATCACCGCGTGAAGAACAACCTGCAGGTGATCGCCAGCCTCTTACGCCTACAGGCCGGCACCTTCACGGACCAGCGTCTGCAAGAGGCCTTTGACCAGAGCCAGAACAGGGTGAATGCCATGGCCCTGATCCACGAGAAACTGTACAAGGGCGACGAGCTGGCAACCGTGGACGTGGGCCAGTACATCCAGGACCTGTTCTCGGACCTGGTGCGATTGAACGATGTGAGCGACAGTATCGGATACGAGACCGAGATCGACCCCGGACTGGCTTTCGACCTGACCACCATGGTGCCCTTGGGACTCTTGCTCAACGAGATCATCACCAACTCCCTCAAGCACGCCTTCAAAGGGCGCAAAGAGGGGCTGGTCAAGCTGTCACTGCACCATGTGGACGGCCATGCCTACGACCTGATGCTGAGCGACAATGGGGTAGGTATGCCTGTGGACAAGCTACAGGCCGATGGCACCACGCTGGGCACCACGCTGATCGAAAGCCTGGTCGACCAATTGAACGGGCGCATGACAGTGGACAGCAGCAGCCAAGAGGGCACCCTGTACCACATCCGCTTCCGCACACGCTGAGCAACGCAAGCAGCTCGGAGCCGCTCCAAAGGCTCTTGTGCCTACCCTTTCTCCAGTTCGGCCTCCACTTCCTCGGTGAGGTCCATGTTGTGGTAAACGGCGTTCACGTCGTCGTCATCCTCCAGCATGTCCACCAGCTTCAGCACGGCGCGAACGGTTTCGATATCGGCAGGATTGGTCACGAGCGGGAACCGCTTCAGTTCAGAGCTCTTCACCTCCACACCGAGGGCCTCCAGCTTTTGCTGCATCTGCCCGAACGACTGGAATGGCGCGTAAATGATCAGACCATCCTCGTCACGCACCACATCATCGGCGCCACCATCGATCACTTCCATCTCGAACTCATCGAGGTCGCGGCCTTTAAGGGCGGCGGTGTCGATAACGAACTCGGCCTTGCGCTCGAACATGTGGCCCAATGAACCGCTGGTGCCGAGGTTGCCTCCGCATTTGCTGAAGTAGCTGCGCACATTGCCCACGGTACGATTGACGTTGTTCGTGGCGGCATCAACGAAAACCGCCACGCCACCGGGCGCATACCCTTCGTAGGTCACCTCATGGTAATCCGCCTCCTCGCCACCGGCGGCCTTCTTGATGGCGCGGTCCACGTTATCCTTGGGCATGTTCATACCCCGGGCGTTCTGGATGGCCACCTTCAGGCGCGAGTTGGCATCAGGGTTGGGGCCACCGGCCTTCACGGCCATGGCGATCTCTTTACCGATGCGCGTGAAGAGCTTGCTCAGCTTCGCGTTTCGTGCGAAGATCTTGTGCTTGCGTTTCTCGAAAATGCGACCCATGTGCGAAGGGGCTTTTGAATGGCCAGGCCAAATGGCAAGGCCCGCAAAAATAGGCTTCTGCGGCCGACCATCGGACCTCAAAAGGCGACCGCGGGGAGCGCCACCTTCCGGTGCACATCCCCGCGGCCTGCCGGGTAACAACCCCTCGTAGCGCCATGTACGCCCAGCCGGGCGAAGGTGCTAGTTGAACCCGACCAAGGTGAGGCCCACGTTGAACGGCGTGAGCACCGGGCCTTTACCATCCTTGAACAGGGGGGTCAACGAGTACTCCCCGAAGAGATTGAGCGCTCCGTAGCCAATGCGAGCGCTCAAGGCTGCACGCACGGGCAACAGGTGGTAGTCGCCGGAATAGCGGTCCTTCTGGTCCTCGCCGTCCTTGCGATACTTCTGTTTGTACATGGTCTCGTAGTACCAGCTGCCCACCACGCCCAAGGCCACGTGGAAGTTGCCCTTACGGTCATAGGAGAACCCCTTCTTGGCCCGCAATTGCTCCTCTGTAGGCAATGAGGCGCGCTTGGTGTTGAACTCGATCATCAACGGTACACGGAAACCGGTCTGACGAAGCTTGTTCTTGCTATACTCAGGGCTGTCCATGGTGATGGCATAGACCGAATCGGCATTGTACTGCAGCTGCACGTTGTTCTTCAGGTGGTAGTTCACGAACTCCCATCCCAGCCCAGTGAGCAGGCCCACATTGGAGCTTCCGAACTCGATCTTCTGCTCCATGAAGTTGATGGTGAAGAAGCGCGACCGCCCATTATCGATCTCCATGAACTCGGCATCCTTGTCCAGGTCGGCATTCCCATCGGGACCCAGCAGGGTGTTCACGCCCAGATCGAGCCCGCTCCAGTAGGTGAACATATTGCGGCGCTCCGTGCGCAGTTCCTTCATGCGTTCGGCCATCTTGGCGCTGTCGCTGGGCTGCTCACGTTCCTCGGAGAGAATGGTGATGACCTTGCGCTTGGTGGTTATGGTGAAGGGCTCCTTCCGCTTCGTGGTGTCCTCCTCCTGCACCTGCACAGAGGTGCCATCGGAATTCACTTGGACCGACACCACCGAGCGACCTTGCGTTGCTGCGGGTGGAACAGGGGGCTCTGGGGCTTCGGGGACCACAGGCGGTACCGGCACCACCAAGGTGTCGGGCTGCGCGAAGGCGGCAGAGGTGGCCAGAAGGCCGAGGGAGAGGAGCAGCGTTCTCATGGCAATGCTGTTGTATCCGTAGGACGGTCCGGGGTGCCCGGAGTTACAGGGGCCGGCGAAAAAAGCAAAAAGCCCCGTTACCGGGGCCCCTTTGCGTCAGGAGTTCAGAGCAATGCTCACGCTTTCTCGGGACGGAAGACGATGTGTAGATGGGTGGTCTTCCACATGCCATCGGGGTTCTCACCGATATCGACCCGCGAGAGCTTACGCAGCACATAAGCCTTCAGAGCATCATTGTCGGAAGAGCAGTGCACCACCTCGACCTTGCCCTCCTTGTCGATGACGAAGCTGACGAAGACCTCGCCCAACATGTGCTCTTTGGCCAGCACAGGGAAGGAAAGGTGGCGGCTCAGCTGATGATCCAGGGCACGGTCCAGGGCTGTGGTAGAAGCGGCGGCGGTTACCACTGGGGTGGCACTGGAAGTGTTCGCGGCCGCATGGCCTTCGGGGCCCGATGCGCGGACATAACCCAGGGTGAGCACGGAGGCGAAAACGACGAGCAGGCGGTTGATCCGGGTTTTCATGACGGTTGGTTTTTGTGGTCCTTGTTGCCATGGGACGACCCTTCGAGGTGCACAGTTACAGCCGGATACCCCTGACGTGATGAGCGGTGCCACATACAGGATGAACGGTTGGCCGCACAGGCACCATGCTCCGGGCAACGGTTGGTGCCGACCGGCCAAGGGTCAGCAATTCCCGGGACCGGGTGCGCGTTCCACCGCAGGATCACCGAACTTTGTACGAACCCATGGCCCTGCTCCGTCCACTCCTGTTCGCACTCATGGTGCTGGGGCTTCTGCCTATGGCATTGGGCACGCATAATCGGGCGGGCGAGATCATCGTATGCCAGGTCTCGGGGTTCACCTATGAGGCCACGATCATTACGCACACCAAGCTGAGCGCTCCGGCCGATAGGCCCGAACTTGTGCTGGACTGGGGCGACGGCTCGCCGTTGGACACAGTAGCCCGCACCACGATCGAGAATTTCCCCGGCCAGGACCTCAGGCGGAACACCTACGTGGCCACCCACTTGTATTCCGGCCCTGGTGTGTTCACCCTGCAATTCGATGACCAGAACCGCAACGGAGGTGTGATCAACGTGCCGAACTCCATTGCCCAGTCCTTCTGCGTGAAATCGCAGCTCGTGATATCGCCAATAACGGGCGGCAACTGCTCGGTACGCTTTCTCAATTCGCCCATCCAGAACGCCTGCATCAACCGTTTGTGGATACACAATCCCGTGGCCGTGGACCCGGACGGGGATAGCCTGTCCTTTCAACCGGCAGTATGCCTTGGCCTGAACTGTGATCCGATAGCTGGCTACTCATATCCGGGACCCAATTACAACATCAACCCCACTACCGGGACCATCTCGTGGAACGCCCCCACATTGGCGGGTGAGTACAACATCGCCTTCATCGTGCGTGAGTGGCGCCGGGTGAACGGCGAGTGGCGCAATGTGGGCTGGGTGACCCGTGACATGCAGGTGACCGTGGTGCCTTGCTCCAACAACCCACCAGTGATAGCCGCATTGGAGGACACTTGCGTAACCGCAGGCACCTTCCTCAACTTCTCAGTTCAGGCCAGCGACCCGGATGCTGGCCAGCAGGTCACACTTGATGCACTTGGGCAGCCCTTTCAAGTAGCCAGTTCACCGGCCGTATTCAACGGTCCCACTCCCGCACAGAGCGTTACGGGCACGTTCAACTGGAACACCAATTGCAGCCATGTTCGCCTGCAGCCTTACCAAGTGGTGTTCAGTGCACGCGACAACGACCAGGTGCAGTTGTACGACTTCAGCACAATGAACATCACTGTTGTGGCACCCGCACCATTGAACCCTTCGGCAACGCCCGTAGGTGATGCCATTCAGCTCAATTGGTCGCCGAGCATATGCAGCAACGCAACTGGATATCTGATCTACCGAAGAAGTGGCCTTTACGGGTTCACACCGGACAATTGTGAGACCGGAGTGCCCGGATACACCGGCTATGTGCAAGTGGGCACCACCACCGGACCGGGCAGTACCAACTTCTTTGACAACAATGGACTGATCATCGGCAACCAGTACTGCTACATGGTGGTGGCCACGTTCGCGGATGGCGCTCAGAGCTATGCCAGTGTGGAGTTCTGTGCTGTGCTTGACCGCCAGGTACCAGTGCTCACCCACGTAAGCGTGGGTGCGACCGATGCAACCGCGGGCATCGACACTGTACGATGGAGCAATGCCTATGCATTGGACACCGTTGCACGACCCGGACCATATCAGTTCAAGCTGTACAGAGGCAACGGTCTTACAACAGCCAACACATTGCTTTGGACCAGTTCCATCCACCCTTTCCTGGCCCACCCGGACACTTCCTATTTGGACACGGACCTGAACACTCTCGACCAGCCCCATGTGTACCGCGTGGAGCTATATGGCGCTGGTGGCACCGAACTGATCGGCTCCAGCAGCCCGGCCTCGTCCGTGTTCATCAACACATTGCCCAACGACGAGCAGATAACTGTGCAATGGACCCTGAACACGCCATGGAACAACAGCCTGTACGAGGTATACCGTGATATCGCAGGCACCTGGACCTTGGTCGGCACAAGCACCTCCGACAGCTTTACGGAAACCGGTCTGGAAAACGGCACCACCTATTGCTATCTGGTGAAAACCACCGGAGCCTACAGTGATCCGGACATCGTTGCACCGCTGATCAACTTCAGCCAGGAAGTGTGCGGCTCTCCGGTGGACCTCAGCCCGCCCTGCGCGCCCACGGTCTCCATCGACAATGATTGCGAGGTGCCGTTGAACACCCTTACTTGGAACAACCCCAACAACAGTTGTGCGGACGATACCGAGCTGTATCACGTTTACTACGCCGATTCGTTGAACGCTCCTTTTATGCTGATCGCCACGTTGACCAGTGCTGACGACACAGTATTCACGCACGCGAACGGATCCAGCGTCTCAGGTTGCTATCAGGTCACCGCCGTGGATAGTGTGGGCAACGAGAGCGCATTTGCCACCGCTGTATGTGGGGACAATTGCCCCGAATACACTCTGCCCAACGTGTTCACCCCGAACGGCGACGGACAGAACGACCTGTTCGGGCCCTTCCTCCCTTACCGCGGCGTGCTGGAGATCGATCTACAGATCTTCAATCGCTGGGGACAGGTGGTGTTCCGCTCCAACGATCCGGACATCGATTGGAAAGGCACCTACTTGGAGAGCGACCAACCCGTTCCCGATGGGGTCTATTATTATGTGTGCAATGTGACCTTTGGTCGACTTACTGGTCCACAGTTCAAGCTGTTGCAAGGGTACGTGCACATCCTGGGCAGTGGCGCATCGAACAACGTCAACTGATGTTTACCGGCATTGTGGAGGAAGTAGGCACCGTGGTATCGGTGCGCGACGAAGGCACCAACAGGCATTTCACGGTACGCGCCCGGATGACACCCGAGCTGCGCATTGACCAAAGCGTGGCCCACAATGGCGTTTGCTTGACCGTGGTAGCCCTTGAAGGCGATACGTACACGGTAACGGCCGTGCAAGAGACATTAGAGCGCACCAACCTCGGCGACCTTGCACCCGGCGCGGGCGTGGACCTGGAGCGCAGCCTGCGCATTGGCGACCGCTTGGACGGACACATGGTACAAGGCCACGTGGACACCGTTACGGAATGCCTTTCCGTGGAAGACCTCTCGGGCAGTTGGCGCTTCACCTTCCGCACGCCCGAACAACGCCACCTGCTCGTTCACAAAGGCAGTATCTGCCTGAACGGTGTAAGCCTCACCATTGCCGAGCTAGATGACCTTCGCTTCAGCGTGGCCATCATCCCTTACACCTTCGAAAACACGGTGTTCAAGGATCTGAAGACAGGCTACCGCGTGAACGTGGAGTTCGATGTGCTCGGCAAGTACGTTGAGCGCATGATGGCCGGGCGTTGAGCCCTATCGCACTAATCCTTCGCGAAGGGAAGCACCGTGCGCGAACCTGAAGAGGTCACGGCGACCCAGTATTGGCCCGGCACAAGGTCCTGTACATCCAGAACCGATCTTCCCATTGAGCCCGGAACACGATCAACACCTACCGTACGACCCAATGCATCGGTGATCCGGACATCAACGGTCCCTTGGATCGATGAGGGCAATAGTACGGTAATGGACTCCTTCGCAGGGTTGGGGAACAAACCCATGGCGGGATCCCCTTGCATGGCATCGGCAACGTGCGTGACAATGCTTTGCCCTTGCAATAACCAGAGGTCCGGATCAAGCAGTGCACTGTCCGCTTGGAACGACAGGTTCACCGTGAACAGCTGGCCATCGAAGGTGTGATCGAACACCACTGTGGTATCCATAACCGCGTTCTTGAACCGCACCGGAACAGGCATCTCGAAGAAGTCCACGCTGGGGTGCGAAGTGGATTGCTCAATGAGTACCGAGGCCTGACCCGCGCTGTTCTGCGACCAGTTGACCTGATATATAGGATGACCCTCGCCCACATACCAGTCGGCCATGAAGCCGGTGAGGTCCAACCCGCTTGATACCTCCAGATGCGCCACCAGTTGTGGGGTGAGCGCGCTGCCGTGCGCCAGTTCGGGGTCGCTGAGGTAACTGCGGCACCCGGCGAAGAAGGCGCTATCGCCGCAGACCCAACGCAACATGTGCAGCACGTAGCCCCCTTTGGCATAGGACAACCGACCACTGAAGATCCGTCCGACATCGGTGGTGTCCGTGCAGAGCACACTGCCATCAGGCTGGCTTACTACAAGATCGCGACGACCACGTTTGAACGGCATCCAGTACTGCGGCACAAGAAACTCGTAGCACAGGCCGCTCAAGTAGGTGGCAAAACCCTCGTTCAACCAGATGTCCTCCCAACTACCGCAGGTGACCTTGTTCCCGAACCACTGGTGGGCCAGTTCGTGTGCCATTAGTTCATATGAAAGGCCGCTCATGAAACTCATTGTCTGGTGCTCCATGCCGCCCCCCCACCCGAACTGCGCGTGACCATACTTTTCGTTGAGGAACGGATAGGTTCCGAACAGTTCGCTGAACAATTGCATCTGCCCGATCAGTTGTGGGGATGCCTGTTGCGAATCGCCCAGAACCTCGGGATACACGTAGTTGAGCACTTCCACCGTGCCCTCTTGTAGCGGTACCCAGTCGCTGTAAACGGCATAGTTGGTCACTGCGAAGGCGACCAGATAGTAGTTGATGGGATAACGATGCCGCCAATGATGGCGCACCAGGCCATTGCTCACCGGGGCCTCCTCAACCAGGAGCCCGTTGCCTGCCACACGTTGTCCTTCGGGTACCGTCACCAGCACATCCAGCGAATCGGCCTTGTCGTTGAGGTCCTGCTTGCAAGGCCACCAATCACGCGCTCCAAAAGGCTCGCTCAAGGTCCAAATGATGGGGGCATCGGCATGGGTGGTCTGCACGAACGAACCGAAGCCCGTCTCTGGCGGAACGCCTCCATATATAATGGTGAGCGAATCCAAGGCCCCTGCTGCCAATTCCTCGGGCAGCATAACGGTAAGCAGATGTTCCTGATGCGCGAAGGACAGAGAAACGCCGTTGCGCAACACCTCGGAAACCACAAGGTCGTCATGAAGGTCGAAAACAACCTCCTGCAAGGGCGCCAGCGCCTCGAACACGTGCATCACTTGGCCGGTTATCGCACGTACTGCCGGATCCACCGTAAGCTCCAAGCGATGGTACTTGACATCGTATTGGCGAACGGGACCGATGGATGAACGTCCGTGTGGCGCATGTCCTCGTGCCTCGCTCGCCACGATCTCTTCCAATGTGGCCTTATCGAACAGGACCTGGGCATCCACCTGTGGAATGACCAACGCGGCCAGCAGAACGAGAAGAGCGTATCGCATACCCCAAAGTTAGGGTAGCTACCGGCGCATGCTCAGAACACGTGTTCGAGCACGGTGCGCACGGCCTCACTGCGTCCCATGGTATAGAAGTGCAGGCTGGGCACTCCCGTCGCCTTCAGTTCGCGGGCCTGTCCAATGGTCCACTCCACGCCCACCTTCTTCACCTCGGCATCAGTGCGGCATTTCACCAAGCGATCGGCCAGTTCATCCGGCAGATCAACGCGGAAGGTCTTTGGCAAGAACTGCGTGTGCTTCAGTGTGGTGATGGGCTTCAGGCCAGGGATGATAGGCACCTTGATCCCCGCCTCGCGGCAAAGGTCCACGAAATGGAAGTACTTGGTGTTGTCGAAGAACATCTGGGTGACCAGGTATTCAGCACCTGCGTCCACCTTCTGCTTCAGGTAGGCAATGTCCACGTTGAGGTTGAGCGCCTCGGGGTGTTTCTCCGGATAACAGGCCGCGCCCACGCAGAGGTCGGTGGGTGCCGCCTCCAGCTCCTCATCATGCAGGTACTTTCCCTTGTTCAGCCCATCGATCTGGCGGATGAGGTCCACGGCATGCGGATGGCCATCGCGCTCCGCAATGAACTGCGGCTCGTTCTTGATGGCATCACCACGCAAGGCCAGCACATTGTCGATACCCAGGAAATTGATCTCGATCAGCGCGTCCTCGGTCTCTTCCCGGCTGAAACCACCACAGATCAGGTGCGGCACCGTGTCGATGTCGTACTTCGCCTTGATGGTGGCGCAGATACCGATGGTACCCGGCCGCTTGCGCAAGCTCACGCGCTGCAACAGCCCATGGCCGCGGTCCTTGTAAATGACCTCCTCGCGGTGATAGGTGACGTTGATGAAGCTGGGCTTGTAGGACAGCAAGGGATCAATGCCCTCATAGATGGAACGGATGTCCTTGCCCTTGAGCGGCGGTAAGATCTCGAAGGAGAACAAGGGCTCTTTCGCGTTCCTCAGATGCTCGATCACCTTCATGCTTGGGGCTGTTCTTGGGGCGTAAAAGTAGAAAGGC
>CAZQFG010000019.1:0-27748 GCA_964592515.1 uncultured Chryseobacterium sp. | reverse complement strand
TGCCCTCCAACGTGTACAACAAGTTCGTGGCCACCAATGGCCAGCCTCGTTTCGCTCGCCGCCACATCATTGGAACCTATGCCGGGCGCAAGGTGAGCGGTCCGAAGCCGAAGGAGTAAGCGACCCTGCGAATTTGGAACTTGAAAAAGCCCGGTGATGAGCCGGGCTTTCATTTTCCGATCGACCGATCGCTCAAACCCGCCGATACCCCTTTTCCACCTTCTTCGCTCTCACCTTCTCCATCTCGCGGCGCGCGGTGGCCTCGTCGGCGAATTGTTTGGTGAGCGATTGGCCAGCGGTCCCGATACGGCCGTAACGCACGGTATAAGCCGCGCCTTCCACCTTCACCTCCCAGAACTTGCTGCTACCATCCTCCACGCATTCATAGCGCTCGAAGGCTTGGTCGTTGGCAGCGACGACAGGCTCAATTAGAGGTTCAATGGTGCTGGGTGAATGCTCCGAAGTTCCTGACCCAACAGCCACCGGTTCCGGTCCGGGTAAAGGCAAAGGCTCTACAACGATCTCGGGTGCTGCTTCTTCCTCTCCTGCCAGAGCACGCCCCAACCGCACCATCGCCTGATCGGGGTCTTTGAACCAGTCCTTGGCCAGGATGGTGATCACCTCCCAACCGAAGGCGCGCAGCAAGGCCGGACGCTGGCAGTACTGCTCCAGCACATCGTCGTTGCGGTAGTGAACATCGGAATCGATGAGGATGCCGAGGCGGTAACCCTTGCCATCGCTGGCACGCACGGCCAGGTCGCAACGGAAGTAGGAACTTCCGACGTTGCGATCCACGTGATGTCCCTGGGCCTGGAGCCGCTCTGCGATGCGCACGGTAACGGCCGCCACCTGATCGCTGCTGTGCTCTGCGCTGCGTAACGAGAGGCTATCGAGCACCGTTGCCGCACCATCCTGTTCACCGGCGGACAAACGCTCGGCATATTGCAGGAAACGGCGCAAGTAATTGGCGCCCTCGTTGTGTTCGTTCTTGATATCGTTGGCGGTAATGCTGCTCACCACGGCCATATGGCGTTTGGCACGCGAGAAGATCACGTTCAGGCGCTTCTCCCCGCCCCTTCGATTGATCGGTCCGAAGTTCATGAGCATGCGTCCGTTCGCGTTGGGCGCGTAGCACACGCTCATGATGATCACGTCGCGCTCATCGCCCTGCACGTTCTCCAGGTTCTTGATGAAAAGGCCCACGAACTGATCGTCCTCCACGCGTTGGTATTCCTCCTCCAACCTGGCCTCGAAGACCTTGTCCGCAGCGGCCAATTCCTGCAAGGCCTCTTCAATGGCCGACTGCTGCTCGATGGAGAAGGCCACTACACCGATGCTGCAGCCTTGCCCGAGCAACTGCTGAATGAGCAGTGCGATGTAGCGCGCCTCCTGGTCGTTCCGGCGCTCATGGTACACGCCGTTGCGCACATGATGGAAACTGATCGGACGGTCGGACAGCGCGCTCGCATGCTGCACGGCGTCGGCTGGACCTGCCACGCTGATGGGCCCTTGTTGGGCTTGCAACAGTTGCTGGTCAGGGATGGTGAGCAGGCCGCGCCCATAGAACGCCGCATTACTGAAGCTGATGAGGCTCTCGTGACGGCTGCGGTAATGCCAGCCGAGCATCACGCTTGGAAGCTTGCGAACGCCCTGGCTCAACAGGCTGTCCGCGTCAAGGGTGATGCCGATGCGTTCCTCGGTGGCGTCCTCTTCCTCGTCCACATCGCCGCTGGTGGTGTTGAAGAAGTTGGTCGGCGGCATCTGCATCTCGTCGCCCACGATGATGGTCTGCCCGGTGCGGAACAAGGCGGGCACCCCTTCCTCCAACGTGATCTGGCTGGCCTCGTCGTAGATGACCACATCGAAGAGCTTGGTGTCCAGCGGCAGGATGTCCGACACGCTCTGAGGGCTCATGAGCCACACGGGTTTCAGTCCCATCACCACAGGACCGCTCTCTTTTCCGATCAGCTCGCGCACGCTCTTGTAGCGCATCGATTTGCCGAACTCGTTCTCGAGGATACGGCGGCCCACGGTCCACTCCTTCTTGATGGCACGCTCATCAGGCCCCATGCCCGTGACGCTTGTATCGGAGATCCGCACATGCTGCTTGAAGCGGGTCCGGACCGAAGAGCGGATCATGTCCACGTTCGCATCGAGGTAGCTTTTCTCCAGTGCGTTGAGCTGCTTCACGCTATGCAGGATAGCCAGACCATCGAGGCGATCAAAGAGCCGGTCGTTGCGATAAACTTCGCGCAGCGACTTGTACGCCGTGAGGTAGGCCATGGCATCGTCACTGATGCGTTGCTTGGTGATAAAAGCGTGCAACCGGGGCTCCAAGGCTGCGATCTCGCGCAGGTAAGGCATCAGGCCGCTGTATCCGTTCAGCGCGGCTTTCACATCCTGCATCCAGCGATCCACGCCGTTCAACGCAAGCTCATCGCAGTGCGCGTTCAGCAAACGTGCCTGCCCAGTGAAGCGATCGAGGTCGGCGCCGAGATCCACCAGTTCCGCGATCTCCGCGGATGTCATGGCGAGCAGTGCGTTCCACTTGGCATCGCGCTGACGATCGCGCAGCGCACGCACCAATTCGCGGTTCAGGGCATTATCCTCCATGCCATAACGCTCGTGCATGCCTTGCTCCATAGCAGCGAGCTTCTCCTGTGCCTCATGCTCTGCGCAGAGGTCGTCGAGCAGGCGCGCGATATCCGGCGCCACTTGATGCTTGCTGAGGTCGTAGCTGTTCACCACCATCGCCTTGATGCGGCGATAGGTACCGTTCAGGAACTTAAAGAAACCCTTGTTCACCCGCTGCCATTGCTCGCGCGCGGCCTGCGCATCCAGCGCACTGGGCTTCTGCTTCCAATGTATCGTGGCCTTGGCGGCCATCGCAACCGACTTCTTCTGGCGTTCGATGGCTTCGACATCGACATCGTACTGGCGCGCATCCTCAAGTCCGTTATCGAAGATGCCCAGCTTGTCGCGCGCAGCCACCGGTCCCAACTGACGCGCACCTCCGGCAAGCATGATCAGTTCGCCCAACGTGGGGCTCATTCCCGGCGGCAGATCGATGGCATCCAATTGCTCGCTGATGCGCTCCCACACCGGCGCGGCCTTCTCCCAAACTTCAATAATGCGACCTAGGGGCTGCTCATCGTTCAGGAGTTGCGCTTGCACGGCGATCAATGGATGCTCCGCTGGAATGGGCGAACGTCCAAGTTCCTTTAGTGCAATTGAAAGCTCGCGCACCAAGCGTTCCACGGACAACCACGCGGCATGGTCCGGAATGCGCTCCAAGACAATGGCATCCGCTTCGTGCAGACCTTCATCGCGCTGTGCGATCAAGCGGTCCAACAAGGTGTGAAGCGGTATCCCCGTGGAAGCATGGGCCTCGCGCATCAGCTGGTGGAAATGCTCCAATCGACCGATCTCCTCTTCCATTCGGCCGATCACAGAGGCACGCTCCCGCGCGATGGAAGCCTCGTCCATTGTGCTCTTCAGAAAGACCTCGTAGGTCAACTTCAGGTCCTGGATGAAGGACTTCTTATCCGCCTGGGAGTCGTGTACTCGGCAGCATACCTCATCGAGCTCGCGTTGTTTCAAGCGGTGGAAAACGACATCGAGCGCTGCGCGTTTCTCGCATACGAAGAGCACCTTCTTGCCCGCGCCCACGTAGTAGGCGATGAGGTTGGTGATGGTCTGCGATTTGCCCGTGCCCGGTGGCCCTTGGATGATGTAGCTGCCACCACCAGCGGCCTGTTCGATGGCGCGCGTTTGCGTGGGATCGGCCTGGATTATGGGGAAACGCTCAGCGAGCGGAGCACGTGTTGGAGCCTGTTCCTGCAACGGTCTTGGCTGGTCGCTGAAGAGCATGTTGAAGACCTCGTCCTTCGCGTTGGCCTCGATGATGTGATCGTAGTCGCGCACCAAGGACATACGCCGCGCATTGAAGTTGCCAAGCGTGACGTTACAGAGGTCCACCTCCCAGTTATAGGGATTCGCATCACCCTCTTCCACCGTGTTGTAGAAGCTGCGGCCACCGTTGCCCTTGGCATGATCGACACCGGGACGGATGTCCTCGTTGATGATGTACTCGAAGGTGCTCGCGGCCGGACGCACCTTGCGCTGGTAGAGCTGAAGGCCGAGCGGGGTGAAGCCTTCGGTGCCGTATGAATAGCTGAAGCTGCGCGGATCCAGGCCGCTGGCGTGCCTGCGTGTGCGTCGCAGCGTGCGCGAGAACGCCTGACGCGCAGCGGCATGCACCAGTTCGATGCGCGGCTTTTCCACCAGATCGAGCTCGATCTCCGAACCGCTGCTCTTCGCCTGCTGACGGATGCTGCTCACGAGGTCCTCCACGCTGGACGCCTCCAGATCGATCATGTCCGGCAGTTCGATGCCGTAGATCTCTCGGAAATAGTGGACCAGAACCGGGTTCACCTCGGCTTCCACAGTAGGGCACTCCAGCACATACTGGTCCTTCACGCCCTTGCGCTTCACGAGTTCCACGGGCAGCAGGAGCAGCGGTGTGCTGATCTTTTCGTTGCCGTAGTCCTTGAAGTTGGTCCAACGCAGGAAGGCGATCACGAGACGAAGTGGATCCACTCCGTATTCGTTCACTGCTTTGCGCGCCTCGCTGCGCACCTTATCCAAGCGAGCGGGCAAGGTCGGGCGCTCCTTCATATCGAGGTATCCGGTGAGCACCAAGCGCTTCTTGCCGATCACCTTGTCGCGTACCGAGCGGCTCCATGTGATCAGCGAATCGGGATCGATGTTCTTATGGTCCAGTAAGGGCGGCACGCTGGCCACGGTTAGGTTCACGAAGCCCTCGGTGTCGCGGAAGTAGAGCAGCTTGTTGCGCCGGCTCAGGTCGAACAGGCGCGCCTTGAGCTTCGCCAGGATCCAGTTGTCGCGCGAGCTGAGGTCCTGCTGTCGGAACCCGGCCGTGTGCGTGAGGTCAACGTAGTTGTCCGGATCGTATTGCCGGAAGTTCTTCAGCTTGGCGATCACCTCATCGAGGCTTCGCGGACGGTCCTCGCGGTAGAGCTGCGTACATTCCCTGATCACGCTCACCAATGTGGGGTGTACCTGATCGTTGATGGCAAAAAGGTTGTCGCGGCGCTCCACGAAGGCATCGAGGTCCTCGGGATCATTGAAGTCCAGACCGAACGCAAGGCTGGCGAGGATAAGTCCGCAGATGTGGATATCGGTGATAGGGTCGTGATGGCCGACCTCAAGGTCCCAAGCGGCATAGCCCACCACGTACTTCGGAGCGCTGAGGGCCTCCCCTTCCGCGCGGATCAACGCGTTGCGATAGAGACGATGATCTTCATCATCCACTTCGGTCACCTCACGTGTGACCACTACCGGACCTTCCTGCCTGGGCTTCGTGAAAAGGAAGCGTGCGTCAGAGATCGGTCCACTGGTGCTACCGAGATCCAAGTAGAGGCGCCCCTCCTCCACTCGCACGGCATCGGCGTTGCGCAAACGTGCCACACGCCCTTCGACATGGACGCCGTGCAGCGCTTCGAGCAGCGGCATGACCACCGCGATCACATCATCCGTGCGCAGGCCGCCCTGTTCATCGCAGTAGCGTAAGAAGCCTCGGAAGTCCAGCACCTCGTTCATCGCTTATTCTTCTTGCAGGCTTTCCTCACCCACGTCTTTCATCTTCGACAGGCCCTCCATGGCGCGGTCCTTCAACTGCTTCAGCTCGCGGGCGCCCAGCTTCAGTTCCTTGCGCAGTATGGCATCGAACTCCGTGGTCAAGCCCAATAATTCCGCCAGTTCCAGCATATGACCCAGCGGCACTTCTTCCTGCTCACTGTCACATCGGGCCACATCAAGAAGCACATAACAGAGATAGTTGCGCGTGTCCTTCGCAGCATTCTTCACTTGCTCACGCAAAGCATCGGTCACGTAGGCATCGGGCCTGCGCTTCAGCTCGGGGAAGTACGATCGGCACAAGGCGCCTATGGCCGTGCTGAAGATCCAGCCGGGCTTAACGGCCAGCAACAACACATCCTGTGTGAGCACCTGCAACTCCTTCTGCCGGAAGAGATCCAGGTTGTTGATATCCAATGGCCCGCGGATCAAGCGCTCGATACGTTCGGTGCTTGCATCCGGATCGTTGTGCCAGTAGTGAAGGGCCAGGCAGCGTAGGTAGTTCTCGGGATGCGTGACGGCCTCACTGCCTTCGTTCGAAGCGGTGACCACTTCTTCAGCCTGTTGCACATAGCTGGCGGTGTTCACCTGCGCCAAGCCCGTGTGTAGCTTGATCAAGCAACTCAGGACCGCCTCCACATCCTGCGCGGCCAGCATGGCCCCGCGATCGCAGAACAATTCCATGTACAGGCTGTAGAGGCGCGCGGTCTCCACATGCACATCCTCGCTGCGCTCATCGTTGGCTATGGCATACACCACCCGGTTGGCGATCTCGTGTTCACCACCGTCCAATGCGTAGAAGAGATAGTGCGCCAACTCATGTCCCAGCAAGGCCAGCAGTTCCTTCTCGGTGAGCAGTTCCATCAGGCGACCGCTGAGCACGATGTGCGCCTCCTTGCCAAGGATGGAGATGCCCGCGTTCAGCTGCGTGGTGTTCTGCTCCTGGTAGAGCGTCACCTCTGCATCGATGTTCAGCGCCTTCACCGCCTGCGCGGCCGATGCGTAGGCCGTGGCATAGGTGGCCGGATCGAGGCGATAGGTGTTCTTGAGCAGGGCCGTTCGGTGCGCCTTCGCCTGTTCCTCCTTCACCTGCTGCTCGCTGAACCACTTCCACGTGCGCTCACGCTGCTTGAAGTGATCACGCAGTTGGACATGGAACGGGAACGGCGATAAGCTGGCTGCCATGGCTGGTCCCGAAACTACGGATCGGTGGATACAGGCAAAGGAGAATGATGCAAAAAGCCCGGCTCACAGCCGGGCTTCTTGCATCGGTATGGTCCGGGATCAACCCCGCACCAGCTTCTTGTACTTCAGTCGCTTGGGGACGATGTCGCCCACGCGCTTCTTGTAGTTCTCCTCGTACTCGCTGAAACCGCCCTCGAACCAGTACACCTTGCTATCGCCCTCAAAGGCGAGGATATGGGTACACACGCGGTCCATGAACCAGCGGTCGTGGCTGATGATGACGGCGCAGCCGCTGTAGTCCTGAATGGCTTCCTCCAAGGCCCGGAGAGTGTTCACGTCCAGGTCGTTGGTGGGTTCGTCAAGGAGGAGCACGTTGCTGCTCTGTTTCACGGTCATGGCCAGGTGCAGGCGATTGCGCTCACCACCGGAAAGGATGCCCACCTTCTTGTTCTGGTCGGTGCCGCTGAAGTTGAAGCGGCTCAGGTAGGCACGCGAATTCATCACCACGTTGCCGAAAGTGATGTTCTCCAGGCCACCGGTGAGCACCTCGTACACGGTCTTGTCCGGATGCAGATCCTTGTGGCTTTGGTCCACGTAGGCGATCTGCACGGTCTCGCCGATGGTGATGGTGCCGCTATCGGGCTGCTCGGCCCCCATGACCATGCGGAACAGAGTGGTCTTACCGGCACCGTTGGGTCCGATGATGCCAACGATCCCGGCCGGAGGCAGAGCAAAGCTGAGGTCGTCGATCAAGAGGCGGTCGCCGAAGCCTTTGCTCACGTTCTTGAACTCGATCACCTTGTCGCCCAAGCGCGGTCCGTTGGGGATGAAGATCTCCAGTTTGGCCTCCTTCTCCTTCACGCTCTCGCTCTGCATCTTCTCGTAGTTGGCGAGACGGGCCTTGCTCTTGGTGCGTCGGGCACTGGCATTGCTGCGCACCCACTCCAATTCCTGCTTCAACACGCGCTGGCGTTTGCTTTCGCTCTTCTCCTCCTGGGCCAGGCGAGCGGTCTTCTGCTCCAACCAATTGGTGTAGTTGCCCTTGTACGGAATTCCTTCGCCACGATCCAGTTCCAAGATCCAGCCGGCCACGTTGTCCAGGAAATAGCGGTCGTGGGTGATGGCGATCACTGTGCCCTTGTAGTCGGCGAGGTGGTGTTCCAACCAGGCCACGCTCTCCGCGTCCAGGTGGTTGGTGGGTTCGTCCAGTAGCAGGATGTCCGGACTTTGGAGCAATAAGCGACACAGGGCCACGCGTCGACGCTCTCCACCAGACAGCACACTGATCTTCTGGTCCGGCTCAGGGCAGCGCAAGGCGTCCATGGCGATGTCCAGCTTCTGGTCGATGTTCCATGCATCCACCGCCTCGATCTTGTCCTGCAATACACCCTGACGCGCGATGAGCTTGTCCATCTTGTCGGGGTCGTTCAGGATCTCCTCGTCGGCGAACTTGTTGTTCACCTCCTCGTACTCCTTCAGCAGGTCCATGATGGGCTGCACGCCTTCGCGCACGATCTCGATCACGGTCTTGCTCTCGTCCAACTCGGGCTCCTGCTCCAAGTGCCCGATGGTGTAGCCGGGGGTAAGGTGGATGTCGCCATCGAAGTTCTTGTCCTTGCCCGCGATGATGCGCATGAGCGTGGACTTACCCGAGCCGTTGAGACCGAGGATACCGATCTTGGCCCCGTAGTAGAACCCGAGGTAGATATCGTTGAGGATCTTCTTCCCGGAAGGCAGGGTCTTGCCCACCTTCACCATATTGAAGATTATCTGACGTCCTTCTTCTGCCATGAGTGATCGTGCTGGTTCGCTGTTCGTGTAAGCTGTAGTGAAGGCCATACAATGCCCCCACCGATCGGGAACGACTTTCTACCGGGTCCCGAACGGAGCTCCCTTTCCGTTCCGGGCCGCGAAGATCTGCGATCCATCCCGTTCCCCGACCAGTTCGGGTGCGGAAAACGCCTCCGGATCGAGCTGATGCAGTCGAAGCACCTGGTCCACGCTCCAATCCTTGCGGTCGCTGAGCACAACGTAGACCTTACCATCTGCTCCCGGAGGCACCTGCAATTGCATAAGGGGAACGCCCTGTGTCCGCAGCATGAACTTGGCCACGGCATCGGTCCTTGGTTCACCTATCACGCGGTCGCCCGCTTCCAAAAGTGGCCTGACCTGTTTCACCAATTGCACCACTTCCTTTTGGCGCGGAACACGGTCATGAATGACACGCATACCGAAAAGACCGAGCGCAACGAACAGCACCAGGCTCGCAGCCGCAGATCGTTCCCGCTTACCAAGCGAAGGGAATACCTTGTCCTGGAGGAACTTCAGCAGGTAGAACAAGGCTATGGCCGAGCTCAAGTGGAAAATGAACAGGGTGTACAACCATTTCCGAGGTTGCCCAACATCGGCGATGATCAAGACCATGGGCACCGCGCCCAAGAGCATGGCCAGCAACAAGGTCCTGAACTTGGTTGAGATGTACGCCGCGTGGACAACCCCTATGAAACCCAACAAGGCCACCCAGACCGTTGCGGTATCGGAGAGGTACACCCAAAGGTCCAAGGCGGCATCGGTGTGCCCAGCCACAAAGCGGCCCCAGTTCCGCTCGGCATGATCGCCTTGCCTGAAGATCTGGTCAACTCCCTGGTCCAGGATGACCGGCAGGTAAAGCAGCACTGCCAAGGCCAGGGTCAAAACGAACGAGAGTCCCAGACGCAATAACCGACCATCCAGCGAACGCTCGTAGTTGACCAATAGCGATAGGAGTACCCAGATGTAGACCATGAGCATTCCATAGATCGCCGTGGGCACGGACCAGATCCCCAGGGCTGCACACACGCCCATCAGAAGGCCAGAGAACAGGTTGTCCTCCTTGATGAAATGCCGGCCTGCCAGCAAGGCCATTACCATGAACAACCAGGCCAGGCTGAAGCCGCGGGCAAGGGCCGAATACTCCACCAGTCCACCGGAACCGGCCAACAAGGCCAGGGCCATGAGCGCGATATAACGGTTGAACATGGCCCTGACGAACAGGTAGAACAAAGGCATGACAAGCACACCAGCGATGTAGGCCGGCAGCCGCACGGATATCAACGACACGCCGAAGATGCCCGTGCTCAACTTCACCAGCAGCGTGTGCAGGATATGGTTGGTGTAATGGCTCAGGTCGCCGACCAACTGGCCTGGCGGAAGGGTGGCGAAACGCAGGTAGCCAATGGCCTCGTCGGTGGTGATGGGTTGGAACAGCATCCACCCGCGCAGCAAGGCCCCACCAATTATAAGCAGGGCCACCCAGCGCTTGTGCGGCGTGGAGGTCCGCTTGTTGTAGCGCTCCCGAACGTCCCGGAGGTCGGCTACGAACCGCTGCCACGCACTGCCCTGCACCACACGTGTGGACGAGCGCGACCTGCGCCCTTTGCGCGACGACGACTCGTAGTAGTTCTCGGACATGCGCGTGGAGGGGGCGGTCGTTCAGTTTCGCGTGGGAAGTCCCCTAACGGCTCACCTGTTTCATGGAGACGATACTATCCACCACGAACTTGCTGTGCCCCCGCCATGGCAGGGACGCCAGGTATTCCCGGTAGTGCAAGTTGAACTGGTTGCCACTATTCACCATCAGTTCCTGGGCCACTTCGGGGTCTTCCACCGAGAACATGAACTCGAAGCTCTCCAGCGTACCGTTCTGGCTCCGGATACCGGTCTGTATCATCTTGCCTTCGTAGGTCTTGAACAACACCCCTTTGTGCACGAGGTAATTGAGTTCACCGGCCTTTACGCCCGTGCCGAATACCCAGAAGTACCGCACATAGCCGACCGCCCCGAGCACGAGCACGAGGATCAACAGGACCTTCCAGATGTGTTTTCGCATGACCTATGCTTTGGGCCGAAGATAGCCCTGCGGGTGTAAGCGCAGGGTGGCGCCGCTCATCCCCGGCACCGGACCGTTCATCACTAAATAGTACTTTGCTTTGCATAGTACTAACCTTAACACATATGTTTGCATCATCAAGTACCATCCGCAACAGAACACCTGACGCATGAACGTCGAGAACACCAAGGCACAGATGCGGAAAGGCGTGCTGGAGTATTGTATCCTCAGCACCCTTTCGCAGGGAGAGCTGTATCCGTCGGACATCCTGGCCAAACTGAAGGAGGCCAAGCTGATCGTGGTGGAAGGCACGCTCTACCCCCTATTGAACCGCCTAAAGGACGCCGGGCTGCTCACCTACCGCTGGGAGGAGTCGCGCTCGGGCCCGCCGCGCAAGTACTACACCCTCACCCCCTTGGGCGAGAAGTTCCTGGCCGAACTGGACCAGACCTGGGATGAACTGAGCCTCGCTGTAAAAAAGACCACCCGCAGGACGCGATAACGAACCACCGATGAAAAAGACCCTCACAGCCAACATCAGCGGCACGGTGTTCCACATTGAAGAGGACGCCTACGAGCAACTGAGCCGGTACCTCAATACCATTCGCGGCCAATTCGCCAGCACCGATGGGCGCGACGAGATCATGGCAGATATCGAGGCCCGCATCGCGGAGCTCTTCACCGACCTGCTCGGCGGCACACGCAGTGTGGTGACCATTGCCGACGTGGAACAGGTGATCCGCACAATGGGCCGCCCCGAGGACTATGCCGACGGTGGCACCGAGCAAGGCCATTCCGGCACCCAACAGGAAAACGGCTACCAACAAGGCTACGGCCGCAAGCGCTTGTTCCGCCATCCAGTGGACAAGTGGGTGGGCGGTGTGCTGGGCGGTATTGCGGCCTACCTCGGCACCGACCCGCTGTGGATGCGCATCCTCTTCATCCTGCTTTTCATCTTCGGATTGGGCTCCCCCATCCTCATCTACCTCATCCTGTGGATCCTGGTCCCTGTGGCGGACAGCGCTGCAGAGCGACTGATGATGGAAGGAGAACCCGTTACCGTGGACAACCTGAAACGGGTCTTCGAGGAAGGTGCCGACCGCATGAAGCGCGGGGCGGAACAAATGGCCCGCGAAGCCGACGAACTGGGCCGCAAATGGTCCAGCGAACAGGGAAGGCAGCGCCAGCGTGAAGCCTTCAGTGGCGTCGAGCGGTTCGCACAAGGCATTGTTGGTGTGTTCGCGAAGATCTTTGGGGTGCTGTTGCTCATTGGTGGTGCAGTGGTCACCATCGCGCTGTTGGGCCTGCTCATCGGTGGGGGTACGATCACCTATGACAGCCTGATCGGATTGGGTGATATCGCCATGTTCGACCTGGCCTCCGTGGTGTTCGACAGCGCGCCGCAAGGCATGTGGTTCACGGTGTGCGTGGTGCTGCTGGCCCTGATCCCTGCGCTCGGTGCGTTCATCGGCGGACTGCGCCTGCTCACCGGGCTGCGCGCCCCGCAATGGATGGGCTGGCTGATGAGCACTGCATGGATGGCCGCACTGGTGGTGGTGATCATCATCGGCATCCGTTTGGGCAACGACATGGGCCATGATCAACGCATTATTGAGGAAGTACCACTGGTCCAACCCGCAGGCCAGACCCTTTACCTGGGTGCCGACGATATGCGCGGACTGAGCCATGACGTGAACATGAAATACGACGATGGTCGTGTGAAGTGGGATATGGACGGCCTTCGGCTGACCCCGGACAGCATCCATATCGCTTGGGCCGAGTTGGACGTGAAACCCAGCCCCGACAGCCTGTTCCACTTATTGGTGCACCGCAGGGGACATGGCCGTAGTGACAAGATGGCCACCGCGCGTGCAAGCCACATCCAATACAACTACACGCAGCAGGATTCCATGGTGCTGTTCTCTCCCTGGGTGAACGTGCCTGCTGGAGACAAGCTGCGAGCCCAATATGTCCGCTTCGTGGTGCAGGTGCCCGTTGGACGCGCCGTGCACTTCCAAGGTGGCGTTGGCTTCCTGCTGGATGATGTGAAGAATGTGACCAACACATGGGACGAGGACATGGTCGGCCGCACGTGGACCATGACCAGCAACGGTCTCAGCAGCAGTGTGCGACCTGAGGATGTGCCGGAAAACCTACCTCTTCCCAAGGAGAACGGAACCGGCAATGCGCCAGCGACCACGACAACCAATGCGCAACAAAATACCGAGCGTCAACCGTTGCCCACTACGCTGCCGAGCGTGATCTCACTCCTGGGCAGTTCCATCAATTGAACCCGCGCCGGCGCAGTGAGGGCTGAACACCGCGCGGGTCCCATCGCCCTGTCCGCATTCCGTGGACGGGGCGATCTTCTTTTGCACCGATCAGTTCAGCTTCACCACGCGGCCATGGCGCTCTTCGCTGGCCGTGGCGATGCGCACCTGATAGGTACCCGCGGGAAGCGTGCCCACATCAGCCACTTGAACGGGAGCACCCGGCATCAGCACCACTTGCTTTTCCAACACTGCACGACCATCGGCTGCGATCACCGTAAGCGTAGCCTGGCCCGTCATGTCGGGCACATCCACCGTAAAGTGGTCCACTGCGGGGTTGGGGGCAATACGGCAATGGGCATTCATTGTCGCACCTTCCGCAATTCCCACAGGTAGCAGACCGCCCTTGGCCACGTTCAGGGTATAAGCCGAAGCGCCTTGGCGATGGGTTATGTAGCCGACCACCCGCAGGTTGCTGATGTTCCATTCAGCGGGTACCGACCTTGTGAATGTGTGACTGTAATTCGTTCCGACCACTGGTGCAGAAGGCACTGCGCCTTGGACGCCGAGTGTCCCGCCCATCACGTCGCGCACGATCTGCTCGTGCACGTAATTGGCAGGAGCATTGTTCTGGGTGCCGGGCATGTTGTCCTCCAACAGATACGCGTTAAGGGTGAACTCACCATTGAACGCCGTTTGGAAGTTGGCCGAAACCGTGACCGTGAGGTCGCGCGTCCACTCATTCACTGTAGCGTTCACCGAAATGGAAACAGGCGACACCCCCTGCAACCGTGCCTGCGTTTGGGCATCCCATTGGTCGTGGTCGGGGTTGGGTGCATACATGCCATACTCACCTTGGTCCATGACACCGGCCGGGGTGTAGCTGACATTGTACTGGTTGAAGTACTCCGTGCTTGATGGTGAGGAGTACTCATCCGCCGCATGGTGCTTGGCCACCACGATATGCGGGTCGGTGTTCAACAGGTTTCCCATGATGTTGGCGGGTGGGCAGTATGGGCACCACGTGCCGGTCCACGTGTCCAACAAGACCGACTTCTCGCTCCACAGCGAGACCGCAGTAACGGGGAAGAACAACGTGTCGTTCGCCGGGTTGGTCTCCCCGAAGGTGACTACCCAGATCTTCAGCATGCCAGCTCCAGGCGCTGCAGGATCAAAGGCCGCAGGGTGCGTGTAGGGCCAATACTGGCTCCCGGTGATGCCGGTGGTGTTCTGCCAGAACCCTTCGTTCACCGTACCGTTGCCCCAACGCCAATCCACACGGAAAGTGAACAACGGCGAACTGCTGAAGTTGCGGACCCGAACATCGATCGTGTTGGGCGCACCCGTGCGAATGAAGCGGGGGATGTAGTAGTTGGTCAGATAGGCATCCTGTGCGCTGGCCGCAGCCGCGGTGGTGAACAAGGAGACCATCAACAGGGAACGGAGCATTCCGCGCATAGGCTGGGGATTCGTGGTGGACGAAGGTAATCCGCCGACCCGGGTGGAAATGCGGACCTTACCTTCGTGCCTTGCATTCACACCCTATGAGCAAAGCCTCCAAGATCAAGCAGTTCGACCCGAATAGTCCTGCATCGGCCAACGCCAACATCTATGGTCTTCCCTTCACGGCCGAAGAGAGCGACATCGTGCTCGTGCCCGTGCCTTGGGAAGTGACCACCAGCTACGGCGGCGGCACTTCGCATGGCCCGGCGGCCATCCGCGAGGCCAGCTTCCAAGTGGACCTGTACCACCCGGAGTTTCCCGATCTGTGGAAACGCGGCATCCACATGGACGAGGTGCCCAAGGCCCTGTTGGAGCAGAGCAAGGCGTTGAAGAAGGAGGCTGCCCACGTGATCGACCTGCTGGTGAACGGAGGCAACGAAAAGGAGAAGGTCCGCGCCCGCAAGGCCTTGGATAAGGTGAACGCCGAGTGCGCCGTGATGAACGACTGGGTGGAACAACGCTGCGGCTACTGGATGGACCAGGGTAAAATGGTGGGCCTCGTGGGTGGCGACCACAGCACACCGCTGGGCCTCTTCCGCGCCCAAGCAGCTCGCCACAAGAAATTCGGCATCCTTCATATTGATGCGCACCTCGATCTGCGCATCGCCTACGAAGGCTTCACCTACAGCCACGCCAGCATCCTGTACAACGCTCTATCCATCAAACAACTGGACCAGGTCGTGAGCGTGGGCATCCGTGACTTTTGCGCTCAGGAGAATGACGTGTTCCTGAAGGAAAAAGGACGTGTCCGCATTGTACGCAGCGCCGATATCCGTCGCCAGCAATTCGACGGCGTGACGTGGAAGGAACAATGCGATGCGATCATTGAAGCCCTTCCGGAAAAAGTGCACATCAGTTTCGACATTGACGGCCTCGACCCCACCCTTTGCCCAAACACGGGCACTCCGGTGCCGGGCGGTTTCCAGTTCGAGGAAGCCACCTACTTATTGTCACGGTTGGCCCGCAAACGCACAATCATCGGCTTCGACCTGGTTGAGGTGACACCCGGAAAGGATGAGTGGGATGCCAATGTGGGCGCACGTCTGTTGTGGCACCTGTGCGGCGTAATGGCCGGCCGTAAGTCCTAACGCGTTCCCAACGCCTGTTGGAGCGCGCCGAGGAATGTGGAATGGTCCTGCGCGCCGCTCACAGCGTACCGCCGTTCGAACACGAAGAACGGGACACCGCGCACACCGATCCCGCGTGCTTCCTGCTCATCAGCGCGAACCTCTGCGGAGAAAGCCGTAGTGCTCAACATCTGGGCCACTTCGCCCCCATCGAGCCCTGCCTCGGAACCCAGCCTGATCAAGGTGGGCATATCGGCCAGGTGGGCACCTTCGGTGAAGTATGCCTTGAACAAGCGCTCCTTCATGGCATCGCCAAGCCCTTTCGTCTTGGCGAACTGCAATAAGCGGTGCGCATCGAAACTGCTGCCCATCACGGCCATGTCCATGTTGTAGGTGAGCCCAACCGTTCTGGCCCGCTCCACCACACCCGCCACCCGGGCCTTGGCTTCATCGCGGGTGCCACCGTACTTGGTCGCAAGCATGCCGTACATATCGTGCTCGCTGCGCGCCGGTGCTTGGGGATCAAGCTCGAAGCTGCGCCAGATCACGTTCACCTTGTCCCTTTCAGGGAATTGGGACAATGCCCGTTCGAACTCACGTTTACCGATGTAACAGAACGGACAGACCACATCGCTCCAGATCTCTACCGTCAGTGCATGTTCCGTGTTCTCCATGTTCAAGGTATCCAATGCCAAATGGTGTGCGATAGAGGGTTCCCTGGCCAAGAACCTTACACGACCGACCCACTACACCATTGCGATCGCTCGCTCCGCACAAAGGTCGGCAGCGCGCTCAACACCCCAACGTGAAGAATTGTCAAGCTAGCACCTGCGTTGACATGAGAACATGGGGTTGCTTTACCTACTGAACCATGCGCTGTCCTCGTGTACATGAACTGGCCCTGACCGTCTGCTTGACCGCTGGGTTAAGTGCAAGGGGGCAATCCACATGGCGGGTGGACAGTGCCATGGCCACATGGCCCATGCAGCAGGCTGTACAATTGGACCGTGCACGCACTGCACCGGGGGTGATCAGGGCGATGGATACCCGCGACCTGCACACGGCACTGGAACGCTCCGCCCCTGGCATACCCGTGTTCGCCGATAGTCTGGTCGCCTATTACGTTGACCTGTATGGTGAGCGCAAACGTGAGCAGTTCAAGGCGATGCTCGGGATGGCAGCGAACTACTTTCCGCTGATCACATCGGAACTTGCCCAGGCCGGGTTGCCTTCAGAGCTCAAGTACCTGCCCATGGCCTTGAGCGGCATGAACACCTTGGCGGGATCGGCGCAGGGTGAGGCAGGCTTGTGGATGCTGACCTATCCAGTATCGGTCCGTCATGGCCTGACCATTTCGGCAGATATTGATGAACGAAGTGACCCGCTGCTCGCAACCCTTGCAGCGATCGCCGAATTGGAGCGACTGAACACACGCTTCACCGAACCGCACTTGTTCCTTATGGCCGCCGCCTGTGGACCAGCGAACGTTGAACGTGCGTTGGCAAGATGTAAGGGCGCGAACGACCTGGGTAGCCTGTACCGGCACGTGGACCCTGCACAACGTGATGTACTGCCCCTATTGATGGCATTCATCCATCTGGCCACGAACGCGGAGAAATTCGGGATCACCCCTTTACCCGTGGTCCCATTTGAACTGGCTGACACGGTGCATACCACCTTCCAAATACGCCCAGCAGACCTGGCCGATCGCCTGGACCTTTCGGTTGCGCGGCTGGTTGCATTGAACCCCACACTTTGTGGCCGGACATGGCCCGCACATGTGTCCTTGCTGCTGCCCCAAGGCTGTAGCGAACGTTACATGCAAAGCCTTACACCGGAAGCCCCGAATGTTGAAAAGGTAGAGCAACAGAGCGACGGCTCCGTGGGGACCGAACGACCCAAGGAACGGACATCCATTAAGTACCGTGTAAGGCCGGGTGACAATCTGGGAACCATCGCGCAACGGCACGGCGTCACCGTGTCCGAGATCAGATCATGGAACCACCTGCGCAACGACCGGATCGATGCTGGCGACCAACTTGTGATCCATGTGCGTTCGCCAAAGGACACATCCCCTGGGGAACTTCCAACACCCTCTTCCAACACATCAAGCTCATACGACCAGGAGGGGTTCGTGTGGTATACCGTGCGCAAAGGCGATTCCTTGTACGCCATTGCGAAACGCTACCCCGGAGTGGACGCCAACGACCTGATGCGCATCAACGGCATCTCTGACGGCATAAGGCCCGGCCAACGGATCAAGATCCCCAAGACCAAATGAGACCCGGGCGCGTGCTGCTCTTCCTGCTGGCCACACTGGCCATGCTTGCGCTTATCGGGCAATTGATCCCCTCACAGGGTCTGCGGATGACTTCCGGTTTGACGCTTCATTTCCCGAAGGCGAAAGAGGTCCTGTTCCCGCGTCCTGTGGAAAAGGCGGACATCGACTTCATCCTTCAACTGCCAACGGACAGTACCGAAGGTGAAGCCCAGAGCACCTTCCCTGACTCGTTATTGGACCAGCGGGCCGTGCGCGTGGACACTTCCAAGCTGGCCCCCTTGGTGGAGCGCATCCGACTGCACTATCCCAACAACGACAGGAGCGTGCTATTCCCACTGTTCGCTGCATTGGAAAGCGCACCAGGAACGCCGCATCCGGTCCGCATCCTTCATTATGGCGACTCGCAGCTGGAAGGTGACCGTATCACGGCATACCTCCGCAACAAACTACAGGTCCTCTTTGGTGGAAACGGTCCAGGGTTGGTCTCCGTGGTGGAGATAACGCCGCATTTCAGTGTAATGCATGAAGCCAGTGTGAATTGGGAACGCTTCAGTGTGATGGAACGCAACCAGCCCGCAGGTCTGGCAAAACGGTTCGGTGCCATGGGAGCGATAACGCGCTTCAGCCCATTGTTGGCCGACACAGCAGCCTTGGACACGACCATCCACACAGCCACATTCACGCTGCGCCCCAACGAAAGGTCCTATAACAAAGCACGCACCTGGCAGCTCTGCCGCATCTGGTTCGGTCAGCACAGGGCTCCCCTTTCGATGGAGGTGTTCGCCAATGGAGAGAGTCTTGGTCGTGAAACAGTCGCTCCTTCACAGGAAACCCTGGAGCGCAGTTGGACCTTCAACACACCCCCGAACGAACTGCGCTTTGTATTCATCGGTGCGCATTCGCCGAATGTCTACGGTGTTTCCTTGGAAGGACGGAACGGGATCGTAATGGACAACCTGGCGATGCGCGGTGCATCAGGACTGGAACTGCGCAATACCGACCAGAACGTGCTCCGCACCATGTACAACGCGCTCACCCCATCGCTCTTCATCCTTCAATACGGAGGTAATGTGCTACCTTATATGAAGAGCACCGAGCAGGCCAAGGACTACGGGCGCGCCATTGGCAACGATATTGCGCGGATCAAGCGATTGGTGCCCGGGGCCTGCGTGATCGTTATCGGCCCCAGCGATATGAGCATCAAGGAAGGCGATCAATTCGTCACACGCCCCTATCTCGAGGACGTCCGCGATGCGATGAAAGCCAGCTCGCTTGCAGCCGGGGCGGTTTTCTGGGACATGTACGATGCCATGGGCGGCCGGAACAGCATGGCCAGCTGGGTGGCCGCCGACCCTCCCCTCGCCGCCGAGGACTACACACACTTCAGCCCGCTCGGTGCCCGGAAGATCGCTGAGCTTTTCCACGAAGCATTGATCCGCGACCTCGCCACTTACCAACGCCAACAACCATGATAGCGCTTCGAAGTGGCATCTCCGTATGGCTATTGTGCATGGTGATCTCGGCACAAGCACAGACCAACCCTGTGGTGGTCCCCGAATGTCCGTTCGTGAACTACGCGGCCAACCGCATCGTACTGAACGGCGCCCCTGACAGTTGGCTCAGCTACCACCGCAAACTGGATCAATTGGTGTTCGAGGGCAAGGGTCAGATCAACGTGGTGCATTTCGGTGGTTCGCACGTACAGGCCGATATGTGGACCATGGAACTACGCCAGCGAATGCAGACCCTTGTCCCTGGGATACGAGCAGGACGAGGTTTGATCTTCCCGTACAGCATGGCGAGAACGAATAATCCATATTGGTATGAGCCGACCTACACCGGTAATTGGTCCGCTGTGCGAAATGTCACCCAAGCGGACTCATCCGTGCTTGGAGTGGCCGGGATCTCCGTGACCACGAAAGACCAGGTCTCCGAGTTGAAGGTCCGTTTCCGGGGAGATGCCTACCCCGGCTACACGTTCGACCGGGTGCGTGTACTTCACCGCATGGACAGCAGCTTCGAAGTGCATGCCTGGGACGGTGACAGCACTTTGCACATTACCCGACAAGTGAACGAAAGCGAGGGATACACCGAGTTCATGTACGACAAGATCGTTGATACACTTCGACTTCGATTCATGCGTACGGATACGGTGCTTCAAAAGCAGTTCACATTGCGTGGCATCGTGCTCGATAGTTCAGACCCTGGCATGATCGTACACGCGTGCGGGGTTAACGGCGCGAGCACAAGAAGCTGGTTGCGCTGCCAGGACATGCCACGTGAACTAGCGTTGCTCAAGCCTGATCTTGTCATCCTTTCCATTGGGATCAACGATGCGCACGACCCCGACTTCTCCCCGTCAGTGTACGAGGCCAACTACCGCGAATTGATCCGACGGATTCGCAGTGTGGCACCAGATGCGGCCATTCTGCTCACCACCAACACGGACAGCTTCATGAAGCGCAAGTATCCGAACAGGAATGCGGGCAGCGTGCGCGATGTCATGCTCCGGCTTTCGGCCAGTGAGAACGTGGCGGTGTGGGATACTTACGGTGTAATGGGCGGTGAGGGCAGCATCAAGCTCTGGGAGAGATCAGGTCTCGCTCAAGCTGACAGGGTCCACTTCAAGCGGGAAGGCTACGCGCTGCTCGGCGACCTGCTCTTCACAGCACTCACCGAAGCCTACGGCACTTACCTGCGTACCAGCGAACGCTAACCCTATGGCCGCACAAGCCGCAACAGCCCACCTTCCGATCGCCGGTCCTGACTGGCTGTCGGTGCTGTTATACGACCCTGCGTCGCCGCTCATTTTCACGCGCTTCTTCTTTTGGGGCTTTTTCGCTGTAGTGCTGGCCGTTTACGCATTGGTGTACAAGCGATACCTGTTGCGTAGCGCCTGGCTCTTCGCGGTCAGCCTGTTCTTCTACTGGAAAACGAGCGGGCTCTTCGTGGGCCTGCTTGCCTTCTCCATAGTGTTCGACTTTCTTCTCGGTCGCGCCAGCGAAGCCTCCCGAACGCTCCTTCGCAAACGCTTGGTGCTGGCATCAAGCATCGCGGTAAACCTGCTGGTGCTCGGTTTCTTCAAGTACGCGCACTTCGTGGTGGACAATGTGAACGCCATGTTGGGCACCTCCCTCGCACCGGTGAACATCTTCGCGCACTGGGCCAATGCCGCGTGGGATGCGCACTTCGTGGAGAACAAGATCCTGCTCCCGGTCGGCATCAGCTTTTATACGTTCCAGTGCATGAGCTATGCGGTGGATGTCTACCGCGGCCAATTGAAGCCGGTGCGCAACCTGCTTGACTTCGGATTTTACGTGAGCTTTTTCCCGCAACTGGTGGCCGGTCCCATTGTCCGTGCAAGCGAGTTCATTCCGCAGATCCAACGTCCTTACAGCCTCACACATGCGCAGTTCGGTATCGCCGTGTTCTGGATCCTCAATGGCCTTGCGAAGAAGATGATCCTGGGCGACCACCTCGCCGTGAACTTCATCGACCGGATCTTCTCCGATCCCATGCGCTACACCGGCTTCGAGAACATCATGGCCCTGTATGCCTACTCGCTACAGGTATATGCTGACTTCAGTGGTTATACCGACATCGCCATCGGCGTGGCCCTGCTCATGGGCTTCACGCTGACCACCAACTTCAATAGCCCCTACAAGGCCCGCAACGTGGCCGATTTCTGGAAGCGATGGCATATGAGCCTGAGCACTTGGCTACGCGATTACCTGTACATCCCCATGGGAGGCAATCGCGGCGGATCGCTCTTTTCGTGGATCATGCTGAGCGTGATCGGCGCGGCATTCATCCTGCTCACCGGTCTCTGGTGGCTGCCTGCGCTCTACCTGTCGCTGGTGGCCGTGTTCGTGCTGATCGGCCGCTTCGTTCCATCGGCCACGCAGTGGGTGACCACCAACATCAACCTTCTCATCACCATGCTCATTGGGGGGCTATGGCACGGGGCCAGTTGGATGTTCGTGATCTGGGGCGGCCTGAACGGTCTAGGGCTCGTGGTCTACAAGGCCTGGAAGCGTGTGAGCCCGTGGGAAAAAAGCACACACTGGGCCGCCCATGCGTGGATGGTCTTCATCACCTTCACCTTCATCACCTTCACACGCATCTGGTTCCGCAGCGATTCGCTGAAAACGGCATCTGCCATCCTTCATCAGATCGGCAGCAACTTCGGCACGTCCGTTATCGGCGATGTGCTCTGGGCCTTCCGCAGTGTGTTCCTGGTGATGGCTGCAGGCCTCATCATCCACTGGTTACCCGAAAGCCTCAAACAGGCGTATCGCGAGCGCTTCGCATCGCTACCGTTGTGGGCCATGGGCTTGGTCTGCGTGCTGGTGGTATTGGCCATTTACCAGACCGTTAACGCGGAAATGGTCCCGTTCATTTACTTTCAGTTCTGAACGAACAACGGCATTGGACAATGCCAACTGAAAAGGTCCATGACCATATTGTGATCGGTTCCGGCTTCGGGGGAAGCGTGGCCGCCATGCGCCTGTCCGAAAAGGGATACGATGTGCTGGTCCTCGAGAAAGGCAAACGCTGGCAGGCCAACGAACTCCCGCGCTCCAACTGGAACATCCGCAAGTTCCTATGGGCACCTGCGCTGCGTTGTTTCGGCCCGCAGCAGATCAACCTATTGGACCGCATCATGGTATTGAGCGGCGCTGGTGTTGGAGGGGGAAGCCTTGTGTACGCCAACACGCACATGATGCCACCGGACAGCTTTTTCCAACACCCGGGCTGGGCCGCTTTCGGTGATTGGAAAGCAAGATTGGCACCGCACTATGCCAAGGCCAGGTTCATGCTCGGCAGCACGTCGTACACCAAGGAAGGCCCCGAGGACAAGGTCTTGCAACGCATTGCGCATGACATGGGCAAGGCCGACACCTATCGTCCTGTGGACCACATCGGCGTGTACCTGGGCGATGCGCAAAATGCCACGGACCCCTACTTCATGGGCCTGGGCCCACAACGTAACGGGTGCATTGAATGTGCAGGATGCATGGTGGGGTGCCGACACAACGCCAAGAACACGCTGGACAAGAACTATCTGTGGTTCGCTGAACGGAACGGCGCGCGAATTGAGGCCGATACCCTCGTCGACCGCATTGAATACAAGGACGGCCTGTACCACGTGCACACACGCAGCACGAGCAGTTGGCTGCGGGGAAAGCGTCGTGTGTTCCGATCCAAAGGATTGGTGGTCAGCGCCGGTGTGTTGGGCACTCTGCGCCTGTTGATGCGCCAGAAACACGAACTGGGCACACTCCATGAACTGAGCGATACGCTGGGCGCGAGCCTGCGCACCAACAGCGAGTCGCTCTGTGGGATCAGCGGAATCCCGGAGAAAATGAACAATGGCGTGGCCATCAGTCGTGTGTTCGCGCCGGATGAGAACACGCACATTGAACTGGTGAAGTACCCGGACGGTTCGGGTGTGATGGGCCTGCTCAGCGTGATGGCCGCAGGCGCCGGACCACCGCTGTTGCGGACCGCCAAAATGATCTGGAACACGCTCAGAAGACCGCATCATGTGTTCCAGATACTGCGTCGCGATTGGGCCCGTCATTCCATCATCCTGCTCGTGATGCAGTCAGTGGACAATGCGGTGGACCTTCGTTGGAGGCGAGGGATCCTCGGCGGACGACTCCGTGTGAACAAGCAAGGTGGGCGACGCGTGCCTGCCTACATCCCCATTGGCCAGGAGGTCATGCACCGATATGCGGAAAAAGTGGGGGGCGTGGCCATGAACGCAGCTCCGGAGGTGCTGATGGACATGTCGTCCACCGCGCACATTCTTGGTGGATGCCCCATGGGGACCGACCGCACCAATGGCGTGGTGAACGAAAAGTTCGAAGTGTTCGGCTACCCCGGCATGCGCATTCTCGATGGCTCGATAATACCGGCGAACCTGGGCGTGAACCCGAGCCTGACCATCACCGCACTGAGCGAATATGCCATGGCACATGTGCCACCCAAGCCGGGCAACGAACGACCCAGCCTGGACGATGAACTGGACCTATTGAGGTAGTTCTTCACCCTCGGCTCCAACTCCATTGCGACGCCCAATTGGCGGAAGGAAGAAGCTCACTGGTTCATTGCGAAAGTGAACGCGTACGGCTGAAACGATGGGTGCCAGCTCGATGAGGGCAATGCCGCGGGAACGCAATGCCAGCGAGAGCGACAATCCGAAGCTCACGGCGAAATTGACAAAGCCGATAACGCCGATGCCGAGCACGGCCCACAGGATCGTCCAGAGATCCACGCTCCAGTGCGCACCCACCATGCCCAGACCCAGGTTGCCTGCGGCGAAGGTGATGTGACGGATATCCAGGGGCAGGCCGAAGAAGGTACCCACCATGCCCACCGAACCCATGAACACGCCGAACCAGAAATTGCTGATGATCCCGCCCGCATTGCGCTCGTAGAAACGGGCCAGTCGTTCGCGCTTCTCCAGGCCGAGCCAGACCTTCAGCACGGGATGTTCGCGCAAACGTTGGGGGATCCTGCCGTGAACGGACCAGTTGCTCACGCTCCCAGCGATCAACCCGGAAATGAACAGGAAGACACCGGCAATAGCCGCATGTGGAATGGCCAGCGACCGCAACGGATGCAATTCGTGGATGAGCTTGGCGGACTTGTGCGCGAACAGCTCCGGTCCGAACAATTCGTTCCATCCGTATGCCAACGCCACCGCCACCGGAAATGCCATGAACACATTACCCACGAACGCAATGAACTGTGAACGCCAAACCCTTGCGACCAGCCTCGCCAATGCATTGTAGCGCTCATCGCCAGCCTGCCCCCTGCCCTCGTCGAGGGTGGCTGCGATGGTGGCGGCGGTCATGGCCGGTTGCTTGGTGGCCAATGTTAGATTCAACAAGTAGATGCCAATGAACACCCACGCGTAGTTCAAGCTGTAAAGCATGGCGTGCCCGAACAGGCTGCCCTCCAAGGTACCCATCCACGCCTTGATGACACAGGCCAGGGCCACGAGCGCACCACCTCCAAGTGCCGTGCGTAGCATATGGTGGTATTCAGATGCGTTGCTGGTGATGTAATGCTCACCGGTGCGACCGGTATGTTGGGTGATCTCGCGCGCCACTACATGCGTACTGGCATTGAGGAAACCTACCACACGCGTGCTTCCTGCGCTGAAGCCCACCAGCGCCTTGAATAACTGTACACGTTTACTGACCGCCTCGCGACCTTGATCGATGGCCAGGATATGGAGCACAACCTCCAACCGGTCCAGCATGCGCTCCATGCGCATCAATTGTTGGTTGATGCTCATGGTCATTCCCAACCGGGCCGAATTGCCGAACGCAGCGTAAATGGCATTTCGGCATTCGGCCAACAAGCTCATTGTCCGGACATGGTGCGTGTTGTCCATTGATCGCTGCTCGGGAGCTTCGCGAAGTGCATCGATCTGATCATCCACCGCATCAGCCAGTGCGTAGAACGGGTTGTCGAATCGCGCCATCTCTGGAAGCATGCGCAGCACATCCGCATCGAACGCTTTACCCGCCACCCGGAGGCCAAGCACTTGCACCGCGAACAGGAGCTCCTTAACCGCATGTCGCTCAAAATCAGCATCCTCTGCAAGGCCGAGCAAGTGCAGCAGGCGTACACAGCGACCCTCGTTCAAGCCCACTACCCAGTCAGCATCACGCTCCCTGTAGAACACGTTCACCAGCAGGTGGTCGCTGGTATGTTCCTCCGGCTGGGGGGGCAACAACTTGAACCCGATGCGCCGACGTAGTTCAGGCCAGAACGCCCCGCTCGGAAGGCCTGCATCGGTCAGTGTTCGATGAAAGGTCATGCCCTTGGTGAGACGGCGTACGTAAGCCGACATACCGGCGCAGAGCACGGGATCGTTCTCAAGCAAGGTCACCAGCGCATCGAACCGGGGCACCCTTCGCTCGCGCCATTCAGCGGCCGTCGGACGCACCAACTGCACCAAGCGGGCCAGCGGCTCAGGGCCTTCGCCATCGTACTTGGCGATCTCCTCCAGGCAAATGCGCAACGGCGAACGGGTCATGGTGGCAAGATAACCGCACCTCCGGCAACCAACGTTGGATGGTTCATGAACCGGGCGTGCCCCTTGGGCCACTGCCCACCACGTGCCGCATCTTTGCACCCGACATGGCAACACATTTGGTCACCGGCGGCTGCGGATTCGTGGGCCGTAACATGGTCCAGCGCTTGTTCAATAACACCGCTGACCGCATCCTCCTGATCGACGACCTCAGCGTGGGCACCCACCCCGACACGTGGGCGCCTTGGAAATGCGACGGCGTGGACCGAGGCATCACCGTTTATGGCGACGGTCGCGTGCTCTTCCTGAAGGCCGACCTGCGCGATGTGCTGCGCGAACTGAACAAGGACCCGGAATACCTGGTGAAGCAGTACGGGTTGGACGTGGTGCGCTTCAAGGACATCTTCCACTTCGCGGCCATCGTGGGCGGGCGCAGCAAGATCGACGGCGACCCCATGCTAGTGGCGCAGGACCTCAGCATCGACGCGGAGATCTTCCTCTACGTGTGCCGCAACAAGCCCCAGCGCTTCCTCTACCCCAGCAGCAGCGCCGCCTACCCCATCGACCTGCAGACCGAGAGCAACACGCTGCAACTGAAGGAGAGCGACATCGACTTCAAGAAGATGGGCGAGCCCGACATGACCTACGGCTGGAGCAAGCTCACGGGCGAGTTCCTGGCGAAGATCGCGGCCAGCCATTACGGTGTGCATGTCACCTGCATACGTCCCTTCAGCGGCTACGGCGAGGACCAGGACCTCTCCTACCCCGTGCCGGCCATCGCCGCGCGTGCTGCGAAGAAGGAGAATCCCTTCGAGGTGTGGGGTACCGGCAAACAAGGCCGCGACTTCGTCCACATCGACGATGTATTGGACCTCACGCTGCTGGCCATGGACAAGATCAGCGACGGCCGGGCCATCAATATCGGCATGGGCAAGCTCACCACCTTCCTAGAGCTGATCGAGGTCTTCACCGGCTTCGCGGGCTACAAGCCGACCATCAAGCCCCTGCTGGACAAACCCGTGGGTGTGCACAGCCGCTACTGCGACATGACCTGGGTGGAAGAGAACCTCGGGTGGAAGGCGAAGATCAGTATTGAGGAAGGGATGCGGAGGGTGTATGAAGCGGCGCTGAAGAAGATCTGAAAGCACCTGAATGGGAGTTGGTGAATGATGAATGGGAAAGACAGAAGACCCATGCTGAGTTCCATTCACCTTCGACCATTCGCCATTCACCTCAATGAGTAGCCCTCACATCATCTGCTTCGGCCCAGGTCCCAAGTTCAAGGGCGGCATTGCGCAGTACAACACCGCGTTGGCACGCTCGCTGAAGGATGAAGGGGCGCAGGTCACCATCGTCAGCTGGACGCAACAGTACCCCGCGATCATCCCGCGCGAGTTCGTGGATAAGGCCAGCCGCAGCGATTTCCTGGAGGGCTATGATATTCCGGTGAATTACCTCACCAACTGGAACGACCCGCGCACGTGGTGGGTAACCGCCAAGGCCATCGCCTCACTGCAGCCCGACAAGGTCATCATCCAGTGGTACAACCCCACGCAGGGCATCCCGCTGAACACCATCGCCAGATACCTGCGGAAGCACACGAACGCGGAGATCCTCTTCGACCTGCACTTCGTGGCCGCCAAGGAGCAGAGCAGCCTGGACGCTCGGCTCACACGCATGGCCCTGCGGCACGGGCACAGCTTCATCGTGCATGCGTACAAGACGGCGGAGGAGCTGAAAGCACTATTCGCAGGGGAGGAGTTCAACCTGACCTTGGATGGCGCGCGGGCGGTACGGGCGCATCATGATGCACCCCAACGTGCCATCCTGAAGCTCTACCACCCCATCTACTCCCTCTTCAAG
>CAZQFG010000018.1:0-27812 GCA_964592515.1 uncultured Chryseobacterium sp. | reverse complement strand
GAGTGCGGCGGCGCTGAGCTTCTCGGTGAGCTGCGTGAAACCTTTGAAGTCGGTGAAGAGGATGGTGGCCTCGGTGAACTCGCGCACATCGGCATGTCCCTTGGCGCGCAGTTCATCGGCCACTTCCTCGGGCAGGATGTTGTGTAACAAGCCCTCGCTGATCTCCTTTTCGTGCTGGATGGCAGCCCGAGAACGCCGCACATAGCGAAGCCGGTTCCACAGGCCTGCCGCCAGCACCAACACGCCAAGCCCGCCGTAGAGGTAGATGTTGCGCGTGCGTCTTAACGCCGCTTGTCGCAATTCTCCATCCAGCTTCTCCACCTGCAACTGCGTGATCGTGCGGGCCTTTTTCTCGCTCTCGTACTTCTCCTGAACGTCGGCGATAGCCTTGACCTTCTCGGCATTGAGCAGCGAATCCTTCAGTAGTTCGTAGTGCTTGTAGTGCAGGTACGCGCTGTCCACCAGGCCGAGGTCATAGTAGGCGCCATGGCGCATGCCAGCAAGCACCACCTCCGACTCCAGATCGCCCAGCCGGACGGCATACGCAGTGCCTGTGTCCAAGTGCGCCAATGCCCGGCGGTACAGACGGCGATCCAGCGCCAACGCAGCCAGATTGGAGTGTACCAACATGACCCCATAGTCGTCACCCATTTGCTTAGCGATGACCAGCGAACGACCGTTGTAGTGGGCCGCACTGTCCAGATAAGGTGAACGGTGATCCTGTTCGGCCATCATGCCGAACAGGGCGCTGAGGTTGTTGCAGGCATCGGCCTCATCACCCGCGATGCCTTCACGCCGCGCATTGTCCAACACGTCGTGAAAGGCATCGAGCGCACGCGGCAGTTCACCGAGGTAGGCCAGGGAGATGGCACGATCGGTGTACAACCCGTTGCGCGCCGTGCTGTAAGGCCAACGCTCGTTCCATCGTGCCAGTGCGGCCTCCGACACCTGCAGCGCGCGTTCATGCTCCTCCAGGCTGCTCAACACGTTGGCGAGACCTACTTGTATGGACATGTAGGTAAGGCTGTCGCAGGTAGGCACGAACAAGGACTGCGCCCGTTGGCTCAAGGCCATGGCCGAATCCAACTGGCCCTGCATCACCTGGTATTCGCATTGCCAGCCCCGTACACGGGCCTGCCTACAGCGGTCGCCAGCAGCGGTATAGACCACCGCCATGCTGTCCAACAACGGACCCAGGCCTTCCCTGCCCAAGAGCCGAGCATTGTTCAGGGTCCCGTAAACACTGTCGGCCCACTGACGGGCGGGGGACTGGGCACAAAAGGGCACGGACAGGCCCAGCGCGAACACCAACACGCCGCACCATCGCAGGACCACGGACCGCGAGGCCCGCATGGGATCAGTGGCCTCCACCGCCGCCGCCCCGGCGGAACCGGTAAACACTGCCCCCGCTGGTACCAATGGAAACATCCCAGTTGGTGGGGTCCGATGAACCGAGCACGATGCTCACGTACTGCACCGATGACCCCCCTGTGCCGGTGATCACCCAGTTGCCCGATGCATCCTTGCCCACGGTGGCCCGGCCATCGCTGCCGATCTTCAGCACCACGACGGCATTGCCCTTACCGTCCGAGCCCTCCTCATAGGCATCCACCGTAAGGGTGTCCCCGCGCGCTGCCGTAGTGACCTTGGAAACATTGCTGCTGTCAAGGGTCTTTCCGGGATCGGTGCCGGAGATCGAAGCACTGGAAATGGTGGACATGGTGAGCTGGGTTTAGGTCGGTGAAAGTGAAAGATAGGGGTGGAACGTCCGGTTCCAAACTCCACTGAGACCGTTGGTGAGGAACCGTTCGGGATGCCCGGGCGTGAACACAGCAGCATCCACCCGACCTGAACGCTCGTTCTCCGGTACCCTGCACGTTCGCGGCCTCGGTCCCACCGTTCACCACCTACGGTGCAACCGCCACGCGCGGACCTGCGTCATTCCCTGCAACGACCCGAACCGCCGATGCGATCCACACTATCCGCCCTGTTCCTAACAGTTGCGCTCGGCGCTTCCGCCCAAGTGCCCATCATCGACTACGGCTTCCTGGCCGACGACCCTGCCGTGGTGGTGAACAGCGTGCTGGTGCAGCCCGACGGCAAGATCCTGGTGGGCGGTTTCTTCGCCGACTACGCGGGCACCATCCACGACCACCTGGTGCGCCTGATGCCCGACGGGACCGTGGACCCCTCCTTCAACCCGAACGGCAGCGGGCCCGGCAATGCCGTGGAGGACATGATCCTGATGCCCGATGGCCGCATCCTCATCGCCGGCAACTTCCTCACCTACAACGGCAGCTCTGCCTACTTCATCGCACGCCTGCTGCCTGATGGTACGCGCGACGCCTCCTTCAACGTGCCGCCCAACTCCATCAACGGGGCCGTATGGGCCATTGAACTGCACGATGCGCACCGTGTGATCGCCGGCGGCGAGTTCTTCACCTGCAGCGGCCACAGCTATCCGCACATCGCCCGCTTCAACGACGATGGCTCGGTGGATACCAGCTTCGATGTGGGCACGGGGTTCAGCCACAACGTGCACGAGATATTGGTGCTGCCGGACATGCGCATCCTGGTCGGCGGCCAGTTCGCCATGTACAACGGCACACCCACCGGCCACATCGCCCTGCTGAGCCCCGGTGGTCCGCTGGACACCAGCATGGATAATGACCCCGGCCTGAGCTCCGGCGGAGGCACGGTCCGCGCATTGGCGAGGCAACCCGACGGCAAACTGCTGGTAGGCGGTTACTTCCAGTACCACAATGGCCAACCGCGCAGCGCCATTGTACGGATGAACACCGATGGCTCCAACGACCCCTCCTTCACTTCCCCGCTATATGCCTACGCACTGGTGCGCACTATTGCTATCCAGTCCGACGGCAAACTGGTGGTGGGCGGCGAGTTCACCGCCAGCGAATACGCGAACGCCGTGCCCGGCCCGGCACGCTTGGTGCGCCTGAACGCCGACGGCAGCCGGGACAACTCCTTCACCATCGGCAGCGGCATCGGCCAGGGCACCGACATCACCGCCTACGTGCACGACCTGGCCATACAGGCCGATGGCAAGATCATCGTGGGCGGTCATTTCCAAACGGTGGATACCGAAAGTGCCTACCATCAGCTCGTACGCCTGCTTCCGGATGCCCTCACTGGTATTGATGAAGCCACAGGGAATGACATGCTGGAAGCACGTTACGACGCCACGAGCGGCTTGCTCTGGTTGAGCGCGGATGTCGCAACTAAGGGAGCGTTCCAGCTGGTCCTACATACCTCGAACGGCCAATTGATCCGGACCGGAAACGTGCTGATGAACGGCACAACACCGATCAGCATACCCCTTTTAGTGCCACCCGGCATGTACCTCTTGGGCGTGAACAACAATGAACAGTTCGTGCGCACCAAGGTGGTCGTTCACTAAGCCCTGTTCGCCTTGTCCATCAACCGGCTGAACCGGACAGGAACTGGCGGCATGCCGGATGGCTGACATGGCCCGAGTGCGAACAAGGAGCTCGCAAAAACATCCAACCTAAGACCCGAACACAGGCGAGTTCCGACCAGACCGCAACATACCCCAAGGCCATCATCGAAGTAGCGCGGCCAAAGAAAACCACAGTGTGCGTTGTGAACAGCACATCTAAGAACATGGCGCAGGTGCTCCTTACATTGAAATATCCGCTCAACGCAAGATCCGAACGGCGTAGAACACCTAAAACGTCCATATGCTGACCGACATCCCGCAGGTCAGTGTTGAACCCACTATCGTCCTTTTTTCGCGGCCTTTTTGTTGGTGCGCGCAGCGCCCCGCTTGGGCGTAGTGCTGCCAGGGTGTTGATGGCGCTCACGCTCCAATTGCGAACCGGCACGGTCGTGCAAGCGCGCCTCTGCGCTGGTCTGTCCGGGGTGCTGTTCGCCGGGCATGCGCGCATCCACCTTGCCAGGCTTGAAGGGCGCCGGGATGGCCACCTTCCCCGCCGTTCTCGTGGTGGTAACTGCGGTCTTCTTCGCTGCTGCTGTTGCCACACCGGTCGCTTTGGTGACCGGCTTCCTTGCAGCAGGGCTTGCCACCTTGATGGCCTTGGCAGGGGCCTTCTTCGCGGCGGTCTTCGTGGTCCTCTTGGCCTTGGTGGGGGCCTTCTTCGCGGCACTGGCCGCACGCTTGGGAGTGGTCTTGGGGGGCATGGACATCTCGGTTGAATGCTGGAGCGACGGGCTCCTGCACCCCGAACCTACGCCCATGGCGCACGCGGCGCACTGACGCTGGTCAGCCTGTGCTAAAGAGCGGCCGAACGCACACCTATTCCTTCACGACGCGAACGCGCTGCCCGCCCACCAACAGCACATAGCTGCCGGGCGCCCAGCCGGTAATGTCCAGCGTGCCGTTGGTGGGCAATGTGCCGCTCCACACCGTGCGGCCCTGCAGGTCCACCACACGGGCCGCCGCGGACGCAGGACCTTGCACGTGGAGGGTTCCGTTGGTCGGCACGGGCCAGGCGCGCCACGCTCCGTCAGCGATCGTCGTGGCCATGCTGGTGCAGATGTCCACGAGCACCTCGGTGGTGTAGGGCGTGCTCTCGCCGTTGGCGTTGGTGGCGATGAGGGTCACTTCATAGGTGCCGGGCACCGTGTAGGTGACCACGGGCGAGGGCGCGGTGCTGGTGGCCGGGTCGCCGCCGGGGAAGGACCAGCTCCACGCCGTGGGACTGAAGAGCGAGGCATCGGTGAAGGGGATGGCCTGTCCGGCGCAGTAGCCAGCAGGCGGCGCGAAGAAGGCCTGAGGCGGCTCCTCATTGGAAGGCAGGCCGGGCAACAGGCAATCGATGGCGCCGTACAGCAGGCCATGGTCCTTGGGGCCGGTGGAGGGCGCGGGCGACCAGACATGGCCGAAGGCGGTATCCGTGCCGGCCACCAGCGTGGACCGGAAGCCTACCCAACCCGCCATGCGCTGCCCATCGGGCGAGAGCACCAAGGCGTTCGGGCCAGGGACGGGCATGCCGGTGCTGGGTGCGGTGCCATGGTCGTAGACCTCCACGGCCTGGGGATCCCCGCCGTTGAGGTCGTAGGAGAGCATCCAGGTGTCGTAGGCATCAACGGGCAGGGGATCAAGGCCCTCCATGCGCAACGAGTCAGTGCCGAAGAAGAGCACCGAGAGGAATACGCGTTCGCCGTTGGCCACCAGGCCCAGGTGACGGATCGACCCGTTCATCTCGAAGGTGCGCGTCCACACCACCTCCCCTGCCGGGCCGCGCTTCGCGAAGAAGTACACGTAGTACTGATTGCTGCTGTTGGTGCCCGGACCTGTCAACGTATCGTCCCCGATGATCACCTGCCCCTGGATGTTGTGGAGCTGGTAGATGCTGCCGGCCGGATCGCAGGCGGCTTCCCAACCGTTGAGACGTGTGAGCCCGAAGGGCGGCGGCGTGGGCGTGTAGGCCGGCGTGGTCTGCAGCAGGGTGCCATCGTTCGCGTACTCCCGCAGCTGCAGGTTGAAGCGGTCGGTGACCCAGATGTGGTCATCGGGGGTCACGGTGATGTCGCGGAAGCCATAGAACTCGGTCTTCAACCAGACCTGGGTCCCGGTGGTGCGATCATATTGGGCCACCCGGTTGGTGCCCTGCACCAGCACATGGCCCAGCCCGTCCAGCTCCAGGTTCACCTCTTCGGTGGCATACGATTCCAGGAAGGTGCGCACCCAGCGCAGCCGCCCTTGCGGCGTGAAGCTGGTGACCACCACGCTCTGCTCGCTGCTGCCATTGTGGGGCGGGTTGATGGTGGTGCGTGTGCCGCCCGCGTCCACGATGCGCAGGCTGTCCAGGTACTCGCCGTGGAAGTAGGCCGTGTACACGTTGCCCTCCGCATCCACCACCACATCGCCCTGGTCGGCCCAAGTGCTGTTGTGCCAGAAGTTCACGAGCCATTGCGGGATGCCGTAGGGGTCGAACTTCACCAGGGCGCCGTTGTACTGGTAGTTATTGGCATAGGGCAGGTCCTCGTACAACGTGTCCGTACCGCCGCTGTACGCAATGAGCTCGGGCGCGTTCTCCGTGTTGATCCACCCGTACATGTTCCCCTCCGCATCCATGGCCAGGGCCGCATCGGCCGGGTTGGCGCCCCGGACGGACAATTGCGACACGCCACAGTCCTGCGGCTCGGGCTGGGGCACGGCATACATCACCTGCACCAGCGTGTCGCGGCAGCCGATGGGCGTGATGCCGATGAGCTGCACCGCATACGCACCCGGGGTGTTGAACACCACGCCTTGCACCTCGGCCTCGGTGCTCGCCGAGGGCGTGGCGCCGGGGATGCTCCACTGGTAGTTGCCGCCCAGCACGTTGCTGCCGTTCATCAGCTGCACCGGCGTGCCCACGATGGGGTTCATGGCATCGGCACCCCAGTTGAGCTGCGGCACCTCCAAGGTCACCGGCACGGTCTGCTGTAGCGTGCTGGTGCAGGTGTTCTGCGTGTTGGTGGCGAAGACCGTGTACGTGGCGTTGATGGTGATGGGCACCTCATAGCTGAGCGTGCCTCCATTACCGATCTGTGGCGTGCCTTGGTTGGTGCCATTGCGCCGCAGCTGGTAGCTCACGTTGGGCTGCGTGCCCTGCACTGTGATGGTGATGGTATCGCCCACGCATTGCGTGGTGGGCCCCGGTGTCACCGTGAGCGTGGTGGTGGGGTTGCCGATGGCGATGAGGAAGGAGACCGTATCGATGCTGGTGCCGCAATTGCCCAGGTTCCGCGTGGCGATCAGGTGGAACACTTGGTTGGCGGTGATGTTGCCCGTGGGGAAGTTGAGGGGGTTGCCATTACCGCTCTGCGCATTGCCCTGCGCGGTGGTGCCGCGCCACAGCCGATAGCTCGTGCCTTGTTGCGAGCCGGGTACCTGCACCTGCGTGGCCTGTCCGCTGCACACGGTGTCCGTGACCGCGATGGCGTTGTTGACGATGGCGAGCGAAGCACCCACGCTGATCACCTGCTCCAGGGTGTCGGTGTAGGTGCCGTTGTTCACCACCAGCGCCACGGTTTCGGATTGCGAGGGTTGCGTGAAGGTCCAGTTGAGCTCCGCATCGGTGGAGACCGGCTGACCGTTGACCAGCCACTGGCGCGTGAGGCCGGGACCGCTCTGGTCGGTAAAGGTGGTCGGTGTGTTGTGGCACACGAAGGTGCCGGGGCTGTCGAACAGCGCATAGGGGCGATAGGCGCCAGGTGCGGTGCGCAGCAACAGGCCGTTGGCGGCCACCGCGAAGCCGTTGGTGGGGCTCTGGAAGTGGAGCTGCCACAGCTGCTCACCGGCATCGTACCAGCTCCAGTGGAGTCCACCATCGGTGGTGCGCAGGATCAGGTCGTTCGCCGTAGCATAGCCCTCCGTGGTGCTGGTGAACCAGAGGTCGGTGAAGAAGGGCAGGCCATCGGGCAGTTGTGCGCCGAGGGGGCTCCACGTGGCGCCGCCATCGCTGGTGCGCAGTAGGTCCCCACCGGTGCCTGCTGCAAAGCCTACTGTAGCACTGGGAAAGCTCACGGCACGCAGGTCGGGAGAGCCGCTATACACGGTGGTCCAGGTCTGCCCGCTGTTGGTGCTGCGCAGGATGCGGCCCTCTCCCACCACTACCGCGGTGGTCGCCGTGGGCCAGGCGGCATCGCGCAGGGTGCCGCCCGTCGTGTTGGTGCTGCCCCAGGTAAATCCCGCATTGGTCGTGCGCACAATGCGGCCCAGGTCGCCGACGGCCACGCCATTGGTGCCGCTCATGGCCATGCCGTTGAAACTGGTGAACTGGCCGTTGCCGGGTTGGTTGTAGGTGGTGGGCCAGGTGGTGCCCCCATCCGTGCTGCGGCGCACCTGGAACGGATAGGTGTCCAGGAGGTAGAACCCCGTGCCCACGATGTTCGTGGGCGATTGGTACTCCATGGCGTAGAACGCCGAGCCGATGAGCTGGAAGCCGAGCGGGTCCATCAGGGGCACCTCGGTCCACGTGTTGCCCCCATCGGTGCTGTGCAGCCAACTGCCCGGCGTGCCAATGCACAAGCGCTGCGCATCGTAGCTGTCGATGCTGTGGAGCGCGGTGGTGACGGGAACGGGCACGGGTTGCCATTGGGCGGCAAGCCCCAAGGGAAGGGCCGCAAGGGCCGCGAACAGGATGCGCATGTGGTGAAAAGTGCGGTGAAAGTAGCCCTGTCCCACGCCTCAGCGTGCGCGCTTGATGACCAACAGTTCGCCCAGAACGGTCGCCGTGAGCATACCGGCGCTCAGCTCGATCAGGGTGCCTTCGGGGTACGTGCGCGGTGTGTGGAGTTGGTCCTTCACCGCTGGCGGCAGCGTACTGGCCGCGATGCGCGCCACGGCCTGTGCGCTGAACACCATGCGCACCAAGGGGTCGCCACCACGGGGAAAGAGGTAGAACAGGCGCTGACGGCCCAGTTCGGCGGTGACGTACCAGCCGCTGGTGGTGCTGAAACGCCAGTGCAGCTCCGGCGCCGAACGCGGTCCCGCCAAGGTGGCCAGCGCCTGTTCCACCGCATCGAACGCCGCACCCACGCGCTGGCGCAGGGTCCGCAGGTCGGGCGCGGCTGAAGGGTCGAGGAAGGTGTCGGGGGTTGTCATGCTCACTCCTTCACAATGCGCAACCGGCGGCGGAACACCTCCACCCCATCGCGCAGCACCACCACGCTGTAGCGCTCGGGGGGCAGGGCCGAAAGGTCCAACGCCATACGGCCCTGGCGCAGGCGGCCGAGGTCCTGCTCATACACCGTGGCACCGGACGGGTCCAGGACGTTCAGCCGCACGGCCCCTTCGCGGTCCGCGAAATAGTCCAGCATGGTGGGCCCGGCGGTACGTGTGGGGAAGAGTCCGATATCCGGCACCGTGTCGCGTTGTGCCAGCGCATTGTTGGCCACACGGAACTGGTGCGTAACGCCGTGGCCATGGTCGCTCTCGAAGCGGCGAAGCAAGCGGCCCTCTCCATCAAGCAGCCTCAGCACGCCACGCCCACCCTTCGTGTTGTACCAGAACTCCAGCCCATCGCCGGCGGTGTCGGTGAGCGCCAGGGTGTAGCACCCTTCCGCCAAGCGCAATGTGTCGGTATAGGTGTGTGTGCTGTCCAGTGCCCCCAGCGGGCGCTCCAGCTCCACGGCCCCCCAAGCGCCCTTCACCAGCAGGGCGTTGTGCATCGGCTCGTTGTTGGTAAGCAGCTGCACCAGCAGCGGGCTCGGGTACACCGGCACCGGTGTGAAGGCGCTCCGCTGGGTGTTGTCGTACGGCCAGGCATCGGCCTTCCCGTTGGGGCGTTCCAGCCTCACCACGAACACCGACGGTCCCGTTCCTTCCACCATCCCCGGCAGGGCAACCGTGGTTATCGCGTTGAACGCGAGATGGCCGGTCCAACGGTGGGTGCGCAGCGCGCCGCCTTCGGTGCCGTACACGATGTCCACGCTGCGCAAAGGCTCCGACCCCAGGTTCCGCAGTTGCACGATGGCCGCGCCACAGGCCGGGTTGCGCAACCGGTGCATGGGCGCATCGCTGGGTGACAGGATGTCCGTTAATGCTACATCGTGCTTGGCGCGCGGGGCCTCCAGCTCCACCAGGTAGGCAGCAAGGCTCCAGTGCGCCGTGCTGCTGTCGTGCGCGTAGGGCTCCATCGCCACGTCCACGGTATGGGTGCGGGCACGGCCCTTGAGGGGCACGTCCACGAGGTCCGGCTGTTGCAGTTCGCCGGGGCACCAGTTGCCGCGGTCGAAGATCCAGGTGCCGGCCTGCGGCTGCAGGGGATTGGTGCCGCACTCGCGCCACAGGTCTCGGCGGTCCACCACGCGCCCGTCGAAGCGTACCTCGCGCCATTTGCGGCAGAACTCGGCACAGCCATCATCGGCGTGCATGCCGTGGCCGGTCTGGTGCAGGCGCACACGGGCCTTCGCGGCGCGGGCATCCATGGTCAACGTGCGCGGAGGCACTGCGGCGGCGAAGGGCTTGGCCGCATCGCCGTAGGCGAACTGTCCGCGATGCAGGGTGTGGACCCCAAGCACCCGTGCGGCCGGCGGACCGGTGATGCAGGCGAAATCGAGCGTCACGGCCCAACCGCGGTCGTTGTTCGGCTCGTAGCCACTATGCACGTAGATCACCTCCACGCTGTCGCGCAGCAGGGGGCTGAAGTCGGTGACATCCACCTGCCAGGAGAAGGACCACGGGCTCCGGTAGAAGCCGCCATAGGGCGTGAGCATGCGCGCCACCTCGATGGTGTCGGTGGTGCCCAGCGGATGCACCAGGATGTGGTCGAGGTAGTCCCACTCGGCGCAGCGCAGGCTGTCCGGGCAGGCAAAGGTGACGGTGAGCAGCACCTGACGCAGGTCCACCTTGGGCGCCGGAAAACGCACACGGGCCGGGAAGGAACGCACCCCGGCAGCGGGGTCCGTGACGATGGTGGCACGTTCGTGGGGGCGGACGTGCAGTGTGTCCTGGGCGAACATGGACCAGGGCAGGAGCAGGGCGAGGAACAGCAGCAGCGCGCGCATGGCGCAAGTTGGGCATCCTGCTCCAGCCGGAAAAGTCCGAGGGCGACGACCTGCCATGGAAAGGGTGGCACGTAACTTGTCCCTGCGCCGCCGCCCCGACCCATCAAGACCATGCGAACACGACTTTACCCCTTTTTCACCGCCCTGTTCACCACCGCCTCGCTGTTGGTGAACGCCCAGCTCTCCCCCGCCTGGACCGTGAACACCGGCCCGGCCCAATGGATGCGCATCACCTCGGCCGGCGCGCTGGTGGTGGGTACCAGCGAAGGCCTCAAGGGCGTGGACCCCGCCAGCGGGCAGGTGTCCTGGACGCTGGCCCAGTTGGCCAACGTGCCTGCGGCCAACTACGAGGAGGTGACCCGTTCGCCCTTCGTCTCCATCGTGCCCACCGACGACCCCAACGGCCTGCTCATCGTGGAGCCCTTCAGCGGCCAGGTGGTCTTCAACAGCAAGGAGGCCGGCCTGTCGCGCATCGCCAGCAAGTACTTCCTCTACGAGAACAACGCCATCGTGCTGGTGGGCCAGAAGGCGGACAAGTCCGCGGCGATGGCCTGCGTGGACATGGGCACGGGAAAGGTCCGCTGGACCAAGGACGATGCCTTCAGCCGGCTCACCGCGTGCAATAGCGCCGGATCCGACGCCATCATCCTGAGCACCCTCTTCTTCGTGTACAAGCTGGACGCCAACACGGGCGCCGAACTGTGGAAAAAGAGCCCCGATCCCGCCTACGAGAAGATGGCCGGACTGGGCTCCATGCTCGACAAGGGCGGGGCCAACCTCAACCTGCCGGGCATCACCGGCGTGTTCGTCACCACCCCGCACGCGCCCGGCCTGTGCTTCATGGGCATGCAGACCGAGCAGCGCAAGGAGGTGACCGACAGCCAGGGCAAGAAGACCGTTCAGATCACGCACAAGACCTTCCTGAACGCCTTCCGCATGGACGATGGTTCCTACGCCTGGGAGCAGCCCCTGCAGATGCAGCAGAAGCTGGGCACCCTCGTGCCCCTGCAACAGGGCCTTCTGGTGGGCGCCGGTGATGCCAAGAGCGTGGACCTGCTCGACTTCAGCACCGGCAAAGGCCTGTGGGGTAAGAACGGCAAGGGCATCAACGTGAAGGGCATCCTGGCCGGAGCCGTAGCACTGGAACAGGGCACCCTGCTCACCAGCGGCGGCGAGGACGGCGTGGTGACCCTGGTGGACGCTCTGGGCGTGGAGAAGTGGAAAAAGCCGGTGAAGCTGGACGGCGTGGTGCGCAGCGTGACCAAGTTGGGCGTCGACCTGCTCGTGGCCACGGCCGAAGAGGTGGATGTGATCGATCTCGCAACGGGCCTTTCGCGCTTGGAGAAGCCCCTGCAAGGTGGTGCCGGGCTGGTGGCCACTGGCGGGGACCGCACCTGGGTGTTCAACACCAAGGACGGACTGCTCTACAGCGTGGCCAACAGCGGGGGTGCCGCCTCGGCCGTAAGCTCCACGCCGTTGGTCTTCGAAGGCAAGGAGAAGGCCACCGCGATGGAATACCTGGATGAAGGCCTGGTGATCAGCTCGGACCAGAACCTGGCGCTGCTGGCGCAGGATGGCGGCGTGAAGTACAAGAAGTACCTGCCGGCGCCCCGCGAGAGCGGTCTGGTGCGAGCGTTGAAGTATGCCAGTGCGGTGCGGGCGGCCTATTACGCAGCTGCCTATGGTTACACCAGCGCTGCCTTCGGCGCGGCCAGCCAGAACATCCAGGTGCAGGACGCCAACAGTGCGGCCGCCAAGGAGATCACCGGCGCGGTGAGCGATGTCTATGGCGAAGGGGCGAAGGACGCCGCCGGTGCCGCCAAGCGCTTCTTCGAGGAGGCCAACGCGCGCTTCAAGGCCACCACGAGCACCAACGATGTGCACTACATGTTGAGCGAGGCCGGCAAAGGACAGTACGCGCTGCAGGCCCTGCACAAGAGCGACGGACGTGATGCGGGCAGCATCCCCTTGGGCAGCAACAAGGAACCGCAATACGAGGTGGACGGCATCACCAACACTGTGTACCTGCTGAGCGGAAGCGAGGTGCGCTGCTTTAAGCCCTGAGGGGCTTTCCGATCGGTTAATGAACACACAGGGCCGGGAGGATCTTCCGGCCCTGTGTGTTCATGAGAAAAGACGCCGGATCAGCTCACGCAAGTCCCTTGCGCACGGCCAGCGCCACAGCCTCTCCTACGCTATGCACACGCAGCTTGGCGTACACATGGGTCACGTGCCGGTTGACGGTGCTGAAGGAGATGCCCAGGTCGGAGGCGATCCGCTTGTAGGTATGGCCGTTCACCAGCATGGAAAGGATCTCCTTCTCCCGCTCGGTCAGTTGGAACTCGCTGGCTGCCGAAGGCCGCTCCCCTTCGATCATGCGCAACACACGGCGCGCCACACTGGGTGTCATGGGAGCACCGCCGTCCATGGCCTCACGGATGCCCTCGATCAACCGCTCCGGAGAGGTCTGCTTCAGGAAGTAGCCGTCCGCACCGGCACGGATGGCGGCGAAGATGCGGGCATCGTCCTCGATCACCGTGAGCATGATGATGCGCAGCTCCGGGTAACGGGCACGCAACAAGGCGGCGGCCATCACGCCATCCACCTCGGGCATGTCCATATCCATCAGCACCACGTCGGGCCCACAGTCCTCCACATCGCGCACCACCTGTCGTGCCGAAGGGAAGGCGCCCACACAGGTCACCACGTCCATGGCATCCAATAGTTCGACCAGGCCGTCGCGCTGTTCGCGGCTGTCGTCGAAGACGGCCACTTTGATCGGTGCATTTGCCGTTGGCATGGTGGTCAAAGATGCGGCGTCCATTGATCGGAGCACATCCCTAGATCTACTGATCGGGCCGGGCCGGGAATCGCAACAACACCTCCGTACCGCCACCGGATACCGCTCTGTAGTCGCATGATCCGTTCATCTCGCCGGCCCGCTTGCGCATGTTGTCCAACCCATTGCCGCCCAGCGCGGCCTCGCCATTGCTGGCGGCCATGCCCCGCCCGTTGTCGGTCACGCGCAACACGAGTTCATCGCCCTCTTCACGCATGGTGACGTTGATCCGGTCGCACTGGGCGTGCTTCACGGCGTTGTTCACCGCCTCCTTGAACACCAGATAGAGATTCTTGCGTCCCGTCATGCCCAGCTTGCGCGTCAGCAACACCGGTGGAATATCCACCTTCAGCTCGATGTCCCGCGCCTCGCAGAGCGGTTGGGCGAATGCCCTCATGCGGGCGACCACATCGGAAAGTTCGTCGTGCTCGGGGTCTATGCTCCACACGATGTCGTTCATGCTCTCCATCGCCTTGGTGCTGTTGTCCTTGATGCGCTGCAACAACGAGTTGGCCTTGTCGGGCAGGCCGTGGGTGGTCCGGGTGACCGCCGTGCTGAACAGTACGATACTGCTCAGGGTGCTGCCCACCTCATCATGGAGGTCGAGGGCGATGCGGTCGCGCACCTGGATCACCTCGCGCAGACGCCGCTCCCGGTAGCGCACGAAGGCGACCACCGCCGCGATCAGCAGGAGCGCGATCAGCGTGATGGACCACCACCGCAGAAGAAGCGGTCTTACCACATGGATCGGCACCGCCAGTTCCGTGGCGCTCCAATGCCCGTCCGCATCGATGGCCCGCATCCGGAGCTCGTGCTTACCGTATGGTAACGCGTTGAAGCGCAGCTCAGGCTCACGCTGGATGTTCCAGTCCTCATCGATGCCTTCGATGCGCCACGCATAACGGATGAAGGCGGGGTCCTGGAAGCTTAGCAGCCGCAACGCCACGGTGAAATAGCGGTCGCTGGGACGCAGGGTGATCACGGAGCCTGCGGCCACATCTCGCGTCAGCTCCACGGGGCCGGACATCCCCTCTGGCTGCACCTTCACGGCCTCCAGCACCAGCGGTGCAACGATCGCAGCCTCCGACCCCATCATTGAGACAGGGTCGAACACGGTGATGCCGTTCAAGCTCCCAAAGTAGAGCCGACCATCCGGACCCTGCGCATGGGCGATGCGATTGAACTCGTCATGGGCAAGTCCATCGGCCGTGGTGTACACATGCACCTGACCCGATACGGGATCGTAGCGAACCAACCCGTTATCGGTGGGCAGCCACAAATTCCCACGGACATCGGCATAGGTGGCATGGATGCTGCCCGGCGGAAAGCCCTCCCGGGTGCTCAATACACGCACCTGTCCGGTGCCCCGGTCCCAACGCACCAGGCCTTGCGTTGCCGTGGCGAGCCACAGCACGCCCGCACTATCGGCATGCACATGGCGGATGTCGTTCATTAGCAGATGGGCCATCTGCTTCCCCTCCTTCCCTGCGAGCTCAACCGGCGAGCGGCGAACGGCACCGGTGCCATCCAGCTCATAGAGCCCGGCGCTGGTACAGGCCAGGATGCCGCCGTTACGGTCGCGCAGGAAATGGTACACCACCGCGCGGTCAAGCTCGGGGTGTGAAGGGTGGACCACTTGACGGATCTTCCGCTGGAGCCGTTGATCGGTGTCGATCACTGCGAGACCGGCTCCTGAACCAACCATCAGTCGGTCGTTCGCTAGGGGGAACATGCTCCAGATATCCGTGATCGGCAGTATCGGGTCGATGGTCAATACCGACCCTTCCCATGTGCGCTGTTCCAAACGATTGGACCGTCCCAGCCAGATGGTGCCATCCTCCCCGGCTGCAAGGCCAAGGCCCTGGATCACCACCGTATCCTTGGTCAGGGTCCGGCCATCCCGTGCATCCAGATGAAAGAAGCCCCTGTTCTCGGTGTTCACCAACAAGCGACCACCTTGCACGGCCATGCCACGCACACTGGTGCCCACCGTGCCAGCGGATGGATCACGGTGCAACCAGCGTTGGAAACGATCCACGCCGATGGACACTTGGTAGAGACCGAACTCCGTGCCGAGCCACAAGTTGCCCAGACGGTCCCGCAGGGCGTCGTAGGTCTTGAACCGTGCCTGTGGCATTACGTTGGCGATATCGAACAGGACCTCTGCATGCTGCGGATCGTCGCCCTCCTGCATCCGCATGATCAGGGTGTTGACCAGGTAGAGCTCCTTCGCGAGTGGCAAGCGTATCATGCCCGCTTCCAAGGCAAGGCGTTGTTGTGGCAAGGCGAAGGCATCATTGCGCGGCACTACCTCGAGCAAGGGCGTCACGCGGGCACTCACACGCTCAAGTAGTACATCCACCCCGCTCGTTGGCCAGGGCACGGTATCCAGCAGATCATGACCCGCGGAAAAGACATTGTAAATGCCCGCGACGCGTTCCACTTTGGGCGCAGAGCCATTCGCCCCAGCGGTCCAGGACGACACGTGGATGAGCTCCCCTTCGTTCCACCCGCGGCGCCCTTCGGAACAGATGCACCATACATCACCGGCCACCTCGGCCCTGTAAGGAAAGAGATCCGCGCCACAGAGCGAGGACGTGGCCTGGAACCCTCCTTGCTGAGGACCGTAGCGGACCAGGCGGCCAGCCTGTGCGAAGATGATCGTGCCATCGTTAGCGGCCGCCAGTCCGGTGACCGGTCCATCGCCAATGGGTATGCGCTTGTCGGCAAAGTGCTCCCTGGCCGGACGAGCCCTTCCTGTGCGTGGGTCCATGATATCCAGCCCACCCTCTTCATGAAGCACCCAGAGCAGGCCATCGCCATCGCAGGCCACCAGGTCCGCACCATCACGCGCCAATCCGTTCGCCCGGGTGTGGTTCACGAAGACGTAGCCGTCCCACCGCACCAGACCTGCCGGCGTGGCCAGCCACAGATAGCCCTGTGGGTCGGCCGCAAGCTGCGATACCCGGCGGTGGGGCAGGCCATCCCTTACCCCGAAATGGCGCACGGAGAACAGAAATCGCCCTGGAAGACCATCCGCATGCTGCCCGCACAGGGAGAGCGCCATGAACAGGGCACAGGCGGAAAGGAGGAAGCGCACGGCGAAAGATATCCAGCGGCGGGCACGGGTATCGCGCTGGATGGTGCGATAACACGGAGATGAACAATAGTAGGGATCGACAAGGCGGAGCGTCCAAGGTTGCTTTGGCCCCTGACCGATAGTCCGGTCACCCATGGCCATGCAAACCACGCTCACCCTCTTTGTTCGTAGCGCCTCCTCCCTCCGGATCGTTGTTGATCGGACCCTGCGGCGGGCCATGTGCGCCGGGCTTGTCACGTTCACTCTGCTCACGGGCGGCGTTGTAAAGGCACAATGCCTCACCGGCAACGACTCCGGTTTCCCGGCGTTCACGCCCACATGCGCGGGAGCCATCGAGACCGTGAGCAGCTCGTCCAGCGCAGGCGTGTACAACACCGTCAACCTGACGGCGGGGAGCATTTACACCTTCCGCAGCAGTGTGGGCACGGACTACATCACGATCAGCAATTCCGCAGGTTCCGCTGCGGTCGCCTCCGGTTTTACGCCGGTGAGCTTCAGCCCGACCAGCAGCGGCGTTTACCGCTTCTACCTCCACACCAACGCCTCCTGCGGAACACAAGCCGTATCGCGCACGCGCACCATTGCTTGCACATTGAACGACCTTGTGTGCAACGCCACACCGATACTGCCGGGCTCCACCACCATCGGCTCCACCGGGGCCACCACGAGCACGGGCACCTACGAGGGCACCACCACCTGCGGCGTGGCCCAGTCGCAACCAGGCGTATGGTACAGTGTGGGCGGTGTAACGGGCGCCACCTTCCTGGCGAGCCTTTGCCAAAGCGCCACGGCGTTCGATACCCGCATCTCGGTGTACTCCGGTACGTGCACCTCCTTGGTCTGTATAGGCGGTAACGACAGCAACGGCCCCGGTTGCAGTGGATCCCCGGCCAGCTTCGCCTGGCCCACCACCACGGGGGTCACGTACTACATCAAGGTGCACGGGAACACCGGCACAGGCACGTTCACCCTGACACTTTCCCCGGCGAACGACCAGGTATGCGCGGCTCAGCCCATCACCTGCGGCAGCTCTGTTTCCGGTAGTACGGTGAACGCCACGGGCACCGGCACCAATGAGGGCGGCGACGTCTGCGGCTTCGGCCAAGGAAGCATCCCAGCGGTGTGGTACAGCATCCAAGGCACCACGGGCACCACGATAACGGCCAGTCTATGCGCTACTCTGTGGGACAGCCGTATCGGTATCTACAGCGGCACTTGCACGGGTCTCACCTGCATCGGTGGGAACGACAGCAATGGACCGGCTTGCGCCTCGCAGTCGGCAAGCTACAGTTGGCCGAGCCTCACGGGCACCACCTACTACATCAAGGTGTACGGCTTCAGCACATCCAGCGATTTCACATTGAACGTGACCTGTGTGGACGTGGTGCCAGCGAACGATCTGGCGTGCAACGCGCAGGTCATCAGCTGCGGCACCACCACCAGCGGGTACACGGTGAATGCCACCAACACGGGCACCTACGAAGGCGCGAACACATGCGGGGTGGGGCAGTCACAGCCCGGTGTATGGTACACCATGAACCTCGCAGCAGGCACTGTGGTCACAGCAAGCCTTTGCGGAACCTCCGCCTGGAACAGTCGGCTCTCGGTGTATTCGGGCACCTGTGCCGCGCTCACCTGCATCGGCGGCAACGATGACAACGGCCCTGCCTGCAACGGTACACCCGCGAGCTTCACCTGGACCGCAGCGTCCACGGGGAGCTATTTCATCAAGGTGCATGGTGCCACTTCCAACGCGGCGTTCAGCCTGAACGCGACCTGTGTGCTTCCTCCACCGGTCAATGACGACGTATGCAATGCCGCTTTTGTATTCGGCTGTGCCACCAATTTCAATGTCAATGTCGCGAGCGCTACGAGCACAGGGCCGTTTGAAGGAAGCAGTACCTGTGGCGTTCAACAGACCCAACCGGCCGTTTGGTATTACTTGCTAGGCAGTACGGGTACCACGCAGCGTCTGTCCACCTGCTCCCCCTCGAACAATGATACGCGGATCTCGGTCTACACAGGGACCTGCACGGCGCTCACCTGCATCGGTGGCAATGATGACAATGGTCCGCTCTGTTCGAGTGTCAGTGCGAGCTACTCGTTCCCGACCACCACGGGCGTCACCTACTTCATCAAAGTGCAGGCCCCACCGGGCACCCCAACGTTCTCGTTGGAATTGACCTGCCTCCCGACGAATGACCTTGTATGCGACGCCCAGCCGGTGGCTTGCAACAGCACCACCCCCGGGATCACCTTCAACTCCACCTCCAGCGGAACTTACGAGGGCAACACATGCGGAGTGGCTCAAACGTTCGGTGGTGTATGGTATACGGTGCCGGGCGTCACCGGGAACATCCACACCGCCAGCTTGTGCGGTACGTCGGCATGGAACAGCCGCATTTCGGTGTATTCCGGCACCTGCACTGCGCTCACCTGCATTGGCGGCAACGATGACGACGGGCCTTCCTGTTCCGGCACACCGGCCAGCTTCTCGTGGCCCGGCACAACCGGCACCACGTACTACATTAAGGTGCACGGCGCGAGCAGCAACTCTGCCTTCAACCTGAACGTGACCTGCGGCCCACCGCCGCCGGCGAACGACCTGGTGTGCAATGCGCAGGCGGTAAGCTGCGGCAGCTCCACGGCTGGCAGCACGGTGAACGCCACCAGCACCGGAACGTTCGAAGGCACCACGACCTGCGGCGTGGCCCAATCACAGCCGGCCGTGTGGTACACCACCACCGGCACCACGGGCCAGGTGATCACCGCCAGCCTCTGCGCCACCTCCGGCTGGGACAGCCGCATTGCGGTGTACTCCGGCACTTGCGCAGCGCTTACCTGCATTGGTGGCAACGACACCAATGGACCAACCTGCAGTGGAAATGCGGCGAGCTATCAATGGGCCGCCGCCACCGGTGTCACCTACTACATCAAGGTCTTCGGCAACTCCGGCACCAGCGCGTTCAGCCTGAACGTGAACTGCGGTGCGCCGCCCTCGTGCAATGCGGTCTACACGTCACCCGCAAATGGCGCCGATGTCTGCAGCGCCACCACCGTCACCCTCAGTTGGCCAGCGGTGGCCACGGCCACCGGCTACGATGTGTATCTGGACCAGGGATCCGCCAACGTGTTGGCGAGCAGCAACCAGGCAGGGACCAGCTACGTGGCCACCGTCGCAGCAGGGACCCCGTACAGTTGGCGAGTGGTGCCCCGTAACGCGAACGGAATGCCCACCGCAGCGTGTCCGGTCTGGACCTTCACGCGTTATGCGCCACCCGCTCCCGCCAGTGTAGGAGGGCCGCAGACCATCTGCCCATTGGGCACCACGAGCCAATTGAGCGCCACGCCCAGCATCGGCACATGGAGCGTGGTAAGCGGTGGCACGGGAACCTTCTCCAACGCCTCATCCTGGTTCGCCACGTTCACGCATACCAGTGGTGCTGGACCGATCGTGCTGCGCTGGACCATCACCAGCGGTTCATGTCCACCCTCCACAGGGGATGTCACGGTGAACATCACCCCGGCACCGAGCACGGCCACCGTGGGCGGCACCCAGACCATCTGCGCGCTCGGCACCACCACCGGGCTGGGCGGCAATGTGCCCTCCGCGGGCACCGGTTCATGGAGCGTGGTGAGCGGCGGAAGCGGCACCTTCTCCAACACGGGAGCACCCAACGCCACGTTCACGCACACCAGCGGCGCAGGCCCGATCGTGCTGCGCTGGACGATCACCAGCGGCACGTGTGGCTCCTCTGCGGCCGATGTCGTGGTGAACATCGCGCAGCCGCCATCCACCGCCACCGTGGGCAGCAACCTGACCATCTGCAGGTTCAACATCACACCTGGTCTGGGTGGCAACACGCCCAGCGTGGGCACGGGCACCTGGAGCGTGGTGAGCGGTGGTACAGGATTCTTCTCGAACGTCAACCTGCCCAACGCCACCTTCGCACACACGGGTGGGACCGGCCCCCTTGTGCTGCGCTGGACGATCAGCAACAGTACCTGCACACCCTCGTTCGCCGATGTCACGGTGAACATCAGCCAGCCGCCCACCACCGCCACCGTGGGCGGACCGCAGACCATCTGCGGTTTTGGCACCACCACCGGTCTCGGCGGCAACACGCCCACCGCGGGTACCGGACAATGGAGCGTGGTGAGCGGCGGGACCGGCACCTTCTCCAACGCCACCGCGTCCAATGCCACTTTCACCCACACCGGTGGTGCGGGCCCGATCGTGCTGGCCTGGTCCATCAGCAACAGTCCGTGCGCTTCCTCATCGGCCCAGGTGAACATCACCATCGCCCCCACGCCGACCATCGCGGTCACGGGTGGTCCGCAGACCATTTGTCCGTTCGGCAGCTCTGCCGGGCTCGGCGGCAACACCCCGGACGTGGGAACGGGCCTCTGGAGCGTGGCCGGCGGAGGCACAGGCACCTTTACGCCGAACGCCTCTACACCGGACGCCACCTTCACCCATACCGGGGGCAGTGGGCCCATTGAACTGCGCTGGACCATCAGTGGCGCATTCGGATGCGGCAGTTCCTACATGCCGGTGATCATCACCTTGGAAGAGCCCACCATCGCGATCGCGGGTGGTCCGCAGTCGATCTGCGCCAACGGCACCACGTCCGGCCTGGGTGGGAACACCCCCGTGGTAGGCACCGGGGGGTGGGTGGTGTCAGGTGGCGGCACGGGCACCTTTGCTCCGGATGCCTCCGCACCCAACGCCACCTTCACCCACACCGGAGGAAGCGGGCCGGTGGAACTGCGCTGGACCATCACCAGCACACTGGGCTGCGGCTCATCGTACATGCCGGTGATGATCACCGTGGAACAACCCACCACGTGGTATGCCGATGCCGATGGCGATGGCGCGGGCGACCCTGCTGTATCGCAAGCGAGCTGCACACCACCTCCCGACTTCGTAGCGAACACGAACGACCAGTGCCCTGGTGATGCGGACAAGACCGCACCAGGGGCCTGCGGATGCGGCACGCCGGATGTGGACAGCGATAGCGATGGCCTCGCGGACTGCATTGACAGTTGTCCGAACACGCAAGGGGTGATCGGCTCTGTCTGCAATGATGGCGATCCGACAACCGAGAACGATGTGCTGGGAGCCGATTGCCAATGCGCGGGCACTCCAGCAGCACAGTTCCTCCAAGTCCGCATGGTGCTTGAAGGAGCCTATGACCCGACCCTCGGACTGATGCGGGACTCCCTGCGCGTGCTGGCCTCCTTCCCCCTTGCCCAGCCCTATGGCGGAGCCGCGTTCGACCATCCAGGCAATGAGACGGTGACACCCGCCGTGCTGGCCGCAAGTGGCCCCAACGCCATCGTGGATTGGGTGCTGATCGAACTGCGCGACCCGGCCAATACAGCGGCGGTGCTGCACAGCCGGGCCGGTCTGCTGCAGCGCGATGGGGATGTGGTGGACGTGGATGGCCTGAGCGCCTTGCGCTTCGTGGGTGTCGCTCCGGGATCATACCGAGTGGCGGTGCGCCATCGCAATCACCTCGGCGTGATGACCGCTACGGACATCGTCCTGGGCGCTGTGACCGCCATCGTGGACCTGACCCTGACCGGAACAGCCGTGGAGGGTGGCGCCGCACGCAAGAGCCTGGGCGGAAGTTTCCCTGTGGAAGCCCTCTGGGCGGGAGATGCCAATGCGGATGGACAGGTGGTCTACACCAATATGGACAACGACCGTGACGTCATCCTGCAGCGCATCGGGGGCACCATTCCCACAAACACCGTGGAGGATTATCTACAGGAAGACCTCAACCTGGATGGTGAGGTGAAATACACGGGCGGCGGCAACGATCGTGACCTCATCCTGCAGAACATCGGCGGGGTGGTGCCCACCGCCGTGAAGCAGGGCTCGCTGCCCTAGGGTCAGTGTCCATCTTGTGCCGAGGGCGCGCTGTTCTTCACCGGACAACGCGCCCTCGGTCGTTTCCCACCGGACAGTACCTCCTGGTTCCTAACGGGGTCATCCTCTCCCTCCGTCACCCTTTGTCGTTGTAGCACCTCCACCTTGCAAGCACGAGCCCTACCCTCTCCCCGGTCCGTCCGCCCCAAGTGGATGGCTCTGCGACCATCGGTCGTGGAGGCGGCGCAGGACGTGTTACGCACCGGAGCAACGCGCACACGGAGCCGCACCGGGGAGCCGGGGAAGAAGCAGACCGCTGTCTTGATCAACGCTTGCGTTGAGGCGCTGGGCGGGCAGGCGGTGCCGGAGAAGGCGCCTGCTGACGGGGCTGGGGCGCTACCTGGCGCTGCTGCGGAGCAGTCGGACGCTGCTGGTACTGCCGATGGTCGATCACCCGTTGCTGGCCGCGGTCACGGCGGATCTGGATCTCCTGCGGGGCCATGGGCGGGCGGGTGATCGGGGCCGGACGGGCGATCACCGGCGGACGCGCAGGAGGAGGGGCTGGTGTGGTAGCCGGCCTCCACGAGCCGTTCTCGTAGCGCTGCAACTGCTGTCCTTCCCGGCGGTACACGTTGCCGGCGGGGTCCGTAAAGTGGTCCCGGCTGTCGGGCTTGGTCGTCGTGGGCCGCGCCGGTGGAGCTTCCGTGGGGGCAGGACGCGCCGGACGGGCCAGCTCCGTGGGGTTCACCCCGGGACGACGTTCTGCGCGGTACAGGTCAGTGGGTGCGGCCGTACGCGGGTGGCTGGTACCATCGGCCAAGGAGGGCCGGTGACCATAGAACGCTGGACGCGGGTTGCCTGTCCAGGGTGGGCAGTAGTGCCACGGCCCCCACCAACCCCAAGGGCCATTGCCATACCAGGTGTGCGCCGGACCGTACCACGGTCCATAGAGCCAACCGGGATAGAACCAGTTCCACCCCCACCCCGCGCCGAAGCTCCAGCCCATCCACGGGTCGTAGTACATGTTGAAGCCCCAGGTGAAGGGCCGCGGGTACCACAGGCCCGGCCAGTAGGGGTAGTAAAACCCCGTACCCATTACCACCACACCGCTCTGGATGTAGGTGCCGAGGTAGCCTGGAGTGTAGCCGGTCACCACCTGCTCGGCATCATGGTCGTAGATCTCCACGTAGCGCGTGTTGTAGGCCGGACTGCTCGGCGGGATGTCCTCCACCATGGCCGGCACCTCGGTGCTCACCACCCAGGGTCCCTCGGGCGCCGGCGCATCGAACCAGACCGCGTTGTGGCAGGCGTGGTAGTGCTCCTGGATGCGCAGCACGGTGGTGTTCGCGTTCACGGCGAGGTAGACATCGGTGCCATCGATGCGCTCAAAGCGCGGTTCACCATCATAGATCACCGAAAGCGTGGCCGTGCGGCGGTCCACCGTGGCGGTCTGCGGGATGTAGGCGCAGCGAGCGGCCTCGCGGGCGGCCGTTGTGCCAGCCACGTGGGCCAGCACGCCATCCTTGGGCGAACCCTCGGGAATACGGGCGAAGTCGGATGGCAACTGGTCGGGCGGTACATGGCGCCATGTGCCCTTCTGCAGATCGGCGGTGGCCGACCAACGACCGGCCGCGAGCAGGAAGTACCGCTGCGTGGTGATCTCCAGGAACAGGTCGTTGTCGGTGTTGGTGGCGTAGAGGAGACCGGTGCCCTGGATGGGCTTCATCTGCGGAGGGCCGTCCAGATCAAGCAGGATGGCCGGCGTGGTGCGCACCACGATAGCGGGGACCCGGGCCGTGGCGGTGCCCAAGGACTTGACAGTGTCCACCGAAGCCGCGAGCGAACGCAGCGAGGCCGGTACATCGTTGGTGTTCGCATAGGGGCCCAACAGCTCGTGGGCCTTGAACCATTGTCCGGAGCCATAGAGGTAGTGGGCGCTCTTGCGGTAGCGCAGCAACAGGTAGGGCGTGTTCAGCACGCGGTCCACATCGGTGGCGATATCGTCGTACAGCGGGTCGCCGTAGGTGGAGGGCCGCTCCAAGCGCAGGTACTGGGGGTCACCATCGATGTAGACCAGCACGGCCGGTCGTTCCATGTAGATCACCTCGGGCGGCTCGTTCCAGTAGGCATCATTGGGCTGTTGCTCCTCCTCCAACGCGGCGATCAGCCAGTCGATGGGGAAGGGCTGCGTATGCCGGGGGATCTCGCGCGATAGCATCACCCCGATCCGCACGGCCTCGAGACCCACGGGATCGGGAAAATGTACGTCGCTCACCTCCAGGCTCACCAGCGTCGCTAGGCGCGTGGTGCGGTCCACCGCCATCAGGCCATCGCCCCATACCGACCCGAAGACCGGATCGGGGTCTGCGGCGCGCTTGATGGACACCGCGAAACGCACTGTGAAATGATCGCCCTCGATGTGCTCCGGCTGTGGGGCGTACACCTGCACTTCGTCGGTGCCCGAGGTGAAGCGCAGCGGCCACTGCTCATCGGTGGGCGTGTTCGGCGCGGCAAGGCCGATCACCGGCAACACCAGTAGAACGGGGCAAGCAAATGGACCAAATAGGCGATGCATGGCGTGAATGAATGTGGGGTCGCGCAAGGACCATGCCCAATAGCCTTATGGGCGATATCCAAAGGTCGCGATGGGGCCAGTGCCTATCGCTGTCGATCGTCATCCTCGGGTATTTTCCCAACTTCACGGCTCACAAGCAACCCTCCATGTCGTTCCAAGGCAAGCTCAAGCGCTTCCTGCTCATTCTGGAGCAGGTGAAGCATGCACCCACCTTCGCACAGATCCAGGAGGAGCTCCACCAGCACGGCTTCGAGCTCAGTGCGCGCACCCTGCAGCGCGACATCGAGCAGATCCGCGTGGAACTGGGCCTGGAGATCACCTACGACCGCGACAGCAACACCTACCACCTGCCCCCCACGCGCGATGGGCGACACAGCGTGATGCCCCTGCTGGAGCGCGCTGTGCTGGGCGAACTGCTGGCCGGCAGCGGCACCGACCTGCGCAGCGCGGCCGACCATGTGATCATGGAGCGCAACGGGACGCTTCAGGGCTTGCAGCACTGGGGCGCCCTGCTGCGCGCCATCCGGGAACGGCGCTGGGTGGACATCGCCTACCACCGCTTCCAAAAGGAGGAGGGACGCGACTTCCGCATGCGGCCCTTCCTGCTGAAGGAGTACGGAGGCCGCTGGTACGTGTTGGGCCTCGCCGATGGGTATGCCAACCCCATCTCCCTGGGGTTGGACCGCATCACCGCCGTGTCGCTCACGCAAAAGCGCTTCGCAGCGACCGACCGGACCAAGGTGGAGGCCTTCTACGCCCACATCATCGGGGTGGATGCCTCGCCCGGCAAGGTGGAGCGCGTGGTGCTGCGTTTCACCCCCTTGCAGGCCAAGTACATAAAGGCCCTGCCTATGCACCCCAGCCAGAAGGTGGTGAAGGAGGACAAGGACAGCACCGTGATCGAGCTGCTCGTGCAGCCCAACCGCGAGCTGCACAACGAGCTGCTGGCCATGGGCGAGGGTGTGCGCGTGCTGGAACCGGCCTCCCTGGCCAAGGCCATCGCCAAGGCGCACAAGGCGGCAGCCAAGCAGTACAAGTAGCGCACGGGTCTCAGTCCAGAACCCACACCTGCTTGTCGCCGTTGGGCAGGGTGAACATCACCCGGTCGCCATCGCACACGTAGCGGGCATGGGGGGCGAAGCCGGCCCCGGCGTCCAGGTCCAAGCGCCCATCCCGGGTACGCCAGCGGCCCGTGGCCACCTCCCCTTCCCCGCTGTCGCCGCTCACATCAGGCCCGCCGCCCACCGTTCGGCCCACCTGCCGCAGCGTGCCATCCGCCAGCAGGGTAAGGCGCCATTCGGTGGCGAAGGAGTAGGAGCCGCTCACGTAGCTCTCCGAGAAGGTCCAGGTGCCGATGAGGCGGGCATCACGGATGCTCTCGTCCACCGCCGGCGGGGCCGGTGCAGGAAGCGCGACCGAGGTCCGCAGGAACACCAGCTGCAGGGGTGTCACCCCCGCTGCGGCCTCCTCCTCGCCGATGTGCAGCTCAAGGGTGTCATCCTCCCACCTGGCCGTGCACGAGAGCACACCGCCCAGCTGCGGATCGCCGAAGGTGCCGGTGGCGGTCGTTGGACCGGTGGGTGTCAGGCGCAGCGTATACGGATACCCTTCGGCCTCCATGCGGCCCGTATATACCCCATCGGCACAATCAACGTGCAGTACCACAGGAACACCCTGAAGGGTACCGGAATACGCCCCCTTCCATGGGCAGGAGATGGCGGAATACGACGTACAAAGCGCTACGAGCAGCAATAAGGGGTGCATGACACCGAAGATAGATGGACCGACCCACCAGCGCCAAGAGCCCTACCCACGCTCTGCTGGATCAACAACCGATCCATGCGGGATCTACCTTTGCTGCGTCCATGGGACCTGTACCTGTACCAATGTGTATAATTCGCTGAGGATCAGGGATCAAGGCGCTTTGTTCCACGTAGAACGGGAGGGAGTTAACGAATGCACGAGCAATGAGCACTTTGGAGGCATACGATGTGGTGGTGGTGGGTGGCGGCCATGCTGGCTGCGAGGCAGCGGCAGCGGCGGCCAACCTGGGCTCCAAGGTCTTGATGGTGACCATGAACATGGGCGTCATCGGCCAGATGAGCTGCAACCCCGCTATGGGGGGTGTGGCCAAGGGCCAGATCGTGCGGGAGATCGATGCCCTGGGTGGATACTCGGGTGTGGTCAGCGACCTGAGCGCTGTGCAATTCCGTATGCTCAACCGGAGCAAGGGACCGGCCATGTGGAGCCCTAGGACCCAGAACGATAGGAACCTGTTCGCTTCGGAGTGGCGAAAGCATCTGGAACGAACCCCGAACGTTCACTTCTGGCAGGACAGCGTGAACCGCATCGAGGTGGAGGCGGGCCATGTGATCGGAGTACGAACTGGGCTCGGCATGTTCATCCCCTGCCGGTCCGTAGTACTCACCAGCGGCACCTTCATGAACGGGGTCATGCACATCGGTGAACGACACATCGGAGGTGGACGGGCCGGCGAGAAGGCCAGTCACGGCATTACTGAGCAATTGGTTGAGCTGGGCTTTGAGGCGGGCCGAATGAAGACGGGAACCCCACCCCGCGTTGACGGCCGTAGCTTGGATTACTCGGCCATGGAAGAACAGCCAGGCGATGAACGTCCGAGCAAGTTCAGCTACTCCCCGACCACCTCGCCTTTGCAGCGACAGCTAAGCTGTTGGATGACCTACACTAGTCCAGAGGTGCATGACATCCTGCGCACCGGCTTCGACCGGAGCCCCATGTTCAATGGCCGCATTCAGGGGATAGGCCCCCGCTACTGCCCCAGCATCGAGGACAAGATCGACCGGTTCGCGGACAAGGACCGTCACCAGATCTTCGTGGAACCCGAAGGCTGGGACACGGTGGAAACCTACATCAATGGGTTCAGTACCAGCCTGCCGGAAGA
>CAZQFG010000017.1:0-27902 GCA_964592515.1 uncultured Chryseobacterium sp. | reverse complement strand
CTGCAACGGATGCGGCCTCCACGCTCGCCTTCGTTATAGTTGCTCACATCGGCCAGACCACCTGTGGGGAAGTCGGGCACCAGATCGAAGGAGCGTTTGCGGAGCACCGAGATGCTGCCATCGATCAGCTCGTTGAAGTTGTGGGGCAGCACTTTGCAGCTGAGGCCCACGGCAATGCCTTCACCTCCCTGGGCCAGCAGCAGCGGGAACTTGACCGGCAGGAAGACCGGCTCCTTGTTGCGGCCATCGTAGCTCAGTTGCCACTCGGTGGTCTTGGGGTTGAAGACCACATCGTGCGCGAACTTGCTCAGGCGCGCTTCGATGTATCGTGGAGCAGCGGCACTGTCGCCGGTAAGTGTGTTGCCCCAGTTCCCCTGGCAATCGATCAGCAGGTCCTTCTGGCCGAGCTGCACCAACGCATCGCCGATGCTGGCATCACCGTGCGGATGGTACTGCATGGTGTGGCCGATGATGTTCGCCACCTTGTTGTAGCGGCCATCGTCCAGGTCCTTCATGCTGTGAAGGATCCGACGCTGAACGGGCTTCAGGCCATCATACAGGGCGGGCACAGCACGTTCAAGGATCACGTAGCTGGCATAGTCCAGGAACCAGTTGCGGTACATGCCGCTCACCGAGAAAGTGCCCGATCCACCTGCACCGGGCACGCCTTTGTCGGCACTGCCAGCGCTATGGTCGTCCTCGTTCTGTTCGGGCAGTTCGATGTTCTCGTCGTTCAGATCGCTCATCACAGGGTCACGCAGATGGTCTCCGCGCGTGCAACGGAAAGGTTGTTCGAAAGGCGCAGTTCGAGGCACACGGGCAAGCCCTGCACCAGGTTCTGCTTGTAATACTTGAAGGCATTCCCTCCCACGGGATCGGGGTTCAACAACACGGTCTGCCCGTTCTGTTGATCATGTACTTGTACGGAGTAGGTGACACCCGAAGTAAGGAACAGTTCGCTGCGCACATGGAAGGCGATCACCTGCCGCACCACATTGCCCACTCCGGGAATGAACACGGTCTCGGTAAAGGTCCCGTCACTCACGAACACGTTCTCGCCCATATACCCGGGATCGAAGGGGTTGTTGGTCAACTTGGCAGGGTCAACATCATCCTTGTAGCAACCACCCAGCAGGGGCAGCAGCGCCAACAAAAGGTGTAGTGCATTGAACTTCATCGTGCCAAGGGGATCGAAAGTCCGGCCATCCATGTTCCTCCGTTACCGGTCGGCAGCCACACCAATCCCTCGAACCGCGTGCGTTCATTGTCCTCGAACGTAGGCGGCGTGCGCGAGGAGAGCTTGCGACGCAGGTACCAGGTGGCACCGGCCGAAACAGCGAATACGCTGGAGGCAATGATGGTCTGCGTGCGTGCCTTCGCGAAGTCGTCCTTGGCCGCAGGGATGTCCTCGCTCTTTATCCGACTGATCTCACCTGGATCGGTGGATGCGGCATAGGCGTCGTTCAGGTCCTCGAGCTCTCGATGGGCCTGTGAGTAGTTCATGTAGCTCAACACCATCCATGCGGCCGCACCTGCGGCCACCACGGGTGGTGCGTACAGGCCCCATCGGCGTTGGCTTTCGTAGCGCTCGGAACGCTTGCGCCATTGGATGTACTCCTCGGAGTAGCGTAGGCTGATGCGTACATCACTTGTACCACCGGCCACCACCGTGAGCACGGTATCAAGCATTCTGCGCTCGGGTGCCCAGAACACGAACCGATGCTGGCCTTCCAACAGGGTCACCTCGCGGTCGCGTAAGCGGTATTGGCCATCAAGTACGTATTCCGTCTGCCCGGCCGGCTCCATGTTCAACCGCAGCTTGCCGGTGGCTTGCGCCGTGCACACGGTTGAAGCCAGCAGCATGGCCAACGCCACCACCGAACGGGCTATGCAACCCAAGGGCATCATACCTCCTCCTCTACTTCGTCGAGTTTGCGGGCAATATCACGCATCATGTTGGCCTTGGCCGTGGCAGCGCTGGCCTCTTCCACAAGGTCCTTCTCCACCTTCAGGTTGTCGATGATGAAGTCCTGACGCTTGGGCGTGTTCTTGCCCATGTAGAACTCCAACAGATCGTGCACAGCGGCATCCTTGGTGATCATCACCGGCTCCAAGCGGATATCCGGACCAATGAAGTGCTTGAACTCATCGGGGCTGATCTCCCCAAGGCCCTTGAAACGGGTGATCTCCGCGCTCTTGCCCAGCTTGATGATCGCGCGCTGGCGTTCCTCGTCGCTGTAGCAGTAGACGGTTTCCTTTTTGTTGCGCACGCGGAACAGCGGCGTCTGAAGGATGTAGAGGTGGTCGTTCTTGATGAGGTCCGGGAAGAACTGCAGGAAGAAGGTCATCAGCAGCAACCGGATGTGCATGCCGTCCACGTCGGCATCGGTCGCGATCACGATCTTGTTGTAGCGCAATCCGTCCATGCCGTCCTCGATGTTCAATGCGGCCTGGATCAGGTTGAACTCCTCGTTCTCGTACACCACTTTCTTGGTGAGCCCGAAGCAGTTCAGCGGCTTTCCCTTCAGGCTGAACACGGCCTGGGTGTTCACATCGCGGCTCTTGGTGATGCTGCCGCTGGCGCTGTCGCCCTCGGTGATGAAGAGCGTGGTGCCCAGCTTTCGGTCGTCCTTCTTGTTGTCATCCAAGTGCAACCGGCAATCGCGGAGCTTGCGATTGTGGAGGCTGGCCTTCTTGGCCCGTTCACGCGCCAGCTTGCGGATGCCGCTCAGCTCTTTGCGCTCCCGTTCGTTCTGCAGGATGCGAGCCTGCAACACCTCGGCCACCTGCGGATGTTTGTGCAGGTAGTTGTCCAGTTCGCGGCCAATGAAATCACCCACGAAACTGCGCATGCTCTGGCCGCCCGGCTCGATCTCCTGGCTGCCCAGCTTGGTCTTGGTCTGGCTCTCGAACACGGGTTCGATCACCTTCACGCTCACAGCGGCCACGATGCCGGTGCGTACATCGCCGGCCTCCCAATCCTTCTTGAAATAGTCCTTGATGGTCTTGGCAACGGCCTCGCGAAAGGCGCCTTGGTGCGTGCCGCCTTGCGTGGTGTGCTGACCGTTCACGAAGCTGTAGTACTCCTCGCCGTAGTGGTTGGCATGCGTGATCGCAACTTCGATGTCATCGCCGCGGAGGTGGATGATGGGGTACAGCGGCTCGCCGTCCATCTTGGTCTCCAGCAGGTCCAACAGGCCGTTCTTGCTCTGGTAGCGCTCACCGTTGTAGATGATGCTGAGACCCGTGTTCAGGTAGCAATAGTTCCACAGCAGGCGCTCGATGTGCTGATCGCGGTACTGGAAGTTCCGGAAGATGCTCTCATCCGGTTCGAATACCACGCGCGTTCCATTCACCTCTTCAGTGGCCACCAGCTTCTCGTCCTTGCGCAGCACACCGGTATCGAACTCAGCGCGTTTCATCTGGCCTTCGCGGTAGCTCTCTATGCGGAAGTAGGTGCTGAGCGCGTTCACCGCCTTGGTACCCACACCGTTGAGGCCAACGCTCTTTTTGAACGCCTTGCTGTCATACTTGGCGCCGGTGTTGATCTTGCTTACCACATCCACCACCTTGCCCAGCGGCACACCGCGCCCGAAGTCGCGCACCTCAACGCGCGGGCCTTCAATGCTGACCTCCACCTTTTTGCCGTGGCCCATCACGAATTCATCGATGCAGTTGTCCAGCACCTCTTTGATCAGGATGTAGATCCCGTCGTCGTAGCTGCTGCCATCGCCCAGTTTACCGATGTACATCCCGGGCCGCAGCCGGATGTGCTCTTTCCAGTCCAGTGACCGGATATGCTCTTCTCCGTAGGTCGTCTCGCTCATCGCACAAGCAAAGGAACCCAGCAATATCAAGGGGTTCCGAAGGATGGCACGAAGTTAATCCCACCGATCGGGGCGCCGGAACATGCTAACGCTCCGTTATCCACGATCGATCGGAGTTTTCAACAGCCCATGACCTTCTGTCAGGGCAGCTGCTGATCGAGAACATTGGTGGGCACGGTGCCCCCGATATTGCCCAGGATCACATCGCGGTCGTTGCCCCCGCCGGTGTATACCACCGTGCCGTCCAAATTCACATCGGCCAACAGGTAACCGGTCACGGTATTGGTGGGCACGGTACCCCCTATGGCGGCCAATACAGCGTCGCGATCGTTGCCCGTTCCAGTGTAACTCAGTTGTGTGTTGGCCACCGCATTGCCCGCCCACAGCGCCATTACACCGCCGATCACCTTGCGGGCATTGGTCCCATAGGTGGCCGTACCGCTAACGCTCAGGTCAATGACCGTGGTGGATGAACCGAGCACGAACGAAGCATTGGTCATGCAGGCCAAATGATTGCGATGCCGCACCGCCACTCGGTAACTGCCTGCTGCCGCGCAGAAACCCAAGGGCGAAACGCCATCCACGGCCACCACATCGCCATCGCGCTGCAACAAGGCCGCACGGGCTTCAACAACGATGGAAGGCGTGCTGGCATTACGCAGCTCAACCAGCACCCAGTCCACGATCGCGTTGTTGCCCGTGACCGCCAATACCGATGGCGTGGTGCTCACTGTTTCGGCCACGCCAAGGCCCAGCGTTGTGTAGGGTTCCTGCAATGGCAGCAAACCTTTGGTGCGCAACGAATCCACCATGAGACCGGTGGCGCTCCGGTAGGGTCCATCGAGGATCACTTTCACCGAAACACGCACCGGCGGGGCCACGGCACAGGGCGCCTCCAGCGTGGTGAACTGCACGGTCTGACTGTATTCCGAAGTGCCGCCTTGTGCAGTACCTGGGCAGATCGCCCGCACTTGCACATCGTGTAACGTGAGCGGGTCGAGGCCGGTGAGCGGATAGCTTGTACCGGTCAACCCGGGAACAGTGGTCCAGGTCGATGAGGATGCCTGTTTCCAGCGCAGGTCATAGCTGCCGGCCGATTGCACCGCCGACCAAGCGACCGTGGCACTGTTCCAAGTGATGGCTGACACCTGCACACCCGAAGGCATACCACACCCTTGTGCAGCGTATGAACTCACACTAAGCGTGTAGCAACTGGTGGCACTGAACGCCCCGGCATAGCCGAACACGTGCACGAAATAGGTCCCTGCGGGTGCAGAGGCATAGCTGATGGATTCCGAAGCACTACCTCCGTTCTGCGAAACGGCCAATTGGGTACCACCACTGTTCAAGAGTCGCACATCAAAGTCGGCTACCAGTCCATACATGCTGATGTTGATGGTGGCGGTCGAAGTGAGCGTGAAGCTGTAGTAGTCCACGTCAGACGAGGACGCGATGAGCGCATTGATGTTGGCCGGCAGCACGATCGCAGCGGCTGCGGCCGTGCTATTGTTCGGCTCGAGCGAGTCGGGGCAAGGGGTCGGCGTGGTGAACGTGTAGATGCCCGAGTAGGACGAACTCGAAGCACCGCAGATGGACATCACCCTGAAGTCGTAGGAGGTGCTCTGCGTGAGACCCGTGAGGTTATAGGTGTTGCCCGTGAGGCCGGTCACTGTGGTCCATGTGCCACTTGTTGAAGGTTTCCATTGCAGTGTGTAGCTCGTGGCCCCCACGCTGGACCACGACAAGGTGGCGGACGTGGTGGTGAGCGCATAGGCAGTGAGGTTTCCAGGAGCATCACAGGATGAACCGCAGACCGTGAGGCAGTTGGCTCCGTTCACCGCGTTCACAATAACTGCTGTCGGCTGGGGCCCGAAACCGTTCACGAACTTGATACCCGAACTGGTGAGGTGGCAATAGCTCATGATGGTGCCACCGACCGCAGAAGTGGGCAATGGGCCTTGCGGGCATGTGCCTTCTGTGTATCCGGCAGCAGGCCCGCAGCCATCAATAGCGGTGCTGTTGCCGTTCCAAGCACAGGCGTGCGTGTGCCGGGACCCGAGGTTGTGGCCCTGCTCATGTGTCACCACTTCCACGCTCCAACTATAGGTGGGCACGTTGGAATAGCTGCTGTTGATGCCACTGTATGCCATCCGAAGATTGGTTGAGGAGCACAGCGTGTTCAGCCACGCAACACCACCCCCACCGCCGTAGCCGAGCAGGTGCGCCATGTCGCCATTGAAACTGGTACGCGTTGTCCCGAACTGACTTAACAGGGCGTTGGACGAGGTTTGCGTGTAGGGACTTGGCACGTCCCATACGAACACTTCCGAAAGCGTGACATCAATGCCATCGTTATCGAACAGGATCGCGCTTTGGTTGAACAGGCCGGTCACATAGTTTACCGTGTTCACCACGCTGCCTTTGTCCTGGAAGATGTTGTAGTTCACCTCCCAGTAATAGCGCACGCAACGGGTGGTCTTCGGCGCGCCCTCGAAAGCCAGCTTCGAGCGCTGGTAGGTTTCGCCATCATCCTCCGTGAAGCAAGTGGCGGTGGAGCGGGCCAGCAGGTCATCCTCGTGGTAGAACACATGCAGCCCTTTGGGCGCCTGTTCAAAGCGACCCAGTACACGCTCTCCCGTTGCATCACTTACAATGCCCATCACCAGGTCGGGAAAAACGCTCATGGCCACGATCGAGGCCAGGTCGCCGCGGACCACGCCGCGGTAGTGAAGACCGGGCATGTGCTCCACCGCCTTGCCTTTGCTGGCCGTGATCACCGAAAAGTCTTCCGTGGTGATCTTGGTGCGCTGCAGCTCCAACACCACGATGCCAGCTGCAGTGGGCAGTTCAAGGGCGATGTGCTCCGGTTGTGTACCCAGCAGTTCGCCCACTTTCGTGGGATCCAATTGGAACACCTCGGCCTTGGCCAAGGCACCGGACCAAAGGCTCGTTGTGGCCGCATCGGCCGGCAGCGCGTCGAACAGGCGCACTGGCGCGAACCGCACCCCTTTGTTCAATAATGCGGTATGCCGTCGACCCACCTCGCCAGCATGAATGGTCTGGGCATGGGTCCCAAGGCTGATCACCAGCAGCAGGGAAGCAAGAAGAGAGCGCATCATGGGTATGTGGACCACCGGGGGAAAAGGCCACCGGGGTCACGTGCAAATTAGCCTCTTCCAACGTTGCGCGGTGTTCATCACACGGCCGTTCTTGCCGGGATCTGGTCCAAAGGCCACAAAAGCCCGACGGGACCAATGCACGGATCGACCGCCTACCGGACCGGGATCACTTCAGCCCACGCTTCACCAACAGTGGCTCCACGTTCGGGTCACGCCCGGTGAGGTCGCGGTACAGTTCGGCCTCCGGCTTGCTGCCGCCCTGGCTGAGCACCGTGGCGCGGAACTTATCGCCGTTGGCGCGCGTCAGCCCGCCGTTCTCGTTGAACCAGGCGTAGGCATCGGCATCCATCACTTCGCTCCAGATATAAGCGTAGTAATTAGCGGCGTAGCCCGTCCACGCATGGCTGAAGTAGCAGCTCTTGTAGCGGGGGGGCACCATGGACAGATCGAGCCCGTACTTCTTAAGAGCGGCCTGCTCAAAGGCGTCCACATCGGTCACCAAGGGGGCATCGGCGCTCATGGAGTGCCACTCCAGATCGAGCAATGCGGCAGCGAGGTATTCCGTGGTGGCATAGCCTTGGTTGAACTTGCTGGCCTTGCGCAGCTTGTCGGCCAACGCGGCGGGCATCACCTCACCGGTCTTGTAGTGCTTGGCGAAGTTGTTGAACACCTGCGGCACCATGGCCCAGTTCTCATTCACCTGGCTTGGGAACTCCACGAAATCGGTGCTCGTGTTGGTGCCCGAGAACTTCGGGTACTTCTGAGCGCTCAGCATGCCATGCAGGGCGTGACCGAACTCATGGAACAGCGTGGTCACATCGTCCCAGCTCAGCAGGCAGGGCTGGCCGGCAGCGGGCTTCACGTAGTTGCAGTTCTGGGTGATCACGGGCTGCTGCTCCAGCAGGGTGCTCTGGTCCACGAAGCTGCTCATCCAAGCGCCGCCGTTCTTGTTGTCGCGGGCGTAGTAGTCGCCGTAGAACAGGCCGATCACTTTACCGTCCGCGTCGATGATGTCGAACACACGCACGTCGGGGTGGTACACGGGCATGTCGGTGCGCTCCTTGAAGCTTAGGCCGAAGAGCTGATTGGCCGCGAAGAACACGCCGTTCTGCAGCACGGTCTCGAACTCGAGGTAGGGCTTCACAGCGGCCTCATCCAGGTCGTACTCTGCCTTGCGTACTTGCTCAGCATAGAGATCCCAATCCCACGCCTCCACCTGGAACCCGCCGCCCTGCTTGTCCACCAGTGCCTGCAGCTTGGCGGCCTCTTTGCGGGCATTGGCCGCTGCGGCCGGGGCCATATCGGCCATCAGCTTCAGCGCACGGTCCGGGCTCTTCGCCATCTGGTCATCCATCACGAAGTGCGCCCAGCTGGGGAAGCCGAGCAGCTTGGCTTTCTGCGCACGCAGTTGGGCCAGACGGGCGATGATGGTCTTGTTGTCGAACTCATTGCCACGGCCATTGCGCGCCAGGGAGGCCTTCATGATGCGTTCACGCAGGCTGCGGTCCTTCAGCTCGGCGAGTGAGGGTTGCGTGGTGGTGTTGCGCAGGTCGATCAGCCACTTGCCTTCCTGTCCCTTGGCCTTGGAGGCGGCCGCTGCCGCGTCAATGGCCTCAGGGCTCATGCCGTCCAACTGCTTCACATCATCCACCACGATCGCTGATGCACTGCGCTCCTTCAGGATGTTATCCTCGAAACGCGTGACCAGGTTGGCCTCCTCTTCGTTCAGTTTCTTCATCTGCTCTTTCGCAGCTGCGTCCAAAAGAGCACCAGCGCGGACAAATCGCTGATAATAGCGCTCGATCAACCTGAGCTTTATCGGGTCCGCATCATTCTCCTCTCCAGGTTGCATCGAGAGAGTTCGGTTATCGTACACAACCTTCACCCGCTGGAACAACTTTTCGTTCAGCGTGATGGCATCGCCATGTGCGGCCAGCTTCGGGGCCAGGTCGGCCTTCACGGCCTGCAGGCTGTCGTTGGTGGCGCTGCCGGTCAGGTTGAAGAACACGCTGCTGGCGCGGTTCAGGTCCTGACCGCTCTTTTCAATTGCCACGATGGTGTTCTCGAAGGTGGGCGTCTCGGTGTTGTTGGCGATCGCTTCGATCTCGGCCAGGTGGCGCTTCATGCCCTCTTCAATTGCCGGTCGGAAATGCTCGTCGCGGATCTGGTCGAAATGCGGTGCCTTGAACGGCAGCGTGCTGGGCTTCAGGAGGGGATTATCCGCAAGGGTCGACATGGCGGTTTGTTCGGTTTCGGGTGCCTGCGTGCACGCCGCGAAAAGCAACGGCAACGCCCACAGCGATCGGAAGTTCAGGGTACGCATGATGGTTCGGAGAGGGTGGGCGAAGGTAGAATGCGCGGAAATGCGACGGGCAGGTGTGCAGGGCCGTCGGTGGTTTCGGGGACGAACGGCGATCAAACGTTGAAGAGGAAGTGCATCACATCGCCATCCTTCACGATGTAGTCCTTGCCTTCCACGCGCAGCTTACCTGCAGCTCGGCAGGCGGCCTCGCTTCCCAAGGTCACGAAATCGTTATAGCTCATCACCTCGGCCCTGATGTAGCCTTTCTCGAAGTCGCTGTGGATCACTCCGGCGGCCTTGGGCCCGGTATCTCCCTGGTGGATGGTCCAAGCGCGTACTTCCTGCACACCGGCGGTGAAGTAGGTCTGCAGCTTCAGCAGGTGGTAGGCGGCATGGATCAGCTTGTTAACGCCCGGTTCGGTCAAACCAATGTCCGCCAGGAACATTTCGCGCTCTTCGGGGGTCTCCAGGCTCGCGATCTCGGCCTCGATGGCGGCGGTCACGAAGATCACCTCAGCGTTCTCATTGGCCACGGAGGCCTTCACTTTCTCCACGAACGCGTTGCCCGTCACCGCGCTCTTCTCATCCACATTGCACACATACATCACGGGCTTGGTGGTGAGCAATTGGAACTCGTTCAGCAGCGCCGGGTCGTCGTTCGAGGTGACCACCGTACGGGCGCTTTCGCCTTTCAGCAGGGCTTCGCGGATACGCGTGAGCAGGTCGAAACGGCGCTTGGCCTCCTTCTCGCCGATCTGCGCTTGCTTCTCCACCTTCTTGATCCGCGCTTCCACGGTCTCCAGGTCTTTCAGTTGCAGTTCAATGTCGATCACCTCCTTGTCGCGCACCGGGTCCACACTACCGTCCACGTGGACCACGTTGGGGTCGTCGAAGCAGCGGAGCACGTGCAGGATCGCATCGCACTCACGGATGTTGCCCAGGAACTGGTTGCCGAGGCCCTCGCCTTTGCTGGCGCCTTTTACCAGGCCGGCAATATCCACGATCTCCACCGTGGTGGGCAGAATGCGCTGGGGCTTCACCAGTTCGGCCAGCTTGTTCAGGCGCGCATCGGGCACGGTGATGGTGCCCACGTTGGGTTCAATGGTGCAGAATGGGAAGTTGGCCGCCTGCGCCTTGGCGTTGCTCAAACAGTTGAACAAGGTGCTCTTACCCACGTTGGGCAGTCCGACAATGCCGCATTTCAAGGCCATGGTATCCGCTTTGGGGCCGCGAAAGTAGGGCTTTGCGCAGGCATGCACCGGCAAGCATCAAATGTAGAGCGGGGGCCACCCCGGCCCCCGCTCTGCGCTGACGGACCGGCCCAAAACCATCAAGCACCGATCGATCGTAGAGACAAGATCACCGTTCCGGCCGTTGCTTGGACGGTGATGAACCGTTCGCGGACCGAGTACCGGCCATAACCTTCTAAATGCTTCCGTGAAGGTCAGCCACTTTTCAAAAGTTCTCCACAGGGAACGGCCGCCCCGAAGCCCCCCCGCTACTTTTGGATCCGCCGAGAACGGCCCGTTCCCCACATGTCCACCACCCCTACTGCGGCCACGGCCACCAAGGCCTCCATCAGCGAACTTCAACGTATTGCCAGCCAGGTAAGGCGCGACATTGTCCGCCAAGTACATGGCGTGCAAAGCGGCCACCCTGGTGGCTCCCTGGGTTGCGCGGACTACCTCACTGCCCTCTATTTCAGCATCCTACGGCATGACCCCGCCAACTGGGACATGGACGGCCGTGGGCAGGACCTCTTCTTCCTGAGCAACGGGCACATCAGTCCGGTGTGGTACAGTGTGCTGGCCCGCAGCGGCTATTTCCCGGTGAACGAACTGGCCACCTTCCGCAAGCTCAACACCCGATTGCAGGGCCACCCCACCACCCACGAAGGGCTGCCCGGCGTGCGCATGGCCAGCGGATCCCTCGGCCAGGGCCTAAGCGTGGCCATCGGCGCTGCGCTTGCCAAGAAACTGAACGGCGACGATCGATTGGTATACACGCTGCACGGCGATGGCGAACTCCAGGAAGGGCAGATCTGGGAGGCTGCCATGTTCGCGGCATCGAAGAAGGTGGACAACCTGATCAGTACAGTGGACTACAATGGTCGCCAGATCGACGGGGATGTGGAGGACGTGCTCAGCCTTGGCGATCTGAAAGCCAAATGGACCGCTTTCGGGTGGGACGTGCTGGAGACCGAGGGCAACGACATGAACGCACTGGTGGCCACCCTGAACGAGGCCAAAGGCCGCACAGGCAAAGGCAAGCCCGTGATGATCCTGATGCGCACTGAAATGGGCCAGGGGGTCGATTTCATGATGAACAGCCACGAGTGGCACGGCATTGCCCCGAACGACCAGCAACTGGCCGCCGCGCTGGCCCAACTGGAAGAGACCCTGGGCGACTACTGAGCCCCATGCACGCGTTCGGCACGTTTTTCCCCGTTGGTACACTGAACAACCTCCAGTTGCCAATGAAGCACCTGCCGACCACCCTGCTGCGCACCCTTTACCTGTGCGCTTTCCTGGCAGCAACCGGACTTTCACTAAAGGCCCAACAGCAACAAGAGGCACCTCAACCGCCGCTCACGCGCATGTTGTTCGTGTTCGATGCCAGCAACAGCATGAACGCCTTCTGGGGTAACCAGCCCAAGATCAATACGGCCCGTGAGCTGCTGATGCGTTCACTCCAGGACCTTGAAGGGCAACCCGACCTCGAACTCGCACTACGTGTCTATGGGCACCAAACACCCATTCAAGCGGGCAAACAGGATTGCGACGACACCAAACTGGAAGTGCCCTTCAGCGCGAACAGCATTCCGGACATGAAGCGGAAGCTCCAAGGGCTGCGTTGCCTTGGCACTACACCCATCGCGCGTTCGCTCGAAAAGGCTGCCACGGATTTCCCGGAGACCGATCGCTCCAAGGGCGCGCGACCGGTGCGCAACATCATCATCCTTATCACCGATGGCATTGAGGCCTGCGACGAGGACCCCTGTGCGGTAAGCCGCGCACTGCAGGCAAAGGGCATCGTACTGAAGCCCTTCGTGATCGGTGTCGGACTGACGGAGAACGATCGTTACAACCTGCAGTGCGTGGGCAACTACTACGATGCCAGCACCCCCGAACTGTTCGAGCACGTGCTGAAAGTGGTTGTGACCCAGGCACTGAACAGCACCACGGCGCAGATCAGCCTGATGACCACCGACGGCAAGCCCACCGAAACGGATGTGCCGGTAACCTTGTATGACCAGCGCACAGGCCAGGTGCGATACCACATCACCCACACCATGAACGACCGTGGTGTTCCGGACACACTGAGCATCGACCCGATCTTTACCTATAAGGTGGTGGCCCACACCGTGCCCGCCTCGGTGCGTGAGAACGTAACTGTGCGCCCCGGTGTCCACACGATCATTGCCGTTGATGCGGGTATGGGCACGCTCGCCTTGAAGGTGGGCAGTGGTCCGTCGGATGGCCAAGCGGTGCAGTGCATTGTTCGGCGCAAGGGCGAAATGGGCACTCTGCACCATCAGGAACTGGGCACTCAGCAACGATACCGCGTAGGCACATACGACCTGGAAGTGCTCACACTTCCACGCCTTCTCATACCGGACGTTCACGTGGAACAAGGCCGCACCACCGACATCGTGGTGCCCAAGCCCGGCGTGCTGAACGTGCTGCCCTCCACCCCTGGACCGGGCGCCATCTTCCTGAAAAAGGGTGACGAACTGGTGTGGGTGGCCGACCTGGACCCCACGGCCATTCGTGGGCAATACAGGTTGCAACCGGGCAACTACCAAGTGATCTACCGCAGCCGCAGCGCACGGAGAACAGAGCTTACCCTCATCAAGGATATCACCATCGAAAGCGGCCGTTCGGCCACCATCAATTTCTGAAGACCATGAACGCCTACCCCGTGCTTGACCAAAAGGACACCCGCAGTGGATTCGGAGCAGGACTGCTTGAACTCGGACGCCGCAACCCCAACGTGGTGGCCCTGTGCGCAGACCTCACTGGGTCGCTGAAAATGGATGCCTTCAAGAAGGAGTTCCCCGAACGCTTCGTGCAAGTGGGTATAGCCGAGGCCAACATGATGGGTATTGCCGCTGGCCTTACCATTGGTGGCAAGATCCCCTTCACGGGCACCTTCGCCAACTTCAGCACCGGGCGCGTTTACGACCAAGTGCGCCAGAGCATCGCATACGCCGGCAAGAACGTGAAGATCTGCGCCAGCCATGCGGGACTTACGCTTGGCGAGGATGGCGCCACCCACCAGATCCTGGAGGACATCGGCCTGATGCGCATGCTGCCCGGCATGGCCGTGGTGGTACCCGCCGACTTCAACCAGACCAAGGCCGCCACCATGGCCATTGCCGAACACGATGGACCTGTATACCTGCGATTCGGCCGCCCGAAATGGCCGGTCTTCATTCCTGCCGACATGCCTTTCCGGATCGGCAAGGCACAAGTGCTGGTGGAAGGCACCGACGTAACACTGATCGCCTGCGGCCACTTGGTCTGGAACGCCCTGAAAGCCGCCGAGGAACTGGCCGCGCAAGGCGTTCGTGCCGAGGTGATCAACATGCACACGATCAAACCATTGGACGAGGAGGCCGTCATACGTTCCGTTACGCGTACCGGATGCGTGGTGACCTGCGAGGAACACAACCGACATGGTGGTCTGGGCGATGCTGTCGCGCAGGCCTTGGCCACGCATCGCCCAACACCACAGGAATACGTGGCCGTGAACGACACCTTTGGCGAGAGCGGCACCCCGGACCAGTTGCTGAAGAAGTATGGTCTGGACACGCCGGATATCGTGCGTACCGCCCTGCAGGTGATGGCCCGCAAGTGAATCCTGAGACCCGGATGGCCGCATGAGCGACCTGTCCGACAACGAGCTGTTGGAGCTTTTCCGAAAGGAGGACACGCGCCACTATGCCTTCAACCTGCTGGTCCGGCAGCACCAGCGTATGCTCTATGGGTTCATTCGCCGCATGGTAACGGACCACGATGAGGCGCAGGACGTGCTCCAGAACACGTTCATCAAAGCGTGGAACGGCCTGGGGAATTTCAGGTCCGACTCCAAACTTTCCAGCTGGTTGTACCGCATCGCCCACAACGAATGCCTCAACCACCTACGCAGCCTGAAGCGCGGGTTGTTCACCAGCCACGAGAGCGTGGTGAACAAGCTTACCACCACGCTCGATAGCAGCGAGCACTTTAACGGTGACGCGATCCAACGGAAACTGCAACACGCCCTGATGCGCCTGCCTGACAAGCAGCGCGCGGTGTTCACCATGCGCTATTTCGATGAAATGAAGTACGAGGACATGAGCGCCATCACGGGCACTAGCGTGGGCGCGCTGAAGAGCAGCTATCACATAGCTGTGAAAAAGATCGAAAGCTGGCTCACCGCCGATCAAACCCGCACCGACAGGCAGGTGTCCTAACCATGAACGCGATGAACGACCGCCAAGACAACGATGAACTGCGCAATGCCCCCGGGTTGAAGGACCTGAGGCGGAGCGACCCGTTCACTGTACCCGAGGGCTTCTTCGAACGGTTCCCTCAGCGTGTGCAGCAGCGAGTGGTCCAGTTGGAACGGCAGAATGAACGGCACACTGTCTTCGGCAAATGGGCCTGGTACGGCGCTGCGGCCATGGCCATGCTTGCCTTGGGCATCTACTTCCTTCGGCCCGGAACACCATCCAGCGCTACCAACATTACCGGCCAGACAGCCGCACTGAACGTGGAACCGGAGGAACTGGACCTGGAGAGTTGGGACCCGATCGAGTTGTATGCCGCGCTCAATGATGACCGCTCGACCATTGCGATCACGGCGCTTGAGAGCGACGAACTGGCCGCTTACATCGAACACGAGGAACTTCCATTGGACCTGATACTCGAAGAACTATGAAACACCTGCTCACCACCATCCTGCTGCTCTTCATCGGCCTTACATCGGCGAACGTTGCCAGGGCCCAGGAAGAAGAACCGCCCCCGATCAGTGATGAACGGCTGAAGGAGATCAAGGCGCAAAAAACGGCCTACATCACCACCAAGCTGGGGCTGACCAGCGAAGAGGCCCAGCGCTTCTGGCCGATCTACAACGAGTTCGATGAGGCCCGGGACAAATTGCGCAAAGAGATGCGTGACCTGATGAAGGGCGGCCGCAAGGAAGGGACCAAGCTCACTGAGGCCGAAGCGGAGGCCATGCTGACCAAGGGCCTTCAACTGCGGCAGAAAGAGATCGATCTGGAGCGCACCTACAAGGACCGGTTCGTGAAAGTACTGGGGGCCGTGCGCACCGTGGAATTGCACAAGGCAGAGCGCGATTTCCAACGTGAAGTGCTCAGGCGGTACAGGGAGCGGCAAGGCGATGACCGCCGCGGACCTCCTCCGGGTCGTCCGTAAGCCACCGGGCGCGAACTTCGCGGCTGAACATGAGCGACCTGCTTCAGTCCTTCAACGCGCACTTGGCGCAGACCAGCCCTTATCCCTTGGCATTGGACATCGTTCATGCCGAGGGATGCTGGCTGACCGACCGCCATGGCCGCAAGTACCTTGATCTTGTCGCCGGCCTTGCCGTGAATAATGTGGGCCACCGCCACCCTGCGGTGATCAATGCCATTAAGGACCAGTTGGACCGCTACCTGCACGTGATCCCTTATGGCGAGTTCGTGCAGGAACCCCAAGTGCGCTTTGCTGAAAGATTGACCGGACTGCTTCCCGAAGGACTGGACAATGTCTACTTCGTGAACAGCGGCACCGAGGCCATTGAAGCAGCGTTGAAATTGGCCAAACGGGTCACTGGCAGGACCAGGCTGATCGGGTGCCGCAAGAGCTACCACGGCAGCACGCACGGCTCGCTCAGCCTTACCGACAACGAGACGAAGAAATATCGCAATCGCCCACTGCTGCCCGACACGCGGCACATCCGGTTCAACCACATGGACGATCTGCAGATCATCGATCAACAGGTGGCCGCAGTAGTGGTGGAACCGATCCAAGGCGATGCCGGCGTGCGGGTACCGGACCGGGAATGGATGCATGCCCTTCGCGACCGATGCACGGCCGTAGGAGCCATGCTGGTGTTCGATGAAGTGCAGACCGGGTTCGGCAGGACCGGACGGCTGTTCGCTTGGGAACACAGCGGCATGGCACCTGATATCCTTGTGCTGGGCAAGGCCTTGGGTGGGGGGATGCCGATGGGCGCGCTCGTGAGCTCACGGGAGCGCATGCGCTTGTTCACCCACGACCCCGTGCTGGGGCATATCACCACCTTCGGGGGGCATCCAGTACCCTGCGTGGCCGGTCTGGCCGCATTGGAGGTCCTGCAGAATGATGGGTTGATCGAGAACGCCCGGCACATGGGCCATCGGTTCAAGGAAAAACTGCGCCACCCGGACATTGTGGAGGTACGTGGCGAAGGCCTGATGCTGGCGGTGGACCTCGGCCATGCGGATAGGGTTCAACAGGTGGTCAAGGGGTGCTTGGAAAGCGGCGTGCTCGGCTTTTGGTTCCTGAGCTGCCCTTCTGCGTTCCGGATAGCACCACCTCTGACCATTTCACCGGACGAAGTGGACCTGGCGTGCCGAACGATCCTTGACCACTTGAACGATTGACCGGTCCCTGCTACCGTTCTCCCGATACAAAGGGCCGTTCCCTCAAGATCCGTTCCCGGTTCATACCCCATGGGTATATTGCCCCCTGTTCGTCCCAAATAACAACTGCCACAAAGGTCATGAAACGATCGCTACTCGGTCTTTTTTCCCTTGCCACCGCGCTCACCCTCAGTGCTCAAAGCCCGGACCTGTGCGGTACGGACGAGGTTCGCCGCCGTCTGATCGCCGAAGATCCGACCTATCTCGTGCGTGAGGCCGCATTGGAGGAGGAGATCAGACAGTTGCTTACCAACGGTGTCGAACAGCGCGACGATGAGACGGTGTACATCATCCCCATCGTGTTCCATATCATTCACTTGGGAGGTGAAGAGAACATCACCAATGAACAGGTACTGGACCAGGTGGCCATCCTGAACCGCGATTTCCGTAAGCTGAACAGCGATATCAGCCAGGTGGTACCCCAGTTCCAAGGGATCGCGGGAGATGCGCGGATCGAATTCCGGCTTCCAACTCGGGACCCATTCGGCAATTGCACCAATGGCATCGACCGCATCCAGAGCATTGAGACCATTGTTGGTAACGACGGTTCCAAGCTCAACCCTTGGCCCCGTGACAAATACCTGAACGTGTGGGTTGTTGCCAAAATGCGTGATGGCGTTGCGGGTTACGCCTATTACCCTGGCGCCCTCACGAACCTGGGTCAATTGGCTGACGGGATCATTATTCTCCATGATTACATAGGTGCTATCGGAACAAGCAACACCGGTTCCTCCAGGGCACTTACCCACGAAGTAGGCCACTACCTGAACCTCAGGCACGTGTGGGGAGATAACAACGGTGTGGATGATGCCCCTGCAGGGCATATGAGCGGTGTATGCGGAGATGATGCCGTGGACGATACCCCTTTCACCAAAGGCTGGTCAGGTTGCCCCTCCTCGTCCTCATGGAACGACTGCGACCCCGAGATCGTAGAGAACGTACAGAACTACATGGAGTACTCCTATTGCTCACGTATGTTCACGAACGGCCAGGTGGACCGCATGCGCACTGCCCTTATTGCGACTGCTGGCGAACGTAACAACCTATGGACAGAAGCGAACCTGCAAGCCACGGGTATCAGTGCAGGGCACGAAGCCCAATGCGGCCCGGTCGCTGACTTCATTGTTCAGACCGTAGAGGATGGCGCTACAGTGGGTGCATTGCCCACCTTGCCCACGGTCTGCACGGGCGTGAATGTTTACTTCAAGGACAACTCCTCCCGCTCCTTCCCTACCAGTTGGTCGTGGACCTTCCAGGATGGCAACCCTTCCGCCAGCACGGTCCGCAATCCCACCGTGTCCTTCAATAGTCCTGGCTGGAAGACCGTGACATTGACGGTCTCCAATGACCATGGAACGTCATCCAAGACCAATGAATTCGCGGTGCTCGTTGGCAGCAACGATGCTGCCATGGGCCCCTTCTTCGAGAGCTTCGAGACTCAGGAAGGGGACAACTTGTTCCCCTATTTCGCGGCCAACCACGACAATAACCACACCTCCTTCATTCGCTACACAGGTGGTGGCCATACCGGAGCGGCATGCGCCATGCTGAACAGCGGCAACAGGAACCAATTGGACCTGATCGACCCCACCAACGACCAGGACATGGACGAACTGGTGACCCCATTGGTTAACCTGAGCGGCCTTGGCAACGCTGTGCTCGCCTTCCGTTGGGCCTATTCAACGGCCACGAACACACCGGAGGACATCACTGAAAAGCTGCAGGTCTTCCGAAGCGCGGATTGCGGTCGTACATGGACCCAAATGCCCGGCGAGATCGTAGGCACTGCCTTGGTGAACAATGGCAATAGCGCCACCATGCCCCCCACCCAGTGGTCGCTCAAAACGATCAACATCCCTTCCAGTGCGTTGACCGCCAATGTGCGCTTCAAGTTCCGCTTCACCAGCGGGTCATACTCCAACAACCTCTTCATCGACGACATCAACATTGCCACGCCGGTGGGCATTGCTGATCTGATGGGCGAAGGCTTCATCAGTCTGTTCCCCAACCCCACCAACGACCAGTTCACGCTGCAGGTGACCGGCATGGATGCACACGCCACGGAAGTGGTGGTGACCGACCTACGCGGTGCTGTGGTGTACAGCAATATGTACCGTCCCATGGGACAGGGCACCATTGAACTGAGCGCACGAGGCATGGGCCTGGCCAACGGACTGTACATGCTGCGGGCCTCCAACGGGCTCGGAAGCCGTGTGCAGAAGCTGGTGATCGGGCAGTAATACTGACCACAACAGGGGCGCCCCGACCGGAAATGACCGGCCGGGGCGTTCCATTTTTGCGACATTATCTACCTCCCTGACCAACCCACGAGAGGTACGTAACCTAGCAAACGCCAATTATCCACCTGATGGCAGCGCTGATCTAGTGTACATCTCAGACCAGACCGACATGACACTAGAATGAACATTCAGCACCGATTCCGTGCTTACTTTAGTGCCTGCGTTCACGAACGTAACCCGATCATTTGCTCTATGCATGCCATGAAACACGTACTCAGCGCCTTTGTACTTGGTCTTGCCTCCCTGTCGGCTGTTGCCCAGGAGCCCACGCTATGTGGAACTGACCAGATGCGCCTCCGCATGATCGCGGAGGATCCCACCTATTTGGAGCGGGAAGCCCAGTTGGAACAAGAGATCCGGGAGATGTTGCTCCGGAACGCCGTCCAACGTGATGATGACTTTGTCTATGTGATCCCGACCGTATTCCACGTTCTGCATTTGGAAGGCGAGGAGAACATCTCCAACGAACAGATCCAGAACGCTATGGCCATCCTGAACAGGGATTTCGCCAAGCTGAACGCCGATACGGCACAAGTGGACCCGATCTTCCGTCCGATCATCGCGAACTCCAAGATACAGTTCCGCTTCGCCACAAAGGACCCCTTCGGCAATTGCACGAACGGGATCACCCGCACGCGGACGGCGGAGACTCTCGTGGGAGAGTCCTCCTCGAAATTGTCGCCTTGGCCGCGCAGTCAATACCTGAATATTTGGATCTGCCGCGGGATCCGCAGCGGTGCTGCCGGTTATTTCACCGCAGGTGGCCCTGGATTGGGTTCCCTACTTGATGGAGTCATGATCCTGCATGATTATGTAGGCGATGGCAGCAGCAGCGGTACCGGAAGCGTTGGGCGTTCCCGAGCGCTGACCCACGAGGTGGGCCACTACCTGTCGCTCGCCCACGTATGGGGTTCGAACAATGGTCTGCCGGAGAATGCACCTGCCTGCCACATGGTGCCCGAGTGTGGTGATGATGGCGTGGATGACACCCCGCTTACCCGTGGTTGGAGCTGCTGCCCCAACATTGGCCAGCGCGCCGATTGCGACGCAGAGATCCAAGAGAACGTGGATAATTACATGGAGTATTCTTACTGCTCCAAGATGTTCTCCGAAGGTCAGGTGGCCCGCATGCGTGCGGCACTGAACTCGCCATCCTTGCAACGCGATCTTCTCTGGACCGACGAGAACCTGTTCCTAACTGGTGTGGCCCCTGGTTCAGAGGTGACCTGTGCCCCTTCCGCTGATTTCTTCGCCCAGGTCGGCACCAACCCGAGCAACCCCGCTGTTCCTTTTACCCCCACTGCGTGCACCGGCGTGAATGTCCGCTTTGTGGACAATTCCACCCTCGCATTCCCGAACTCGTGGTCGTGGACCTTCCAGGATGGTACGCCTGCCACCTCCAACCAACGGAACCCCACGGTGACCTTCTCCTCACCCGGCTGGAAGTCAGTCACCCTGACCGTCAGCAATGATCAAGGCTCATCCTCCAAGACGAACGAATTCGCGGTGCTCATTGGTTCCAATGAATCAGCCATGGGGGCCTTCTTCGAGAGCTTTGAAACGCAGGAAGGTGAGAACCTCTTCCCCTATTTCACGGCGAACTACGACAACAACCACACCTTCTTCCGCCGCTACACGGGTGGTGGACACACAGGATCGGCTTGTGCCATGTTGAACAGTGGTGATCGCAACCAACTGGACCTGCTGGATCCGAACAATGAGAACGACATCGATGAACTGGTCACCCCGCTGGTGAACCTGAGCGGTATCAGCAGTGCAGTGCTGGCGTTCCGCTGGTCCTACTCGACCCAGACCAATACCGATTCCCTCATCAGCGAAAAGCTCCAAGTGTTCCGCAGCACGGATTGTGGTCGCACTTGGACCCAGCTTCCCGGTGAATTGAACGGGACCGATCTGGTGAATGCCGGCAACGATGCCTCGATGCCTCCTACCCAATGGTCGCTAAAGACCATTACGCTGCCCGGATCGGTGCTTACGAACAACGTACGCTTCCGCTTCCGTTTCAGCAGCGGCCCCTTCGCGAACAACCTGTTCATCGACGACATCAACATTGCCACACCAGTTGGCTTGATCGACCTGATGGGCGAAGGCTTCGTGAACGTGTTCCCCAACCCGACGAACGACCACTTCACCCTACAGGTCCTCGGAATGGAGGATGATCGCACCGAAGTGGTCATCACCGATCTGCGCGGAGCGGTCGTGTACAGTAACGTATTCCAGCCCATGGGCGGCGCGAACATCGAGTTGAGCACTCGTGGTATGGGCCTCGCCGATGGCATGTACATGCTGCGTGCCTCCAATAGCTTCGGTAGCAGCACCCAGAAACTGATCCTCGGTCGTTGATCGAGCGACCTGTTCCAATGAAAAAAGGCCTCCGCGATCGCGGGGGCCTTTTTTCATTGAGAAATGATCTGATCAATAGGTCCCTGCCGCAAGCATCACCAAGGTGCACCCTTCCACCACTTCGATCCCGGCCCTGGCAGCCGCCGCAGCGAACGTATCATCCTCCGTGCCTGGATTGAAAATGATACGCCGTGGACGTAGGGCCAGTATCCGTGGCTGCCACTGCCGCTGGTTCACCGGGTTCAAGTAGAGCGTAACCGTATCCACGCGCGCCCCCTCCGGAATGGCCCGAACGATGGGTACACCGGCCACTATGCCGTCCCGGTTCCCAACTGCCACTACGGCATGGCCATGGGACACCAACCGGACCGTGGCCAAATAACTGTACCTGTCCGCATGTGGACTGGCGCCGAGGACCAATGTGAGACCCTTATCCATTTCACAAAGGTCGCCGAACAATGAACGATCGGTGTTGATGGATGTCCATGAGTTAACGGCTGGGCCACATACCCACAATATGAGCCCGGTTGTTTTGCACATCCGGAGGCCCGACCAATGGCATGCGGATCATCACATGAAACGCGACATTGACATCCTCGTTCTCTCGGACATTCACTTGGGCACCTATGGCTGCAGAGCCAAGGAGTTGCAAAGCTACCTGCGCTCGGTACGGCCGCGCATGGTGATCCTCAATGGCGACATCATCGACATCTGGCAATTCAAGAAGAGCTATTTCCCAAAGAGCCACATGCAGGTGCTGAAACGCCTGATGAAGCTGGCCTCCAAAGTGCCGGTGTACTACATCACTGGGAACCATGATGATGCATTGCGCAGGTATAGCCCGGCATCGTTGGGTAACCTGCATCTGCTCGATAAGCTCGTGCTCACCATCGGTGGAGAGCGATACTGGTTCTTCCACGGGGACATTTTCGATGTGAGCACGACCCAGGCAAGGTGGCTGGCCAAGCTGGGCGGTGTCGGGTACGACCTGCTGATCAGGCTGAACAACACGGTGAACTGGACCTTGGAGCGCATGGGGAAACCACGTATGAGCTTCAGCCAACGGATAAAGCAAAAGGTGAAAAAGGCCGTAGCCTATATCAACGACTTTGAACGCACGGCCGCGCACATCGCCATAACCGATGGGCTCGACCATGTTGTGTGCGGCCATATCCACCAGCCACAGATCAGGCGGATCACCATGCCACATGGCAGTGTGGGCTATATGAACTCTGGCGACTGGATAGAACACCTGAGCGCGCTTGAATACGCACAAGGCAAATGGAGCCTGTACATGCACCAAAACGCTCCACACGAACAGGCGAAGACCAAGGCTTTGGAAAGCCTGCAAGAGGAGCTCGCCTGATCAGACCTCCGACATTCCCTTGCGGAGGTCCTCCACTGTACGCTCGGGCAACTTCGCGAGGTCAAGCACCATCAAGCCATCAAGTGCATCATTGAAGCGTGGATCACGGTTGAACCCGATGATCCGGGCATTCAATAGCAGGTATTTCTTCAGTAGAACGGGCATGGCCGTTTCGTGCGGGTCCACATCCGCGATCAATCGGTCCATTTTCTTCAGGTCCGCTTTGGAAGCTTCCACCAGCACAGCATTGTCGCCATTGTCGCGCGCCACCTTGAACCGATTGCGCGGCACCACATGCTGCGCCAGCTCGTGATCGTAGTGGTGCTGGTGCACGAACTCCATGATCAGCTCACGAGAGAAGCGACTGTACGTACCGCTGATGCTCACCGGTCCAATGAGGTAACGGTGCTCCGGATTGGCAGTGATGTGCAGGAGCAGACCTCGCCACAGCATATACAGGGGCAGGCGCTGCCGTTGGTATTCCTGTGCAACAAAGGACCGACCCAGTTCGAAGCTTCGGCGCAACACACGTTCCATGGGGCGTCCCATCCGGAATAGGGTACTGGTGTAAAAGCCCCGCTTTCCATAACGCTTCATTATGCGAGCGCCATCGCCAATGCGGTACGACCCCACCAACCGGCGCTGCTCACGGTCCCAAAGGAATAAGTGGTCGTAGTAGATATCGAACTCGTCAAGGTCCGTTGCCTTGTTCGTTCCCTCGCCCACGGCCCTGAAGGTGGACTCACGCAGGCGGCCTATCTCGCGAAGGATATTGGGAATACGGCCGCTCGGGGCAAGAAAAAGCTCGAACTCAGCCTGCTCATTGATCTTCAGATCGCTCAATGTAGCGATCTCCTGATCCAGCACCCCGGCCGGAACAGGATCCACGATAGGCTTGGGGCGCGCGGGAAAGCGCAACGGTTCGAAGAGGTCACGCTTCACCTTCAATCCGCTACCCAGCGCATAGGTACGTGCACGAAGGAATCGGGCCAATTGGTCCGTTGAGGTGAACGCCGAGATCTCCTTGACGGGTATCGGCTTGCCAATGCGCATACGCACCGATCGCCCACGCATGCGAAGCATCTCGCCGGGCAACGCAAGCGTGCGCAGGTTCGGATGGATCATGCCCAACATGTGGAAGACCACGCTGTTCGCTCCATCGAACCAAACAGGTACAATGGGCACCTCCGCATGCTGCATCAACTTGACCACCGGGGTCTTCCATCGAGGGTCGGCAACTGCTTTCACATCGGTATGCCAACTGCTCACCTCCCCTGCGGGGAAAACGGCCAGCGCGCCACCGTCCTTCACGTGGGCCAAGGCCTGGCGCATGCCCTGGAAACTGCTCAACGAGCCCAATTGCTCGAACGGATTGACACCGATGAAGCGGTCCTTGAGCGGCTCCAACTGCCGCAACAGGAAATTGGCCATCACCTTCAGGTCTGGCCTGACCCTCCCCAGGACCTTCACCAAGGCAAGACCATCTATGGCACCATAGGGATGGTTGGCAACGAACACCATACCGCCTTCCTTCGGAATATGGTCCAGATCCTCTTGTGAGACCTCTATGTCCAATTCCAGGTTACGGAACACCCCGTCCACGAACTCCAGATCATGCAGGTCCTCAATGGAATTGTAGAAGCGTTCCAACCGTTTCAGACCGCTCACCTCCGTAAGCAAGGTGATCCGCGGATCACCGGGCCGCATATGGCTGGCCTTCGCCAATTCGGCAGGTTGGACCAATCGCTTCATCGTGGGGACACGAAGGTATCCATCTGGCCAATTGGCAATGCTCTGTATGCGTTCAGGGCTCCAGAATACCGACGATACGCTCGTTCATCAGCTCTCCACCGGGGTAGTTACGGGTATAATCCAAGTTGATCCAATGCCTTCCGTCCGCATCGGTGTGGTGGTACAGCGGGGCATCACCCACTTCCTTGACGAACAGGACCTTGCGGATCAAGTGCGCCGCACGCTCAAGCCGCTCATCGTCACCAACGAGAAGTTCGGGATAAACATGACCGGTGGTGCGCACCAAACGCACCTCACCACCAACAGCGTTGATCAAAGCGGCCATCAGAACAGCATGATCATCGCAATCGCCGGCCATTAGTTCCATGCTCTCGGCCGTGGGCGCGAAATACTCCCTGCCCTTAGGGTCGGACACATAGGTCCACGTGCTATTGATCTCTTTGAAGATGGAGAGTGCACGCACGAGCACCATCTCATCTGCCGCCACTTTCACCTCCTTGAAATTGGCGGTGGCCATTTGGATCGCCGCCTTGCGTACGGAAGGATCAAGCTCATTCACCAAAGCCCTCAACTTCTCGGCATCTTGGAACGGGTCGTGCCGTTGTGAGGCCATGGGTACTTGTGAAGCGGTCATCTGCAATGACCTCAGCCACTGGGAATAGTTAGTGAACAGGTCCCCGAAGGTGTAATTACCGATGATGCTGGTCACCGACAGGCCGAGGAGTGCGATGAGCAATGCACCGTACACCACCAACTGAAAGCGCCGCACAAGGACCATAAAAGCCCCAATGACCGCTGCGAACGTGAGCACTTGGTCCACGCGAACACCACCCCACCATGGTAACACCACCTCGGGGATGTAGGGGTCGATGATGACGAACAAAGGCAGCGCGAGCACCAAGGCCGCCAGGTACATCACCACCGTACGCGCCAGCCGATCGCCATAACCTGCGAACCACTTGGGGGGCTGTACTTCCTGCTCTCCCATGTCCTAAAGCACTGCGAAACTCATGCCCGTAGTGTCCTGGATCGGTCTTGTGCCTGTAAAAGTTGTAAACAACCCGGAGGCATGTCCACCTCACGAACCGTTAAACAACCCTTAACAGACTTTAACGCTCGACAAAGAAGCCGAAAAACCCCATGAACACTGCGTTTCAGGCGGACGAAGGCGATCTCACGAGCGGCCTTTAATAGCCGAGGCCGAGGAAGAGTTGTGAGGTCCGCGCATACGGATAGTTTTGCCACCCATGAAACTGAACGCCATACTCCTGACCGCGGCCCTTCTTGGGGCTGTGCGACCGGTGATGGCGCAGACCGATACGCTGGACCATGGCGGACCGGAAGGCTTGGACATTTACGAGGAGCTTCTGATGGAGGACGGTGGTTCCGTGGACCCCGTTGTACCCCGGATCGCCATTTCGCCATTGGTCTGGGATGTGAACGACTCCTTGTCCTACATCCCGGGGTACGATATGTATTGCCACTGGAACACGGACGTGATCTTCGACCGTGGCAATACGGCACGCTTTGTACACGACACGCTGCGCTTGGTGCTCAGCCAACAGGAATGCGACCACGCCATACCCTGCGACGGCAAGCTCAATTCACCTTTCGGTCCGCGCAGAGGTCGAATGCACTATGGCATCGATCTCGAACTGGAGACGGGTGACCCAGTGAAGAGCGCGTTCGCCGGCATGGTCCGGATATCGAAATACAACAAATCCTTTGGCCATGTAGTGGTGGTGCGCCACCAGAACGGTCTGGAGACCCTTTACGCCCATTTGAGCAAGCGTATGGTGGAACCCGGCCAAATGGTCGAAGCCGGAGATGTTCTGGGTTTGGGTGGGAATACGGGACGCAGCTACGGCAGCCATCTGCATTTCGAGGTGCGGTTCCTGGACCAACCAATAGATCCCTCATTGGTCTTCGACATCGAGAACGGTCAATTGAAGGCTCATACGTTCGATATCCATAAAGGCACCTTCGCCACCATTGCTGCTGCAAAGGCCGCTGCTGGCACCAGACGCTACCACGTGGTGCGTTCCGGCGATACGCTCTCGGCTATCGCCCGCAGGAACCGGACCTCAGTATCGAACCTGTGCCGGTTGAACGGGATCAGCGCGAGCAGTACGCTCCGTTTGGGCCAGCGCGTGCGATTGAACTGAGGTTCCCGCTCAGGAAACGCTTCCTTTCTGTTTGGGCTCTTTGCTCCTTCGTGCGTTCTTGCTCAAGGAAGTGACCATCTCCTGGTTGTAATCTGGAGAGAGCAATAGGTCGGTTCCATCCTTCAAGCGCATCAGCACCAGGTCGTGGCGTGCTTCGGGCAGACGATCAATAAGGCTCCTTCCGAGCCCCCCGGTAAGCGACGAACGTCCGATATCCACCGAACAAAAACGCACATAGGTGCGGTAACGAGCCCGGGCTTCAACCTTGCCGAGTCCTTGTGAACGCGACTTGATGTACTCACGGGCTGCGGCGCGATCGATAAGGCTGGCGTCCACGACATCGATCATCGGCACGTACTCCGCCTGGCCGTCCTTTTCAATATGAAGGCCATCATCGTCCAGAACGTAGACATAGCGCTTACGCAGGTCCCGCACCAACGCGATCACTAAGGCGACCATGCACAAGACCCCTACGCCAAGGATGAAATTGAACGTGTCGAGCAGTGTGACCGAAATGACCCCTGCCAGAACAAGCAGCGGAGCCAGCCAGAGCACCAGTTGTGTATTGTGCCAAACGCGGCGGGTGTGGAACTTGCGGATGCCCATGATCGGGGGGGCGAAAGTAAGGCCCTGATCATGGGTGAACGGAACGATCGGGAACAGAAATGACAAAGGCGGCCAGTGGCCGCCTTTGCTGTACCGAAGGCGGGATCCTTGTCCCCGAACCCCGGAAAATACAACATCCTGATTATCAAGACCCCGCAAAAGCGAAAAAGGCCGAAAATGGCCTGGGTTTGTCCCGTTTGCGTGCCGGTACAGCGACCATAAAAGCCGCGCCAGCACTGGGGAAACGGCACTTTCACTGTCTTGGTCCATTGGACGATTTGTATCAATACTTCAGGTGACAGGGTGGCAGTTTCTTCAAACCGTGATCTTTTCCAGCTCCTCCGCCTGATTGAATAAAACAGGATCGACAGATCGACAACTCGATTGGATTCTTGAGCTAGCTGCCCCCAGGACAACTACTCAAGATGA
>CAZQFG010000016.1:0-28735 GCA_964592515.1 uncultured Chryseobacterium sp. | reverse complement strand
TGCCCGACTACACGCAGGTGGGCGCTGAGCAGACCGGCACCACCGCCTTCTGGGACGCACTTGCGCCCGGCGATTACGAAGTGCTCTTCACACCCGACCTCCTGTGCGATCCGGTGATCACACCAGTGACCGTTGAACTCGCATCCAGCATGGGCGAAAGGGCGCTGAACGGCTTGGTGCTCTGGCCGCAACCAGCGCGCAATACACTGCACTGGAACGGCACCGTGGACCATGTACGCATCACCGACCTGCACGGCCGGCTGCTGCAACAGGCCAGCAATACTGATCGCGTGGACGTGTCCACCCTGGCACCGGGCATTTACCTGCTGCTGGCGGAAGGCCGAGGCGCGACGCGGTTCGTGAAGGAGTAGGAACGAGAGCCACCGCGCAGCGAAAGGGTCGGCCAGCAACGCGACCACGGGTTCCGTTGTCCATAGGCTTCCTGTTCACATGCGATCGTGGATGCCGCGTTGGTTGCGGGGAAGCCCGGCTGGGCGACCTTTGGGGTCCGAGATCCGTCACCACAAGCGATGCGCAACATCCTGCTCCTGCCCGGCCTTCTGTTCCTGTCCACTTCCCACGTGCATGGCCAATGCACCGGTTCCATTTCATTGGGGCCCGATGTGGTGCTGTGCGAAGGACAGACCACCCTATTGACCCCCGGCCCCGGGTACATCAGCTATGTGTGGAACGATGGCTTCACCGGAGCGGTGCGCAACGAGGGCACCGCCGGTGTGTACAGCTGCACCGTGCAGGAACTGGCCGTGGGCGTGAACCTGGTAGTGAACGGCGATTTCTCCGCAGGTGCCACGGGCTTCACCAGCGGCTACATCCCCGGCACGGGCGGCACCTACGGATTGCTCTCCTCTGAAGGTCAGTACGCCGTAGCCAGCAACGGCACGGCCACCCACAACAACTTTCCGCCCTGCACCGACCATACCGGTGGCGGCAACATGATGGTAGTGAACGGGGCGGCCACTCCAGGTGTTTCCATCTGGTGCCAGAGCATCACCGTTACCCCGAACACCAATTACGCGTTCTCTGCCTGGCTTTCCACCATGGTGGTGTCCAATCCCGCCGTGCTGCAGTTCACCATCAACGGACAAGTGCTCGGCGGCACCTTCACGGCACCATCAACCTCGTGCACGTGGGACCAGTTCTCCGAGCTGTGGAACTCCGGCACCAACACCACGGCCGAGATCTGCATCACCAACCAGAACACGCAGACCAGCGGCAACGACTTCGCCTTGGACGACATCACGTTCACCCCCTACTGCAACTACACCGATACCGTGGAGGTGTTCGTGAACGCCTACCCCGAACCCGATCTGGGACCCGACCAGGTGTACTGCGGTCCGGGCACTGTGGTGCTCGATGCCACCACGCCCACCGTTGATACCTACATCTGGAACGACGGCCTGGCCACCGACCCGCAGCTCACCGTTACCACCAGCGGCACCTATTGGGTGAACGTGTTCACCGGTGCCTGCTTCGGTCGCGATTCCGTTACGGTGACCTTCCTGCCCCAGCCCACGCTGGACCTTGGCCCCGACCGCTCCGCCTGCACCGGCGACAGTATGACCGTGTTCACCTTCGCACAGGATGCCGACTACCTCTGGCACGATGGCTCCACCAACAATAGCTACACCACCACCACCAGCGAAGTGGTTTGGTTGCAGATCTCGCAAGGCCCCTGCACCGCATCGGACACCGTGCTCGTGAGCATCGACCCGTGCACCGCAGTGGTGGAAATGCCCAACGTGTTCAGCCCCAACGGCGATGGGCACAACGACCAGTTCCTGGCCATACTGCTCGATGGCGTGAGCGGTGTGCAACTGAACATCTTCAACCGGTGGGGCCAGCTCGTGTATGAGAGCAAAGGCCCGCAGTTCGCATGGGACGGACGCACCGGCGCCGGCATGAACGTGACCGACGGTGTGTACTTCTGGACCCTTACCTACACCGGTCCCAGCGGTAACGGCGAACAATACGGCACGGTGACCTTGCTGCGCTGATCCAGCCCAGCGCCTGAGCTACTGCGGTGCATGGCCTGCGATGGTAATGTCCACGCGGAGGTGGACAATGTGCGCGTGGAGCAACTTCTCCTGTGTGCAACGGGCACACCTTCCGCAACTCGCTCTGACGCATGGTATGAAGCATCCATTAACGCAGCGCGCACCCATGGTGGCGGAACGTTCGCGGTGGCATGCAACGCGGCCCCGGTCGCGGTCGTCATCAAGCGGAACCACCACATGCGTTACACGTTCGCCCTCCTTGCGTTCGCACTGTCCGCCTTGGGCAGCGCGCAACAAGCCACCAGCTGCACTGCGCGCGGCAGTGCCACCCCTTCCATGATCGCTCGCGCATTTGCGCAGGACCAACAGCGCAGTGGCGGGTCCGTGCGCACCATCAAGGTGAAGATCGTGGTGGGCGCTGCCCCCACCGAGAGCGGTGAACCCTTTCTCTCCGTTCCCCTTACGCGCGTGCAACGCGACATCGACTTCACCAACGATGCGTTCGCTCGCAGCAATACCGGCATCCAGATCCAGTTGTGCGGGCCGATCAGCGTGGTCACCGACTTCGCGCTTTACAACATGGACAATATCTCGCCCGCTGCGTTAGCACCTCACCGGGTGCCCGGCTACATCACCATCTTCTACACCACCTTGCTACCCAGTGGGGTGGGTGGTACCTGGTCCGGCGACCAGGTGTTCATCTCCGGTTCAGGGCGTTCAAACACCATGGCCCACGAGATCGGGCACCTCCTCGGCCTTTCGCATACGCACGATGGCGTGATCGAACCCGAACTGGCCGACGGCTCCAATTGCACCATTGGCGGCGACATGCTGTGCGACACCCCCGCCGACCCCAACCTCTCCACACCCGGCTATATAGTGGCACCGTGCCAATACGTGGGCACCGTGACCGATGCCAATGGCGATCTGTACGCACCGCTGCTCAACAACGTGATGAGCTACACGCCGTGCGTGGCCGATTCGCTCACCCCCCAACAGGGCGTCGTGATGCGCTACATGCTCGACGAAGTGCTGCTGCATTTGCGCCGTACCACGCATCCCATCACCATCGAACCCTTCAACGTGCTGCAATGCGCGAACGCAGGTCCGATCACCCTCGCCGCCTCACCGGGACCCGGCACCTTCAGCGGGGTGTACGTGCAGGGCACCACCCTGGTGAACTTCCCCAACCCGCCGGGCACCACCTATGTGACCTACGTACCCGCCACGCCACCCGAACCACCGACCGAATTCATTGACCAATTCCTGGTCCGTACGATCACGCAGGCCAATGCGCACACGGCCGTGAGCACCGATAGCGTTTGGCAGAGCTTCCAGGCCCGCATTGATGCGCCCATCACCAAGGTAGATGTGATGGCACAGGCCACCACACCCACCATGGTACGCATGCGCCTGTACAGCGGTGTTGGTCCACAGGGCACCTTGCTGCACGACACCACTGCCCTGGTGGGCACGGACACCAACTGGGTGGCCTTCCACCTGCCGGCGGGCATCGATGGCGTGATGTTCAACAGCTACACCGCACTGCTCACCGCCGATGCACCTTTCCAGGTGTTCAGGCCCGTGGGCATCGACTATGCACCCGGCAGCAGCAATATTGCCTTCGGTGACCTACAGTTCCGCGAATGGGTGTTCGCGCTGCCCCCCTGCCAGGAAGCCAGCCGCTACTACAGCCTGTACCAAGTGCAGCCACGTCCGGTGCTGAACCTTCCCGAGGCCTATTGCCACTCCGATGCCACCCCCACGAACCTGGTGGTGGACACCCTGCACCTCACCAGCAGCGTTTTGCTGCTCGACGGTGACGTGGTCGGGACCTTCACCCCTGCAGGGCTTGCCACCGGGCCGCACGAGGTGCAGCACATCTACACCCTGGACGGTTGCACCGATACGCTGGCGCAAGTGCTCAACGTGGCGCCACCGCCCGCCTTCACCTTTCCCGAACTGCTACCGCCCCTGTGCGTGGAGGATGGCGCCTTCACCCTCACCGCCGAACCGGCCGGAGGTAGCTTCCGCATCAACGGCGAACCGGCCACCGTGCTCGACCCCGCGTTGCTGGGCGCAGGCACGCACACCATCGACTACCTGTACACCGCACAGCTCGACTCTGTGTCGTTCTTCGACCAGTTCTGCTGCTATACCGGCATGCCTGGCTACACACCTCTGCCCGCGGACACCACCACCTGGCAGAGCTTCACCGCCCTGCAGAGCGGCACCCTGGTGAACATCGCCCTCGGCCTCTCCCTCAACAGCGCGCAACGCACCTTCGATGTGGCCATCCGCGAAGGCCAGGGCCTGGCAGGACCCGTACTGTGGAGCGATACCCGCACCGTGACCGAGGGCTACAACAGCTTCTTCAACAACACGGGCCTCAGCGTGCAGGCCGGTTCCACCTACACCTTCTCGCTCCGCTATGCCGCGGATGGTGAGCCTTTCCCCGTAAGCCTCTTCGTGTTCACCGGCGATGGCTTCCCCAACGGTACCGCCTTCGTGCCTGGGAGCTTCACTGCCACGGACCACTACTTCCGCGAACGCATTGCCCAGTTGCAGCGCTGCACGGACAGCACCAGCTTCACCGTGGAAGTGGAAGTGTGCACCGGCATCAGCGCGGGTGCCATGCCCACCGCACGCGTCGCGCCCAACCCATTCAGCGACCAACTGGTGGTGGGCACCACCACGGACCTGGTGCGCTACGCCCTGCACGCCGTGGACGGCCGCATGGTGCTGCAAGGCAACAGCACACCGGGCGCGAATGTGGTGCTGGAGACCGGCGGCCTGCTCGCGGGCGCCTATCAGTTGCTGCTGTGGAGCCACGGCCAACTGACCCCGCAGGTGGTGCGCGTGATGAAGGTGGACAGGTGACCACTCCTTGAGGTCGAAACACGGTAGCTGGGCCCTGGGCACTTACATGGTGCCGGTCACCGGCAAATGGCAGCACCTGGATACCGTGTCCGTGGTGGTGCCTTGACCATTGCACGCACTCAGCCCCACCACACCGCATAGCCCTTACGACGCAGTTCCAAGGCGAGGCCTGCTTCCACTTCCAATGCCTCGGCGCGGGTGAGAGGACCGATGTGCTGGTATAGACTGGGACGCAGGTAACGGCCATACTTCCGCACGATGTCGCTGCTCAGCTTGTGGCCCTTGGCAGAACGCGCACCGCTCTTGTGCTGGGCCAGTCGCTCCTGCGGGGTCTTCGCCGTTTGCCCCACGTACAGGCACTCCAGCACCCCGTTGTATTGTGGGTTGGCCTCGCGGAACCGGCGGTCCTCGGTGAAGACCTTCCGGCTCAGCTCGATCACGTAAACAGTGTAAGCCGTGGGCATGGCGGATGCAAAGGTGTGCATGCACTGATGCCATCAACGCGAACAGGGCCATGGCCAGAACAAGTTCGCTCCGCGCATTCAACCTTTGGCTACTTCGTTGGTCCTATGCCCATGCGTCTCACCACCCTCGCCTTCAGTACGGCCCTCGTGCTCGGAGCCCATGCCCAGTCGCCTGTGATCACCTCGTGGATCATCAACCCCGGCAACGAGACCGGGTACGGCGGCATCGCCACCAACGTGCTCAGCGTACACTACACCGCCAATGATGTGTACGTGACCAGCACCTGCATACCGGGCTACGACATCGGGCCGTGGACCGCCAACCCCAACCTGCCCGCCAACCAGGACTTCTGCTTCCGCATTACACGCAACCCCGCGCCCAACACCGGTAACCTGGTGAACACCCCGCTGGGCCACATCGGCGTTTGGCGCAACGGTGTGAGCATCTTCAACGCCAAGGACGGCATGAGCTACAACAACCAGGGCGTGTGGAACCGCGATGCGCTGGTGTGGGAAGGGATCAGCTTCGACGCCTGCCTGGGCCACCCTGCGGGCAACGGCGAATACCACCACCACGTAAGCCCCAACTGCCTCTACGACCACCTGAACGACGAGCAGCACAGCGACCTCATCGGCTACGCGTTCGATGGCTACCCCATATACGGGGCGCACGGCTACGCCAACCCCGACGGCAGCGGCGGCATCATCCGCATGCGCAGCAGCTACCAACTGCGCACCATCACCGACCGCACCACACTGCCCAATGGCACGGTGCTGGCCGCCAACCAATATGGTCCGGCCATTGGCGGGCAATACCCGCTGGGCGCTTTCCTGGAGGACTATGCCTACGTGGCTGGCAGCGGCGACCTGGACGTGCACAATGGACGCTTCTGCGTAACGCCCGAATTCCCCGCGGGCACTTACGCCTACTTCGTTACGCTGAACGACCAGTACCAGCCGGCCTTCCCCTATGTGCTGGGCCCGCAGTACTACGGTACTGTGCAACCTGGCAACACCGGTCCTGCCGGCGGCCACAACACCATACCGGGCGCCGCCGTGCTGTACACCGGTGGCACCACGGGCCTGGCCGCCACCCTGCTACCCGCAGATGCGCTCTACCCCAACCCCACCACCGAGCGCGTGCAGCTCGGCGCCGACCAGCCACTGCGCACCGTGCGCCTGCTGGATGCCACCGGACGCTGCGTACAACTGCTTGATGCCAACGGCGCCACATGGTGGGTGCTGGACCTGAGCGCGCTGCCGGAAGGCCTTTACACCGTGGAAGCACACCAGGCCGATGGGCTGGTGCGCATTGGCAGGGTGGTGAAGCAGTAGTGCTGTGCGCCGCTCAGCGCGCCGGAGCACTACCTTACCGGTGATGCACTCCCCCATTCACGACCTGTACGCTCGCGACCTGCAACGCCTGCACGATGCCGTGGCCGCCTATGCGGACGATGCCACTTTGTGGCGCACCGCTGGCACTATTGCCAACCCCGGAGGAACCCTGTGCCTGCACCTGTGCGGCAACCTGCGGCATTTTATTGCGCACACTTTGGGCGGCCATGCCTATGTGCGCGACCGGGAACGCGAGTTCAGTGCAAGGGACCTTGGCCGCGAGACTCTCCTCGCGGAAGTGGAGACCACCCGCCGCGAGGTGTTGCACACATTAAGCAACCTGGCACCCGCCGCCCTCGCGCACACCTTCCCTGTGCATCTATTGGGGCGCGAATGGCGCACGGATGAGCTGCTGATGCACCTGCACGGGCACCTCAACTACCACCTGGGGCAGTTGGATTACCATCGCCGCATCCTCGGCGCATAGGCCATACGCTCCACCCGATAGGCGCGCGGTACTGCCCCGGAACGGAACAGGGCCTTCCGCAGAAGGCCCTGTTCAAGGGATGAGCGTTGTAGCGGTAAGGCCCTTGCTCACTGTCGGACCACGGTGGCCTTTTGCACGCCATCAGCGGTGAGGCACCATAGCTGGTAGATGCCAGCGGGCAGCGCACCCAGGTCCAGCGTGCGCACCAGGCCGGCGGCACCGTCCACCTGGTCGATCACCATGCGGCCATCGGCGCCGAACACCGTGAGCTGTTGAATGGCGCTCGCAGCCGTGATGGTGAGCACATCGGCAACCGGGTTGGGGGCCAATTCCAGGGCGGTGGGTGCAGTGCGTTCGGCCACACTGCTGGTGCTTTCCACGGACAGCAGGAAATCGTTGAAGTTGCCGTACTGGTAGGCACCACAAGGGCCGTAGCCATTTGTGTTGCTGTCCAGGAAACCATCGCTGCCCCAGGGCGCCACCACACGCATGCGGTAGGTGCCGGCCAGCGTGTTCGCGGGCACGGTGATGGAGAAGTCGTACACGTAGTAGGGATCGCCGCCCACGTACTGGTAGTAAAGGTTCTCATCGTCGGTGAACTCCTGGTCATTGTTCAGGTCCACCCAAACGGCGCAGCCCGTCCACACGCCGCTGGTAACCGACATGCTGGTGGGCACGCCCGCCTGCACCGTGGCCGTAAGCTCGGTGTGGTCGCTGGTGAAACAGTTGAAGTCCGTGGCCCAGTCGATGCCGTTGATCACCACGGCCTGGTTCTGCCACGAGGTGCACCCGAACAGGAATGTGGGCTCGCAATATTGTGACTGTGCCGACAGGGTGAAGAGTAGCGCTGAAGCGAAAGGGAGGTAGCGTTTCATCATGTGTTGATGTTGGGGGCGATGGTTCGGCCATCGCACCCAAATCTCACAAAACGCTCGTCACAGACCAAATGGGGGCTTAGTCCGTGGCTGTTGGTGGAGAATGCCTTGACCGGGAATGGATGGGAATGGAAAGACCATGGGGCCTGCATTCATTGCCGTACATTCACGAACATCAACGCCTGCCTTCCGGCAGGTTCATTCACGGTCCCCTCCTCTCCTTCCCACCTACTTCGCCACGCCTGCTTCGAAGGTGGGTTTGGGCAGTGTGGGGGTGGTGCCGATATAACGTTGCAGCCAGCTCTGCACTTCCCAGTTCCAGTGGATGGCATTCTGGGGTGAGAGGATCCAGTGGTTCTCGTTAGGGTAGATCACCAGTCGCGAGGGTACGCCCATGGCCTGCAATATGGCGTAGAGCGCCGTGCCGTTCACATAGGGCACGCGGTAGTCGAGCTCGCCGTGTACGATCAGCATCGGTGTCTTGAAGTTCTTCGCGTAGGTGGTGGGGTTGTTCCGCTGCATGGCCTCGGTGTTCTCCCACGGGGTGCCGCCCAGCACCTGTGTAAATCCGTAGCTCGTCACATCGGCACCGAACTGTGTGATGAAGTCGTTCACGCCCGCGTGGTTGATCAGGCAGGCGAAACGGTCGGTGTTGCCGGCGGCCCAGGCGGCCATGTAGCCCCCATAGCTGCCACCTGCAGCAGCCACGCGCTTCGCATCAACGTTGGGGTAACGCGCTAACAGGTGGTCGGTGCTGCGGAGAATGTCGTCCAGCGGTTTAACGCCCCATTCGTTCAATATGCTCTGCGCAAAAGCCTGTCCGAATCCCGTGGAGCCGTGGCGGTTCACCCAGGTCACTACACAGCCCGTGGCAGCGAACACGTGCGGGTTCCAACGGTAGCTCCAAGAGTCGCGCACCATGGTGTGAGGACCGCCGTGCATCAGCTGCACCAGGGGATAGCTCTTCCCGGCATCGAAGCCCGGTGGCAATATCACCCAGCCCTGCACCTTGTCGCCCGCTGCGCCTTCGAACCAGTAGCTCTCCATGCGGCCCAGGTCCAGTTGGTCCACCAGGGCCTGGTTGAAGTGCGTGAGCTGGCGCACCGCTCCGCTCTTGGGGTCAAGCGCAAAGAGCTCGTTGGGCCTGCTGGTGTTGTCATTCAGGAACACCACGCTCTTGCCCTGCACACGCAGCGCGCTGTTGGTGCCCTGCGTGTACACGGCGGTAAGCCCTGTGCCATCGGCCTTCATACGGTAAATGGGTACCACGCCCTTGTCCTCGGCCACCATCCACAACGTGCCGTCCATGGCGGGCTCCACGTTCTCGAAGGCCATGTCATACGCGGCGCTAAGGGGCGTGTTGTGGCCCGTTACGAGCTCATGCCGCCACAACTTTCTCACCTCGCCGCAGGTATATGGTATGGTGCTGCGCGCGAACACGATCGTGTGCCCATCTGCCGCAAAGGCGGGGCTGCCGTCATCGGCGGTGTTCTCGGCGGTAATGTTGCGCAGGGTGCCGCTGCCGTCGGTGGGCAGCAGGTACACATCGCTGTTAGGGAAGGTGCGCTGTTGCGGCGTGGTGGTGTTGATGCTCATGGCCAGCAAGCGGCCATCGGGGCTCAGGTCGTAGTCCACTGTGCCGCTCAGGTGGAACGGACGGTCCCATGTGGGCATCAGGTCCTTCAGTTCCTTGGTGGTGGTATGTACAAGCAACAAGCGGTTGGCCACGGTATCGGTCACCCAATGGTCCCAGTAGCGGAAAGTGCGGTGCTCGCTCACCTTGGCCGTCACCTTGGCCTCCTTGCGACGCTTCAGTTCCTTCTCCATGGCGGCCAGGTCGTCCTTGCCCCAGTCCTTCACCAAGCGGGGTATGCAGGTGGTGGCCACCACCATGCGCTGCCCGTCAGGCATCCACTGAGCGTTGCTAAGGCCCATGGGCAGCTCCAGCACTTTCTCGGCCTCGCCTCCATCGGTGCGGATCACGTACAGCGCCGCCGTTTGGTCCTCGCCGCGCTTGCTCACGAAAGCGATGCGTGTTCCATCGGGGCTCCACACCGGCGCCCCATCGCCGGCCTGCGCCGTGGTAAGGCGTCGCGGCTCGCCGCCCGCCACTGGCACCAGCCAGATGTTGCTGGTGGCCTTGTTCTTCTCCACGCTCCATTCCTGCACAACCACCGCCGCCGTGCGCCCATCGGGCGAAAGCTCCACCCCGCTCAGCCGTTTCATGGCCCACAGGTCCTGCGGCGTTACCAGCCGCTTGGAAACGGCCTGTGCGTGCAGCGCTCCAGGTGCCAAGGCAAAGAGGAATGCGATGAAGAGGGTGGCGTTACTGCGGGTGGGCATTGGCATTGGTGGTGTGTGGTGAATGGCGTGAAGGAGTGAATGTAGGGTGCGCGAAGGCGCATACCATAGCAGGGGGCTTCGAAGAATACCATGCTTGATGTGCGGCCCCCACCGATCTAAACAAAGACCAACCGCGCAGCATTCAACTCATGTTCCCCATCGAACCTATAGGCCACCAGCCTCCCCTTCTTGGCCACGCTATAGTCAAGGCAGCAGATGTTCTCGCGCTGGAGTGCTGGTTCATGCTGCAGCCAATAGTGGCCGAAGAAGACCGGAAGCTCTTCGGGGAAGTAGTGCTGACCGGCACCCAAGTTGGAGCCATCGACCGGATGGACCGGCACCTGCTCAAGTGGCGGGAAACCCAGTTGCTGATAGGTGGCGCCAACAGGATCCACCCACCACTTGATGCGCAGGTCATGGCGCTCGTGGCCGTCCTTGTCCATGAATGAGATACCCTTAGGCAACTTCACCTCCTTGCCTTTCAGGGTTTCCTCAACGGCGTTGTACAGTTCACTGCCCTTCGCGCTCGCCTCGCTGAGCAGCTCTTCCGTGAGCCGATCGTTCACCAGCCTCGTACGGAGGTAAGCGATGTGCTGTACATCCCAGCAGGCATGCACCGCACGGAACTGCGCGCTCTCGTAAAACAAGGGAAGTGTTTGCATCCATGCCAGATGGTCCTTCAGTTCATCTGAACGTTCAGCGAACGCATCCAATGTGCGTTGGTGCTGCTCATGGTTCTTCTGTGTGTGCTCGCGCAAGAAGCCTCCCTTGCCATCTGGCGCATGGTAGCAGAGCGCATTGTATTCATGGTTGCCCATCAAGGCGATGGCGTTGCCACTCTCCACCATCCGCCGAACGATATCCAGTGTCTCCCGGATCTTCGGACCGCGGTCGATGTAGTCGCCCACAAAAAGGACCGTACGTTCAGAGTGGGCATAGCTCCCGCCTCTGAACGCATAGCCCAACTTCTTTAGCAGCGCTTCCAGTTCATCCGCGTGGCCGTGGATGTCGCCGATAAGGTCGATGGCGATCCTGTTCATTCTTATCATGCAGCATTTCATCAGACGCTGAACTCCCCCGCCAACATCACCGATCTACACAGCAACAGGCCCGTGGTGTGTTTCTGCTTGCCCGATGGATCGCCGGAGTGACACAGCGTGCTCGTCACGATCACTTTCCGTTTGGCTCGTACGAACTCCTTGATGGTCCTATCGATGCTGGCGTTCTGGCGCATGCGCCCGGTGAGCACCATCGCAAGTTCGCGCACCGCTACCTGTTGCATCAGTTCCTTTGCGCTGTCGTTATAGGCCACGGGCAGCGTAGCATCGCTGAGGCCCATTTCGACCGTGTGCATGGTACCTGGGTCGGGGTGCTTTCTTGCGAGGACAATGGTCTGTTCTTCCTGCTGCGCGAGTTCGGTCATCCGAGCTCAAATTACAACATATCAGGTGACGAGAATTGGACATGAGGTGATCAAGCCATGTCGAACGTTTCATGCATCGTGTTGTTCGGTTCGGAATGCATTTCGAAGGAGCTCGACCTAAGCCTTTCGAAGGGCTTGGCCTGCTCATGTCGAAGGGCTACCCCACGCTCTCCCGCCCGTCCTTCAGGATCGCCAAGGCATGCCCGTTCGCCACCATACGCCCGCCATTGGCCAGGTAGACGAGGCCCTTGTTGACGAGCCCCTGTTTGGCAACCGCCAATTCCTCCTTGGTGATACCCAAGGCCTTGGCCGCTTTGGTGGGCGCCATCCCGGTGTGTTCGCGAAGCAACGTGATGAGCTGTGATTCGTGTGGCGTAAGGTTATTCGGCATATGGCGGGCAAAATAGCACGGTAGACTTGCGAGCATCCGTCGGCCGGGATGAAGTGTTAATAACGGAGCGGTCTCCGGAAAATTCCCTGGCCCAGACCCATGTGGCCGTTCACACACATTCGCTTTCCGCATTCGATATGAGCCCGTCTAAGGGAGATCCTCTACGCTCTTTGCGTCTTTGCGGTGAACCCGCATTCTCTGCATTCCACCCACTGTGCTCCTTGCGCCTCTGCAGTGGATCCACCTTCACGAACTTCGCCCCCATGCCCCTCCACACCATCGCTCACCATTGGTTCGCCGCCTTCAACGCCCACGACCTGGAAGCCCTTCTGGCCCTCTACGCCGACGACGCCGAGCACTACAGCCCCAAGTTGAAACTGCGCCACCCCGAGACCCACGGCCTTGTGCGCGGCAAAGCGGCCCTGTTCACTTGGTGGGCCGATGCATTCGAGCGCTTGCCCAGCTTGCGCTACACCGTGTTGAACCTGGTGGCCGGGAACGACTCGATATTCATGGAATACACGCGCCACGTGGATGGCGAGGATGACCTGCGCGTAGGGGAAGTGCTGGTGGTGCGCGATGGACTGATCGTGGCCAGTCGCGTGTACCACGGGTAGGCACTTGGGTTATCTTCGATACCCTTTGCCCGTTCGCCCATGACCCACGGCCCCCCCCTGCTGCGCCTGCTACTGGCCACCGCCCTGCTGAGCGCGCTGCATGCCCACGCCCAAGCGCCACAGCTCTGGGGCATGACCACCGCCGGTGGCGCCAACAACAAAGGCACCTTGTTCCGTGTGAACACCGATGGCACCGACTTCACGGTGGAGCACCACTTCAGCGAGACCAGCGGCTACGCCCCCGAGGGCACCCTATGCCAGGCCGAGAACGGCAAGCTCTACGGCACCACCAACCAGGGCGGCGCAGGCAGTCCTGCCGCAGGCACCCTGTTCAGCTTCGACCCCGCCACGGGCACCTACACCACGCTGGTGGATTTCACCATTACCAACGGCGGCTACGGCTGGAGCGGGCTTACGGCCACGCCGAGCGGTATGCTCTACGGTGCCACCTATGGCGGCGGCGGCTCGGGCGGCAGCATTTTCCGCGTGGATCCCACCACCGACACCTACACCATCCTCTATCCCCTGAACCAGCTCACTGACGGGGGCGGCATCACCAGTCTGCTGTACCATGCCACCGACGGCCAGCTTTATGGCTGTGCGGCCTATGGCGGCGCCAACAATGCCGGCACGCTGTTCCGCTTCAACCCCGCCACCGGCGCATTTACCAAACTGTATGACCTGGGCGGCGGCGTGAACGGCAAAACGCCCTACGGCGGCCTTTCCGAGGGCGGCAACGGCTGGTACTACGGCACCACCTTCGAGGGCGGAATCGATAACAAGGGCACTCTGTTCAAGTACGCACCGGGTACCAACACCTTCGTAAAACTGCTGGACTTTAACGGGCCCAACGGACAATCGCCTTGGACCGCGCCCATCCCCGCAGCGGACAACGAGCTGTGGGGCACCACGGCCAACGGCGGCACCAACGGCAACGGCATGATCTACCGCCTTACGCCGAGCACCGACACCTATGAGCAGCGCTACAGCTTCACGGCCGCCACCGGCGGGCTGCTCTTCAGCAATGTGACCCCCGGTGGCGATGGCTACCTGTACGGTATCGGCGCCTTCGGCGGCACCAACTTCCACGGCACCATCTACCGCCTGGACCCGCAGACCAACACGGTGACCACCCTGCACCACATGAACGGCCCCACCGATGGGCAGAGCGCACGCGGCGACCTGATATTAGTGGGCGGCACCACCGGGCTGGCCGAGCCCGATGCGGGCGTGGGTTTCAGCCTGCTGCCCAACCCCACCAACGGCCACTTCCGCGTTGCCCTGCACCAGTACACCTCCGTGCCCGTGGCCCTGTGGGTGACCAACAGCACCGGCCAGGTGGTGCTGCGCGAGACAGCCGTGAACGCCGACCGCACACTAACGCTGAACGCGGCACCCGGCTTATACACGGTAACGGTGGAAATGGACGGCTTGCGGCATACGCAGCGGTTGGTGGTGGAATAGGCCCGCACACCGCGTACCCGGCCGTTGGTTAGCTTGCATGGCATGTATACCCGTACTCCCCTGCTCGTGGTCCTGCTGCTCGCCGCGTTACACACGCGCGCCCAACATGCAGCGGCCACCAGCGGCGGCGATGCCACCGGCACCGGCGGCACCGTGAACTGGACCCTGGGCCAGCCCGCTTACGAGCCCACCACGGCGCCAGGTGGCAGCGTGTACTGCGGCGTGCAACAGCCCTACGAGTGGCTGGTGACCGCCACCCCTGGGCACTCCGCACCCACTGTGGCCCTATGGCCCAACCCCGCCGCCGAGGGCATCACCCTGCAATGGACCTCGGCTACGCAAGGCCCCGCGCGCTACACCGTGCACGCCGCGGATGGCGCTCTGGTGGGCGAAGGCCGCTTTGAGGGCAGCACCGCCCACTTGGCCCTGGGCCACCTGTCAGCAGGCACCTACACCGTGCAGGTGTTCCAGTCCGAAGAACGCACCACCACCCTTACCGTGATCAAGCAATAACCCATGTTCCGCACACTGACCCTCCCCCTGGCACTGCTACTGGGCCTTGCGCTGCACGCACAGCCCCCCCAACGCATGAGCTACCAGGCCGTGGTGCGTGACAATGCCAATGCCCTGGTGACCAACACCACGGTGGGCATGCGCGTGAGCATTCTTCAGGGCAGCATCAACGGCACTGCGGTGTATGTGGAAACGCACACCCCCACCACCAACACCAACGGACTGGCCACCGTGCAAGTGGGCACCGGCGCGGTGCAGAGCGGCACCATGGTGGGCATTGATTGGAGCGCGGGCCCCTACTACATGCGCACCGAGACCGACCCCAACGGCGGCAGCAGCTACAGTATAATCGGCACCAGCGAACTGCTGAGCGTGCCCTACGCCCTGTACGCGGCCAACAGCGAGCCGGGGCCACAGGGTCCGCAGGGACCGCAAGGCCCGCAGGGGCCAGGCCCCTGTGAAGTGATCCGCACCGGCGATGGGCGCGTGGTGCTGTACAACGGCAGCAACGCCTACGGCTTCGGCAAGCAACTGACCAGCGGCAGCAACTGGTACCCCCGTGCGTTGGACGGGCCCGTGGTGGCCGCCCTGGCCTCGGACAGTTGCGTGGTGCTGTACACCGCCACTACGGCCTACGGATTCGGCTACCAGAGCACCAGCGGCAGCAGTTGGTACGTTCAGACCCTGAACGGGCCGGTGCTGGGCAGTGCACAGGCCAGCGGGCGCATTGTGCTGTATACGGCAGGGGCCGCCTACGGCTTTGGCTACCAGAGCACCAGTGGCAGCGCGTGGTACAACACCACCCTGGCCGCCACGCCCATGGGCCATGTGGTGGCCGGCAACCGCATTGTGATTTACACCGCCACCACGGCGCACGGCTTCGGGTTCCAGAGCACCAGTGGCAGCGCTTGGTACAATACCAGCCTGAGCGCCGAGCCCGCGGGCAGTATCGGCACCCGGTGACACCATGAGCAGAGGCTTCGTAAGAGAGGACGATCAGGAGGAAGCCCCCTTCATACCGCCACGGGCAGCGCTGCCCGATGGCGTGGCCAACCACGTAACGCCGCGCGGGCTTCAATTGCTGTTGGACGAACGCTTGGCGCTGGAGGCGGAACGAGCAGCCGCCACCGGCAGCGACGACGAGCGCCGCCGCCAGCATGCCGAACTGGATGGGCGACTGGCCCTGCTGAACGAACGCATCGTGACCGCCCATGTGGTGGAGCCCCTGCCCGGCAAGGCCACCGAGGTTCGCTTCGGCAATTCGGTCACATTCGAGCATGTGGCCGGCAGGCTGAAAGGCACACAGCTCACCTTCACCATCGTGGGGGTCGATGAGGCGAACATCAAGGAAGGACGCATCGCCTTTACGGCACCCCTGGCACGTGCGCTCATAGGTAAACGCAAGGGCGGTGTGGCTGAACTGCGCCTAGGCACCGAGCTACAGAAGCTGAAGGTGCTGGCCATCGCCTGAAGCGATCAGTTTCCGCCGCCGTTGTCGTCGCCAGGAGGATCGTCATTGACGTGGCCCCCGTGATCATCCACCTGTCCGTTGCCCGAGGAACTGGGCGCCACCACATCATCGCGCTGGCAGGCGGTGAGCGAACCGAGAACAAGGAGCAGCATTACGAACCGGAGCAGCAGGTGCGCGGAGCAGAAGTGACGTGCGGTGGTCATGGCCATGGCGTGTTTGATGAGGCGAACGTAGTCCCCCACGATGGCGCGCTACCACTACATGCGGACGGAACGGGAAAGCGGGGCGACGGAGTGGGAAGGCGCGTATCCCCGCTGGATAAACGCTGGATCGATGAGGCGGCACGCTGGTGTAATGCTGGGACGAACTTGTGCAGGGAACGAGCACTTTTGCATCCCATGAACCTACCCTGCCTGCGCAAGACACTCCATCTGGCCGCCCTGGCCCTTGCCCTTTGCACGACCGCCGTCCACGGCCAGACCACCTACAACAGCACGCTGCCCACCATGCAGGGCTACACGCTGACCAGTTGGACGGCTTTCACCTTCACCGGTACGCCCAACACCACGGGCGGCGCCACCCTCAGTTTCCTGTGGCTGGCCTGCTACCAGGGCGGTTTCGGCACCACGGGCATTGAAATAGACCTCCGCACCGGGGCCAGCACCTACGTGAACGTGTACACCGAGACCGGCGGCACTTTGAGCTGCTCCAACCAATCGCGCACGGCCACCATCACCGCGGCCCAGCTGCAACAGGCCCTTCTTTACGGCGGCGGCACCACCGTGCAAGGCCGCGTGCGCATTGATGATGCCTGCCAGCCCGGCGTGGGATGCAGCTTCAGCAACGACCCCGTGCTCACCAACCTGCGCCTCAGCTACACCGTTAGCGCCGCCAACTTCACCTCGCCCGATGCCTCCAAATGCCCCGGCGAGGTGGTGCAGTTCAGCGACCTCAGCATCAATGCCCCCACGAGCTACAGCTGGAGCTTCCCGGGCGGTACACCGGCCACCAGCACCCTGCCCAACCCCGCGGTGCAATACAGCGATCCCGGCCAATATAGCGTGACCCTTACCGTGGTGACCGCCGATGGCGAGAGCTCGATGACGCGTACCGACTTCGTGACCATTAACCCCCTGCCAACCGCCAGCGCCGGTGCCGACCAGAACCTGTGCGAAGGCGCCAGCGTGAACCTGCAGGCCAGCGGTGGCAGCACCTACCAGTGGATACCCGCCACCGGCCTGGCCACCCCCAATGCGGCCACCACCACCGCCACGCCCGCACAGACCACCACCTACACCGTGCTGGTGACCAGCGCCCAAGGATGCCAGAACAGCGACCAGGTGGTAGTGAACGTAGTGCCGGCACCAGCACCCGTGGTGAACACGGGCACCGGCACCCTCTGCGCCGGCGATACGCTGCAACTGACGGCCTCCGGGGCCACCTTCTACACCTGGGCACCCAACCTCTTCATCAGCGGCACATCGGGCAGCACCGTGAACGTGTGGCCCACTGCCGACCAGAGCTGGACCGTGACCGGTACCGATGCCTTCGGTTGTGTAGGCCAGAGTACCGTGAACGTGGCCGTGGTGCCCGCGCCCGCCACCCCCATCATTACATGGAGCGACATGGTGCTAAGCACCGCCAGCGCCGACCTGTACCAATGGTACCTTGATGGAACGCCCCTGTCCGAAGCCACCACGCAGACCTTGGAGCCCATGGGAAACGGCAACTATGTTGTGATGGTGACCGATGCCAACGGATGCAGCGCCACCAGCGCGCCCTACTTCTTCGGCACCACCGGCTTGAACGGCTACCACACCGTGAACATCACCGTGGTACCTCAACCCGCCAGCGAAGTGCTACAGGTGCGTGGTGCATTGGCCGGAACACGTTACAGACTGGTGGACGCACAGGGCCGAGTGGTAGCAGAGGGCACCATGGGTTCCACGTTACAAGGCATCGCAGTGCAGCACCTGGCCGAAGGCATGCACACCCTGCTGCTCACCACAACGGATGGTACCGTGCGCTTGCCGGTGCTCATCGGTCGGTAAGGGCATGCTTGTAGTACCAGCCACTGATCGCATCACAGGTCCCTTGCATTCCGAACCGTTGCACGTTCGCGGCTACGCAACAGGACGAGCGGCGATCCGAACCGCTCGGCACACCGTATACGTGCAACGTGGTGTGACGATGCACATTTGGCGCATGGTCAGGATAGCGTTCATCTTCCTGGTGATGGCACACTTGTTCGCCTGTGGCGGCGGGGTCCCATCGCGCGGCACAACGGAAAAAGTGCAGCTGGACACCGTGACCTACCGGGCCGAGCTGGACAGCGCACGCAACTGGTTCCGCACCGGCAGGATGCGCGAAGTGGACAGTGTGCTGCATCCCATCCTTCAGACCACCGATGGGGTGCCTGAACTGCGTAAACAGCGGTTGCACGCGCTCTCCCTAAAGGGCCAGCTGTTCCAGCGCAACTCGCAGCTGGACAGTGCCATGAGCTACTACCAGCAGGTGATGGCCATTGCGGAGGCCGCTAACGACACCTTCTGGATGGGCAGTGCGCACACCAACATCGGTGTGGTGCACGAGGTGCAGGGCGACTATGCCGGTGCGCTGGCCGAGGGGCTCGCCTCTTTGCGGCTGAAGGAACTGCGCAGCGACAGCATCGGCATGGCCCGCACCCTGCACAACATGAGCCTGCTGCAATGGCGCCGCGACAGCCTGGCCCAGGCCATCGACCTGTTGCAGCGCAGCATCGCCATCAAGCGCAGCAAAGACCCCAGCTCCGTGCATAACAGCCTGAACGGCATGGGCGTGCTGCTGATCGAGACCGGAGCGCTGGACAGCGCCTTGGCCGTACTGAAAGAGAGCCTGGCCCACGAAGACCGCATGGACCAAGGCGCCGAACGCGAGATGCAGTTGAGCAACCTGGGGCTGGCCTTCGAGCGCAAAGGGCAGTTGGACAGCGCCGCGTACTACTACACCACCGCCCTGGCCGAAGCGCGCGACCATGGCAACTACGAAGTGGAGATCCGCAGCCTGTACGGGCTGGGCGATGTGCGCCGCATGCAGGGGCGCAACGCCGAGGCCGCGCCCCTGCTCGACAGCAGCCTGGCCATAGCCGAACGAATCGGCTCGTTGGAGGATATGAAGGAGGCCCATGCCTCGCTGGCCACCCTGCACGAGCACATGGACGAGCATGCGAAGGCATTGGAGCACTACCGCACCTACCATACACTGAGCGACTCGCTGATGAACGCCGGAGTGAGCAGCGAGATGTCGGAATTGCGACTGCGCTACGACACCGAGCACCGCGACCGCGAGAACGCCGAACTGCGTGCACAACAGGAACTGGCGGACCTGCGAGCCGCGCGCAACCGGTGGATCGCCATCGGCATCGGGGTGATCGCCATTGCCATTGCGGCCATTGCCTGGGCCATGGCGCAGCGCAACCGCCAGCGCGCCTACCAACGCGAGGCCGAACTGGAGCAACAGGCCCTGCGCCTGCAGATGGACCCGCACTTCCTGTTCAACGCACTGAACACCATACCCGGCCTATATGCCACCGGCGATGCCGTGCTGGCCAACGATCATGTGGGCCACCTGAGCAAGTACCTGCGTGCCGTTCTGGAGACCAGTCGCAGGCGCACCATTCCCTTGGCACAGGAGATCGAACTGGTGAAGCACTACCTGCAGATCAGTGCCAACCGGCGCTCGGGGCAGTTCACTTGGACCTTGAAGGTGATGCCCTATGTGCGTCCAGAGCGCGTGGCCGTGCCACCCATGCTGGTCCAACCCTTGGTGGAGAACGCCTTGGAGCACGCCTTCCCTGGAGGACGCAAAGGCCACGTGCAGGTGCTCTTCGACCAGGCCGGATCAGTGCTGCACATCGAAGTGAGCGACAATGGCGTGGGGCGGGAGGCCGCCGCGAAACAACCCTCCCGCAGGGGAACCACCTCCCTGGGCCTGGACCTGGTGCGGCGCCGCGTGGAGCTCTTCGACCAACAGGCCAACCTGAGCGATGCCGTGCGGGTGACCGACCTTCGCAACACCGACGGTACGCCCAACGGAACCAACATCATCCTGCGCATGCGCGTTAGAAACCTCGATGAACATGCTGCGGCTGGCGATCGTCGATGATGAGGCCCCGGCGCGTGCCAGCCTGCGTGCCGCACTGGCCGGCATTCCGCTGGAAGTGCAGGTGGTGGGCGAGGCCGAGAACGTGGCCGGTGCAGTGGAACTGCTGCGCAAGGAACGGCCGGACGTGGTGCTGCTGGACATCTGGCTCGGCGATGGCACCGGATTCGACGTGATCGACAGGTTGGAGGGGACGGACCAACGCGTCATCTTCATTACCGCCTTTGACCATTATGCCGTGGAAGCCTTCAAGCGCGGCGCCGTGCACTACCTGCTGAAACCCGTGGTGCGGGCCGACCTCCAAGAGGCCCTGGAGCGCATTGCCACCACCGAACAACGCGGCAACGAACAGGCACAGGCCCTGCGGCTGGCCTTCACCGATCGCCTTACCCTGCCCACGGCCGAGGGGTTTCACCTGCTCGCGCCCAGCGAGATCGTGCGCTGCGAGAGCGACGGTAACTACACGCGGTTCCACCTGGCCAATGGCGACAAGGTGCTGGCCTCGCGTACCCTGAAAGAGTTCGAGACCGCCCTGGAGCCGCACGGCTTCATGCGCGTTCACCTCTCCCACCTGGTGAACATGGCACTAGTGCGCATGTACCTGCACCGCGATGGTGGCACGCTGGTGCTGACCAATGGACAGGAAGTGCCCGTGAGCCATCGGCGTCGCAACGACGTGCTGGAAGCGCTTGGCCGCAAGGGCACGAAAGGGTGATCTTCGTGCGCATGAGATCACTTTTGTCGGCCACCTTCCTCGGTCTGTTGTCGGTATTGGCAAATGCGCAGCGCACCGATACCCTGCGCTTCCATTCCGCGGCCTTCGGCACCGAGCGCAACGTGGTGGTGCATGTGCCCGAGTTCCATCGCTACGCGTCGGCACAGGTGCGGATGCCCGTGATCATCCTGCTCGATGGCCAGCACGAGTGGTTCACGGACCCAGTACTGAACGACCTCCGTTTCCTGCAATACACGCATGTAGTACCGCAGGCCATCGTGGTATCCGTGCCGCACACCGACCGGGTGCTTGAGTGCGCCACGGACAGCATCACCCAGCCCGCCATGCCGCTGCTGGACCTGTTGGTGAACGAGCTCCCTCCCCTGCTGGAACCCTACCACCCCGGCGACCTCACGGTGCTGGTGGGCCATTCCTTCACCGCCAGCTTCGCCTTGTATGCCTATGTGGCCCGTCCCGGCGCCTTCGATGCCGTGGTGGCCCTTTCGCCCCTGCACCAGGTGGGCCAAGCGCTTCCCCTGGTGACCGAACGCCTGGCCCTTCACCCCGACGAGCGTGTGTTGCTGGCCGTGGGCGGTGCCCAGCGTATCAAGGACGGCGGGCACCATGGTCCATTGCTGAAGGCCGTTGAGCGAAGCGTGCCCGAGCGTGCCGAAGGGCGCTTGGTGTGGCGTGAATATCCGTCGGCAGGCCACACCTCCCTGCCCATCATCGCCTTCCCCGAACTGCTGTCCACCTACTTCGCGCCCTACAGCCTGCGCGACACGCTGGCGCCCGTGGACGGTACGTACCGCATAAGCACACCGTTGCCGGAACCTGACGCCTTTGTGCGCGAACTGCGCAGCACGTGGGGCTTCATGAGCACCGTACTACCCGGCGACCTGGCTGAACTGAACGGCATGCTCTCACGCCTTGGCAGCAGCGACCTGACCGACCATGTGGTGGCCGTGAGCCGATTGGCCGTGGAACTGTACCCGAAGTTCTATCTGTTCCACGCGTGGTTGGGAGAAGCAATGCTGCCCACGGGGCCCGAAGAGGCCAGGCAACACCTACGCAAGGCATTGGCCCTGCTGGACGAGATGGAACCGGCCGGTGCAGAGCGCGATGAGGAAAAGGCGTGGATCGAGGAATTGTTGAAGTAGTTCCTTTGCGGCATGGAACGCATCACCTTCGACCTGCGCGGCGAGTACATTGAACTGAACCAACTGCTGAAATTGGCGGGCGTGTGCGAGAGCGGCGGCCAAGGCAAACAACTGGTGGCCGAGGGACTGGTGCAGGTGGACGGCCAGGTGGAGCTGCGTAAGACCTGCAAGATCAGGCCCGGTCAAGTGGTGCGCTTCAAGGACCTGGAGATCGAGGTCGTGGCGCCGTAAGCGACCGTGATCGCGTAAGCCTACAGCAACTGCCTGCGGTAGGTGCCATCAAGCAACACGACCAGCACTACCAGTGTGCCGATGGCCACGATGCCGCCAACACCGGCCACGGAACCGAACAGCGGGTGCCCGCCCTTGGCGAAGAGCATGAAGGCACCGGCACTGCCATTGATGATGCCGTGCAGGATGCAGCTGCTCCACACCGTGCCACTTCGCGTGCGGGTCCAGTCGAACAAGAAGCCCACCGCGTAGCAGAAGGCGGTCATCATGAGGATGCCCTGCACCGGATGGCCGGGATAGTTGTGACCCACGGCGATGAGCGGTGCATGCCATAAGCCCCATACGATGCCCGTGAAGCTGGCACGCTTGAAGCCGCTCCAGTGCTGCGTGCGTTGCCACAGGTAGCCGCGCCAGCCCAATTCCTCGCCCAGCATGAAGGGAAGGTTCACCGTGAAAGCACCACCCACGGAACCCAGCGAAACGAACACGAGCACCAAGGCAGGTGGAATCCGCGAGAGCTTCTCCACGGCATCGGCATCGAGCGGTGCGCCGCGGTAATTCATGCTCAGCTCATTCGCAGTGGCAAGCATGTGCTCTGTGGTAATGGCCACTTCACCAAAGCCCACCAGCGGAAAGGCCTGTGCGAGCAGGTGACAGACCAGCAGGCTCAGCGGCACAATGCACACGCCCACCAGCACAGTGAACGCGAGCACACCCCAGCGCGTGGCCTTCACGCTCATGCCGAGGCCGGTCCATGCTGCCTTGTCGAACACGCGTTGCTGCACCACGGCCGCTATGGCCGGGGCCAGCATGCACAGCGCGGCCATGATGATGTAGCCGTTGCCCGAAGCGGTGGTGATGCCAAGGCCCAGGATACCGACGGCCGTGATGACCCACACGATGCCGAAGGCCATGAGCAGGAAAGAGAGGATACGCTTGTCCCAGTTCATGACGTTGAAGGTCGACACTGGCAAGCGGAACGCAACACCGCTCGTCACATCGACGGTCGCTGAACACGCACATGGTCCAACTTCAGCGTGGCCTGGCCAAGTAGAGGTTGCCGCAGTTCCAACACGCCGGAACGGGTGGCGGCGCCGCCCACCTTGGTATCAATGGAAAGACCATTGTGACAGCGGTCCACATTGATGCGCGGTGCGGTTACCCGCGTGGCAATGACGTAGCCCTTGTCCCACCAGCCAATGTCGGTGAGGTTGAGCTGGCCGCTCATGTATAGGATCACCGGCGCCGTCTGTGGTCCGTTCCAATACACGTTCTGCAGGTCCACCACGGCCTTCACGGGCATGTTCACGTAGATGGAGGCCTTCCTCGCTTTGTGCTCCACATGGAAGTTGGAGAGGTGGAACGACTTCACCACGGGGTTGCGCGCCAGCGACTCCTCGTTGCCGTCCATGGTGGCGCTGAGGAAGAGGTCGTGCTCCGGCCCGGCGCCCTCGCTGATGCAATCGGTCATGCGCACACCGCCGGTGTTCAATATGGTGAAGGCCTGTGTGGTGGTCTTGCTACAGAACACGCGGCACTGGTCCAGCACGGTGCTGTTGCTCTGGCTGTTGGCACCGTTGGCGCCGGGCCAATCGCCCTGCCGCAACACAATGCCGCGTTTGGCGGGGTTGGTCACCAGCACGTTCTGCACACGCGCCATCAGGCAGAAGCGGAGGTCGATGGCGGCCTCGGTCTGTCCGGTGAAGCGGCAGTTGCTGATGGTGCTGCCCAGTGTAGCCTTGAGGTCGATGGCCTTGCGCCCACCCTCAATGGCGGCGAAGTCGCGGATGGTGTAGCGCGAAGATGTGCGTTTGTTGGCCTCCTGCTGGTCGGCGATGCGCACGGTGAAGCCGTGGCTGTTGGCACCGAGGATGAGCTTCGAACCTGCCCCATCGATCACCAACAACTGACGCGCAGGCAGCACGATGTCGCCGTTTGCCCGGTATTCCGCTGCCGCACTGAAGCGTACGGTGGTGGCATCGGCAGGCAGCTTGGCGAAAAAGGCGGAGACATCACCGGTGGGGACGATGTATTCCTTGCACAGACCGAGCACAGGCAAGAGGCCTAAGTAGAAGAGGACAAGGGTGCGCGTGAGGTTCCGCATGGGGACCAAGCTAAACACGGGCCTACCTTTCGGCCATGGCATCCGTGCGCCCTACCCTGCTCTGCATCCACGGCTTTCCGCTGGACCACACCCTTTGGGACCCGCAGGTGGCAGGCCTCGGCGATGTGGCCGATGTGCTGGCGCCCGATCTGCGTGGCTTCGGCAACGACCGGCGCGCACCGCCCGATGCCATGACCATGGAGGCCTATGCCGCCGACCTGAAGGCACTGTTGGATGAACGTGGCGTGGACCGCGTGGTGCTCTGTGGACTGAGCATGGGCGGCTATGTGGCCATGGCCTTTCTGGAGCAATGGCCCGAACGCGTGGCGGGCCTGATACTCTGCAATACCCGCGCAAATGCCGATACGCCCGAAGGCCAGGCCGCGCGCAGGGCCACCGCACAGAACGCGTTCGAGAAGGGTGTGGACGTGATCGCACGGGCCATGGCGCCCACACTGCTCAGCGATCACACCAAGCGCACACAACCGGAACTGATGGCGCACATGGAGGCCATGATCGCGCGGCAACGTCCCGAGGCCGTGGCCGCCGCCGCGCTGGGCATGAGCGAACGTCCCGACCGGCACCATGTGTTACGTGCATGCACTGTGCCCGCACTGGTGATCACCGGCAGCGATGATGCGTTGATGCCCCTGCCCACCAGCCAAGCCATGGCCGATGCCCTGCCGAACGGACGGTTTGTGGTGTTGGAGCATGCAGGACACCTGAGCAACAGGGAGGCTACCGAGGCCTTCAACGGCACGGTGCGCGGGTTCGTCGAAAAGCTTTGGTCAGCAGAGTGCTGAAGGCACGTAGAGGGACACCTGCACGTTACCGGCGGACTATCTTCACGCTCCCTACGGCAGACCCCATGCAACACCGCTACAAGACCCTACTGGCCACTGGCCTGTTCACGGCGCTGACATTCACCGCGCAGGCACAATGCCCTGCCGGTGAAGTGAGCGTGCAGATCAACGTGCTCACCGACGACTACGGCAACGAGACCTACTGGCAGTTGGTGCCCACTGGTAACGACTGTGGCACCGGCACCATCTTTTCCGGCGGCAATCCGGCCTTGAACTGCAGTTCTGCCGGCACGCAGACCTCTCCGGCCGGTGGCTATGGCAACAATACCACCATTCCCACCGGTCCATGGTGCCTTACCGAGGGCGCTGCGTTCGACATCATTTCCATCGATAGTTATGGCGATGGACAGGCCACCTTCCAAGTGTTCGTGGAAGGCGGTGTGGTGGGCACCTTCAACGCTCCCGGCGGACTGCATGTATGGACCTTCACCGCGCTTCCTCCGCAGGAATACGACCTAGGGGTATCCAAGCTCACCACATCCATCTACTGCGAAGTGGGTGCGTCAGTGGCAGTGCACGGCACGCTCTTCAATTACGGTTCGGCCACGGTGGATAGCTATACCTTGAACTACCGCATTGATGGCGGTGCCACGGTGAGCGAGAACATCACCAGCGCAGGGTTGGTGAGCGGTGCATCGCGCTCCTTCGTGCATGCCGTTCCCTGGACACCGGGCACCGAAGGCAATGTGTTGCTGGAGGTATGGGCCAGCGACCTGAACGGCCAACCAGACCAGGCACCGGCCAACGATGTGCGCACCGCACAGTTGGTAGTGAACCAGGCCATCCCCGATATCATGGACCAATACCTCGATGCACCGCCCACACTGACGCTGGTGGCCGATGACGACGAGGACCTACTTGTGCCGCGCGACCTCGACTTTCATCCCGACCGCACACGCAACGAACTGTGGGTGATCAACAAGGACGTGGAGCAGAGTGGCGGCAGCACCGTGCGATTCTTCGATCCCGGTGAAGCGGAGATGGACTTCCTGTGGCAGCGCGACCCCAACGCCTGGCACTTCATGAGCCTGCCCACCGCCATCGCCATGGGCGACAACGGCAACTTCTCCACCAGTCCCGGCGTTTACGACGCCAACCACAATGGTGGTACGCCCTTCACGGGTCCCACGTTGTGGAGCGCCGACCCAGCGATCTATGCCCAACCGGTGTTCGGTCCGTTGGGCAGCCACCTGGACATGCTGCACGTGAACCCCAACAGCCAGGGCATTGCGCACGAGCAGTGGAACCGCTTCTGGGTGGTGGACGGCTACGTGGGCGACATCGTGATGAACGACTTCCGCGAGGACCACACGCCCGGCATGGACTACCACGGTGATGCACTGATCCGCCGCTATGCCGACTTCACCATTACCCGCGACCCCAACGATCATGTGGTGAGCCACAACGTGTTCGACAAGGCCACCGGATGGCTGTACGTGGTGGACCACGGCGGGCAGCGCGTATTGCGCATGGACACGCGCACCGGCACCGTGGGTGGCACGCCCACCTTGGGCCCTTGGGAGAGCTATGTGGAATACACCATGGTGACGGGCTACACCTGGGAGGCCATCATCACCGAAGGACTGGTGCAGCCTGCGGGTATCGACATCATTGGCGACCACCTGCTGGTGAGCGACCATGCCACGGGCGACATCGTGATCTACGACAAGAGCGGTGCCAACGTGGTGGAACTGGGGCGCATCAACACCGGAGCGGCGGGCATCATGGGCATCAAGGTGGGTCCCGATGGCCGCATCTGGTATGTGAACGCCACCACCCACGCCCTGGTGCGGATCGATCCCGCGTTGAACGTGGGCGTTGCCGAAGCGGCCCCTGCCAGCACCATGCGCCTGCACCCCAATCCGGCCAACGACCGGGTGTACATCTCCCTCACCGGTGCTATTACCAGCGGCACGCGTGCGGTGCAGGTGATGGACGCCGCTGGACGCACTTGCCTCCAACAGACCACGAACGACCTGCGCCAAGGCATCGATGTTTCGGCATTGGCCAATGGCACCTACGTGCTGCGCATTGATGGTGGCGAGGCACAGCGCTTCACCATTTCGCGCTGACCTTTACCATGAACGACGCGAGCAGCGCACTTCCCAGTGCGCCGCCCGTTCCATTCCATAGGTCGTATGCCCTCACACACCGACCTACAGCACGTTCAATCGCGAGGTGGTGCGCTGTCCGCGCTCGTTCTCGAGGGTAACAAAGTACTGGCCGGTGGTAAGACCGGCAAGGTCCATGTTGGTGCGACCATCACCATCGTCCATCAGGAAGTACTGTCGTACCACGCGCCCAGTAGCATCGCTCAGCGTGATGTACACATCGCGCCTGAATCCTTCAGGAAGCTGCACCTGCGTGCTGCCCAGTGCAGGGTTCGGCATCAGCACGGCGCGATCGGTGGGACCTTGTTCGGTGGAGACCGTGGTGGTGAGATCACCCATCCACTGCACGAACTCAAAGGTCTCGGCGCTGCCCATGAAGTCCACCGTGCTGCTCACCGTTTGAACTAAGGGATACGGGGTACCAACGGCGTAGTAGAGGTAACTGTCAACCACGATGGTGAAGGAGAAGACACCGGCATCTTCAAGCGTATTGGACTGCCAGTGAACACGGAGCACCTCAGCGGAGACACCGCCGGGCAACAGCAACGTGCCATGGCCATCGGCCTCGCCGGTAATGGCAGTGGTTCGTTCCACCGTCATTCCTTCGACCACATAGTTGGCCGCCTCCTCATCGGTCCATGTGGTGCCGAAAGCGCAGGGGAACGGCAGGTAGAGGCCCAGGTCAGTGTAGGCCAAGGGTGTTCCGTCGAAGGCTTCGCCCACACGCTGAACACCACTGGCCGAAGAAGCGAAATACAAGGCGCCCGAGTTGTTCACCTCTGCCACCGTGGCCGCGTCGAACTGGTTGCCGAACGGCGTTGATGCCGGTGCGACCAACTGTACGGTCTCCGTGCTATCGATGGCCAGCGCTGAGAAGTCCCAGGTGACGTTGGCACCCGAGGCACCGGGGTCTGCGCCGGGACTGTAGTTACGCGTGAACGACTGGCCCGGCGTGGGCGCGTTGGTGGCGTGCGTGAGCACAGGCTGTGCGGAAAGTGCAGAGCCCATGAATAGGCCGCCAAGGAGAAAGAAGTGTTGTATCCGGACCATGTTGTGGAGTTGTTGTTCGGTGAGCGTGGGACGTTGCGAAATTAATTTAGCAGATAGATTGCCTGTTCCGACACCAATTCCAC